>JBGSNS010000028.1:0-51734 GCA_041739515.1 Bdellovibrionota bacterium
CCGACTTGCTCTCTTCTCCGCCTTTCCCTTCCGATTGCTTCAGTTTTGCTAGTTCTTCCGGGCTGATAAGCGTTCGAAGTTTCGAGCGATTAGCGTCTAATTCAGCGGCAGCTTCTTGCTCCCGTTGGTGCGCCACTCCGGACAAAAGATTCACCGCGGTTAAGTTACTGCGCTGCAGTTTTTCCGTGTATCGCTGGAACTGTTCAGCGTACTGCTGCGCCAATGTGTCGTCGCCGGCGTCTAGCGCAGCCATCATTCCCTTAAATGGGATCGGGGCTGTGTCAGCGGTACGAAGCGCTACGTCCTTAGTGGGATCTCCGAATTGCTCTATGAGTTTTGCGCGTGCATCGGCTGACAGCGCCTTCTCCGATGTGACTGCGCCCGATGCTTTTTGTTCAGAAATCGGCTTTACCGCTGCACTCTTAGGAGTCGTGGCCTTGTATGATTCCGGGATCTTGCCTCCAACGGTAACTTCTACAACTGGGGCGAATACGGTCTTGGCTGCATTCGAATCGAAAAATGGATTCGTCTCCGCGTTTACAACGGCGGGCAGCACCATTGATAACGTCACGAAAAGACGGGCAAATACGAGTATTCGCTTTTGAAAATTCTCCATTTCATAAGAGGTTATGGGGGGTTACGTCTTGAATGTAGCAGGCTAAAAATGGATATTTTCTGGGACCGCGAGGCGCCGCCTCGCAGTCTATGGCAAACTTTGCCGCTGCGAATTGAAACCGTAAAGGGCTTGAAGCGACTGCGGGGCAACGCCCCGCGGTCCCAGGGACGCTCCCAGGGGAACTACTAGAACTTCGTAGCCAAAATCCCTACTTCCCCCACGGAGCACCCACGATCCCACGGCAGATAGAGGGCGTATGCGAAGCAAGTCACGCAAACCCCTGCTTTTGACCGTCAATGAGGTCTCTGAGCTGCTGCGCATTCACCGCCCGAAGGTCTACGACCTAATACGCGGGGGTTACATCGCCGGATTCAAGCTCGGCGCTGACTGGCGAGTAAAGCGCGAATCCATCGAAAAGCTAGTTGGGCAAATACCGGATGATTTCTTCGAATCGACCCGTAACTAGCTCAAATATAACTGCAAATTGATTGGAAATCTCAAGGCAATAACTGCCAATGTCGCTACTTGCATGCTATACCGAGCGAGGGCTACCGTAGCCTAGGAAGTTCGTTAATTATTCAGATAGCATATGCAACTAGACTCGATGTCGGAATACAAGTACGCAGTAAAGGTGTCAGACGATGATGCCTCGACAATAAAAGTAAGCTTGAGTGAATTAAAGCCCGGCATGCGTTGCATTGTACGCAGCGTCACCGCGTCCTCCCCGGACCTTAAGCACAAGCTTTTGACGATGGGGATTATCATCGGCGCCGAACTAAAGATTACGTCGATAGCACCGCTCGGTGATCCGCTTACCGTCACCACTCTTGGATACTCGCTATCGCTTAGAAAATCGGAGGCGATCGGAGTCTTAGTTACTCAAATCTGAGCTGTATTTCCTAGCTGTGTTTCTAAGCCGTGTTTTAGGTCCCAAGAGTTGTTGTTGATATGTCCTCCGTTGCATCTTCCGTAAAATCAAATTCAGCCAGGACTCCGCGGATCGCTTTAGCCGGCAATCCAAACAGTGGCAAAACTACGCTGTTTAATGCGCTGACTGGTTTACGCCACAAAGTAGCGAACTATCCGGGCGTTACGGTCGAACGAAAATCGGGCACCGTGACGTTAGGAGAGTTAGACCAAGAAAAGCTTGGTCACGAGAAGATTGAGATAATTGATCTCCCAGGGATTTATTCTCTATCCGGACAAGCAGACGACGAACGGATTTCAACCGCTTTACTGCTCGGAGAGATGCACGGTGAAACTCGGCCAGAAATAATCGTCGCTGTGGTTGATGCAAGCAACCTCGAACGGAATCTATACCTCACCACCCAGCTGATCGATTTGGGTCGATCAGTCATCGTAGCGCTCACGATGAACGATACCGCTCGCGACCGAGGGATTGCTGTGCGCACCGAGTTGCTGGCTTCCGCGCTGGGAGTCCCCGTCGTATCAATCGGAGCAAAGAAGAAAAAAGGTCTCGATGTATTAGTATCGGAGATCACTAAGGCGCTCGCACATCCGATTAATTCCACGAAGCAATTTACATGGCTTCCTGTATGCGCAGCATATAGAGATGCGGCCGAGGAGCTTGGCACGCTTGAATCGAAACACCGTAACTTTCCGGAGGGGTTTGCAACTCTACTTCTTGGAACGAGACTCCTGGCTGAGGAGATACCTCCTTCAACGGATGAAATTCGTACTAAATTAACTGAGTGGCGCGCAGAACTAATTAAAAATGAGATCGATCCGAACAGCTTCGAGGCATCCGCTCGTTACACGTTCATAAACTGGGTCGTCCAGCGCTCGGTTGCGATTAGCAACGAAGCAAACTCACCGTTACTTAGCCATAGAATCATCGCTGCAATCGACAAAGCGTTGACCCACAGAGTTTGGGGCTTAGTCATCTTTGCTTGCATCATGGCTGTAATTTTTCAGGCGATCTTCGCCTGGTCCAGCATCCCCATGGACGCAATCGATAGTGCGCTTGCCGTAGTCGGCGACGCAGTTGCTTCGTCGATGGAACCTGGAATTTTGCGAAGCTTGTTAGTTGATGGGATTATCGCAGGTGTTGGAAGCGTACTCGTTTTTATCCCGCAAATAGCGATTCTGTTCGCTTTCATTGGAATCCTCGAAGACTCTGGGTATCTATCACGTGCAGCTTACATCATGGATCGAGTGATGCGTCAGGTAGGTCTGCAGGGGCGCTCTTTTATTCCGATGTTGAGTTCATTTGCCTGTGCGATTCCGGGTATTATGTCGACGCGCAGCATTCCCTCGCTTGCAGATCGAATGGTCACGATCCTAATCGCTCCGCTGATGAGCTGTAGCGCTAGATTGCCTGTATATACACTTTTAATCGCTGCATTTATTCCAGCTGAATCCCAACTCTTCGGAATATTTTCTTTGCAGGGTGCCGTACTTTTGGGCTTGTATTTGCTTGGAATTATCGGCGCTGCGTTTGTCGCATGGATACTCAAACTTACAGCATTTCGCGGCAAGCCTGCGTTGTTCGTAATGGAGATGCCTCCCCTTCGACGCCCGAGTGTTCGCACCACGCTAATCGAAGTTTTCGACAGGATTATGATCTTTGTAAAGAGCGCAGGCTCAGTAATCTTAGCGTGTTCGATAATACTATGGGCGCTTGCCTCGTTTCCGGAAGGCAAAGTGTCGCAGAGTTATGCGGGTCAAATTGGACATGCCATGGAGCCGATAATCAAGCCGCTCGGATGGAACTGGGAAGTCGGCGTGGGGATTTTGGCTTCGTTTGCAGCGCGCGAAGTTTTTATTTCTGCCTTAGCCACAGTTTATAATCTGGAACGCAGTGATGATAGCTCGTCGACGTTGACTACGAGGTTACGAGAGAAGCGCGCAGCTGGTGTATTTACTCTCCCTGCCGCGTTATCGTTGTTGGTGTTTTACGTCTTTGCGTGCCAGTGCATGTCGACTCTCGCAGTTTGTAGGCGCGAAACAGGTGGGTGGCGCTGGCCGATGTTTATGTTCGGATATATGTCCCTGCTGGCTTACGGGACGGCATGGATCACTTATAAGCTCGCCGTTGGGTTTGGGCTGTAGTAGGTTCAGGGCGATATGCAGAGAATTTTAGTATTAATCTTAGTTGGTGTCGCCGTCGGTGTGTTGCTAAGACGGATATTTTCTCGCAGAAAGGGCGGCTGCGGGAGTGGTGGTTGCGGCTGCAGGAAGTAGCGCTGAGGCAGCGTTCGCGGCTAATCAACAAGCGATGTAATCAACGGAACTCCGCCGAGAGAGAGATGTCGATCGGTAGACCAGCATCGTCGAATTTTATGCTTCTTGAGCATGGATATTCCGACAGCGTCAGTTAGAGTAAGAGTTTGATCGGAAAATTTCTGCAACACTCGCTGGCCCTCCCTAATCTCAGTTTCTCCAACTGCAAAGATCGTCAGGTTAGGTAGCTCTTCTAAAAACGTCAAAAACTGCAAACTACGATTCGTATCGAATCTACGTAAAAACCATCCCTGCCCCTCAGCAACCACAAGAGAAGATGTCACAAGCGGCGGAGGATCGGAAAATAATCGTGAGAAGAGAGGATGAAATGAGTCTGACTTGTCGAGCAGAGCAATCAAAGCTGAGGTATCGACATAAGCACTAAGTTTTGATGCCATAGATTAACTCATCAATTTTTTGGCTTGAGTTTGCGTCACCGCTCTCCACGAAACCTACGAATCTCATCCATGGCCTGGAGGTGTCCAATGGCAAATTCGGACGCAACGTTCGTCTAACGAACTCGGCAAGGGAGATCCCCTGACGCTTAGCTTCTAGCCGAGCCAGGCGGTACTCCTCTTTGGTTAGGCTTATTTGAGTTCTGATCATGATAACAACTTATCATAAATTGTTATCATGTGTAAATATGGAGATTGGGGCCGAAAAAGGCGTCCGCGGGCATTAGTAGTTATCCAACGGCGGACAAGTACACACTAGATTTCTATCCCCAAAGTTTCCGTCGATTCGACCAGTTGTGGGCCAGAATTTAGAATCTCTGGTTTCAGCGGTCGGAAATGCTGCGATATCGCGGGAATACTTTCGGTTCCACTCGTCGCTACACACGGCCTTTGCGGTATGCGGCGCACCCTTTAACGGGTTATCCAGTCTATCGTATTCGCCCCTGACTATCTTCTTTGCCTCGTTAGCGATCGCTTTCATCGCAGCTACGAATCTATCAAGCTCACGCTTGTTTTCACTCTCCGTTGGTTCGACCATAATGGTGCCAATCACTGGCCACGAAACGGTGGGAGCATGAAATCCGTAATCCATTAGGCGCTTAGCTACGTCATCGACTTCGATGCCCGCAGTCTTTTTATACTCACGAAGATCAAGGATACATTCGTGGGCTACAAATCCGTTTTGTCCACGATAAAGGGTTGGGAAATCTCCCTCTAGCGATTTAGCAACGTAATTAGCGTTTAAAATCGCAACTTGCGATGCGCGCTTCAAGCCTTCTGCGCCCATCATCACGATATACGCCCATGAAATTACTAAGATGCTCGCACTTCCGTACGGAGCCGCCGACACCGGACCCGTTGTAGCTGCAGCACTCATCATCGGATGACCCGGTAAAAACGGCGTCAGATGTTTCGCGCAAGCAATCGGCCCCATGCCTGGCCCACCGCCGCCGTGCGGAATACAAAACGTCTTATGTAAATTGATGTGACAAACATCAGCACCGATGTCGATCGGACGCACTAATCCTACAAGTGCATTTAGGTTAGCTCCGTCCATGTATACCTGCCCGCCACACGAATGGATGTGTTTGGTGATCTCGATGATCCCTTCTTCAAACACTCCATGGGTTGACGGATACGTTGCCATTAACGCTGCGAGATTATCTTTATGCTCGTTTGCTTTGTTCTTTAAATCCGCGATGCTGATATTCCCGTTCTCATCGCAATCAACGACTACGACTTTCATGCCTGCCATGACGGCGCTTGCGGGATTGGTGCCGTGCGCTGATTTTGGGATCAAACAAACGGTGCGGTGCGCATCACCACGACTCAGGTGATAATTTCTAATCGCCAATAATCCAGCGTACTCCCCTTGCGCGCCGGAATTTGGCTGCAATGAAACACCGTGAAAGCCTGTAATAGAAGCGAGCATCTGCTCTAAATCGGTGAATACTTTTGCGTATCCATCCCATTGATTACGCGGCGCAAACGGATGTAATGCTCCAAACTCTTTCCACGTGACCGGGATCATCTCGGTTGTTGCATTAAGCTTCATCGTGCATGACCCAAGCGGAATCATCGAGATTGCAAGTGAGAGATCGCGTAACTCAAGTTTGCGACAGTATCGCAAAAACTCTGTCTCAGAGTGATACGAGTTAAACACTGGGTGTGTAAGAAACTTCGATGTTCTACGCAGCGTTGCAGGAACTAAATCATCCCCAGCAGCGCCAAGAGATGCGCCAAAGACTCCGGCTAGATCGTTCAGATCACTATCTGTCACCGTTTCATCAAGCGAAATGCCGACGCCGACATCGCTCACTCGAAGATTGATTCCCAGCGCTTCAGCCTTGCTGACAATTTTTGCAGCATCACTCGGACTGAGCGTTACCGTAATAGTATCGAATCCAGATTTCGTAACGCTCTTGCCGGATTTCGACAACGCAGCGCCCAGCCGTCCCGTCATAGAAGCAACGCGCTCAGCGATCGCTTTTATCCCTGCTGGTCCGTGATAGACAGCGAACATGCTGGCAATGTTGGCCAACAGCGCCTGCGCGGTGCAGATGTTACGGGTGGCCTTCTCACGGCGAATATGTTGTTCACGAGTTTGAAGCGCTAAACGCAGCGCCGGATTACCGGCGTTATCTTTCGAGACGCCGATGATGCGGCCCGGCATAAGTCGCTTAAACTCATCTTTAGTAGCGAAGAACGCGGCGTGCGGTCCTCCAAATCCAAGCGGTACACCGAAACGTTGTGCAGAACCAACTGCGATATCAGCACCGAGTTCTCCTGGTGGGGCAATTAGCGCCAACGCCAACAGATCAGTCGCTACGGTTACTAAAGCACCGGCACTATGCGCTGCATCAATAATCGGACGGGGGTCTACGATTTCACCGTTTGAATATGGATACTGGAGCAACAATCCAAAAACTCCGTCCCACACAACCTGCGATGGTGCTGAGCTGGGATCGACTTCCTTTACAGTGATTCCAAGCCCTTCCGCTCGTGTCCGCACCAGCGAAATCGTCTGCGGGTGACACTGCGAGCTCACAAGAAACGTAGGCGAACCGGTGTATTCTTCCCCCTTCTTCCACGCTTGCACGCTAAGGGTCATTGCCTCAGCAGCCGCAGTTGCTTCATCCAATAACGATGCATTAGCAACCGGCAACGCAGTGAGATCGCACACCATCGTCTGAAAGTTCAGTAATGCCTCAAGCCTGCCTTGGGAGATCTCAGGTTGATACGGAGTGTATTGCGTATACCAACCGGGATTCTCCAATACGTTTCGCAAGATCACTGTCGGAGTATGGCAATTATAATATCCGCATCCGATATAGTTTCTAAAAACTTTATTTTGCGAAGCGATTGAATGTAGCAACTCAAGCGTTTCTGATTCTGAGCGAGGCTTGGAATAGTCACCGAGATCGATTGAACCGGAAAACCGAATCGACTTAGGTACAACTTTTTCAGTTAACGACTCAAGCGATGAAACACCCAGCACCGACAACATAGCGCTCTGTTCTGAGCTACCAGGTCCGATATGCCGAGATTCAAATCCAGAGATCACACTTCTCGTTTCTGACTGCCCGCCGTGCATCTTCGTTCTCCACTAAAAATTCAAAATCTTACGCGCTTTATATCCGCCCCTTAAGAAGCTCTTTGTACTGATCTACAGTCAACATTTTATCCAAATCGCCCTTCGCAACGCCGGACAGTTTCACCATCCATCCGCCGGTATACGGCTCCGTATTAACGAGGCTAGGAGAATCTTTAAGTGCTGCGTTCGCTTCAGCCACCGTGCCAACTACCGGCGCGTATACATCGGAAGCTGCCTTGGTTGACTCGACCACACAAAGGGTAGACCCAGGCGAGACGCTCTTTCCAGCTGAGGGAAGATCCACAAATACAAGTTCCCCGAGTTCACTTTGAGCAAACTCAGTGATTCCTACAACACAAGTGTCCCCCTCAACGCGAACCCATTCATGATCTTTTGTATATTTACAGTTACTCGGAAATTCCATCGTATCTCCCCCATTAAAAATCTGGCCTTAAACTTTCGGTCTCTTGTAAAACGGTGTGGCAACCACTTGCGCTGCAAGCTTTCGCCCGCGAACTTCGATGTTGAATTTTGTTCCAATGGCGCTGAACTTCGAATCGATCAACGCTAAGCCTAACGCACGATTAACGGTTGGTGTTTTAGTACCGCTTGTAACTGTCCCTATTTTCGTTCCATCGCTCGTAATCACTGAATCCCCGTGGCGAGCTATGCCGGCATCAGTTACATAAAATCCAATCAAATTTCTTGGTGATCCGGTTGCGTGTTTTGCAAGCGCTGATTTGCCTTTAAATTCTCCTTTATCGAGCTTAATAATCCAGCCTAATCCTGACTCATAAGCCGAAATGTCTTCACCAAGTTCGTGTCCGTGTAGCGGCAAACACGCTTCAAGCCGCAACGAGTCGCGCGCACCTAGGCCGCACGGGATAAGGCCTAACGGCTTCCCAACTTCCAACAAGCGTTCCCACAGCTTTTCAGTGGCAGATGTGGCGCAAAAAATTTCGACTCCGTCCTCGCCGGTATATCCGGTGCGAGCGATAATCACGTCACTTCCGTTGATTTCGTCTTCTGTGAATGAAAACGATCGCTCAGGCACCTTTGCGGTAATCTTAGAAAGAATTTCGATCGCGCGCGGACCTTGAATAGCAATTTGTCCGTATTCATCGCTGGCGTTTGTAACGGTTGCATTGAAGGTGTTGTGGGACTTAAACCACTCAAAATCCTTCGTCGCGTTCGATGCATTCACACAGATCAAGAAACGTTCAGGGCCGAATCGGTAGACGATGATATCATCGACGATCCCTCCAGAGTCGGTGATGATCGCGTTGTACTGTGCTCGCCCATCTTGAATCGCAGCAACTTTATTGCAGGTAAGTGAATCGATTAATTTTAAAGCGTCCGGTCCTGTTACCCACAACTCCCCCATGTGCGAAACATCAAACAATCCAGCGGCGGTGCGGGTCGCTACGTGCTCCGGGATTACTCCGGAGTACTGAACCGGCATCTCCCATCCGGCAAACGGCACCATTTTGCCACCGAGCCTGCAGTGCACATCGAAAAGTACGGTTCGCTGAATCTCAGTGGCGATTTCCATCGATCAATTCCCCCTAATACGTTCGAGTTTGGCTTTGGCTAGTTCAAGTGTATTGCGTAACAACATCGCCACCGTCATCAACCCCGCTCCACCGGGTACCGGCGAGATAGCTCCGGCTACGTTTCTGGCTGAATCAAAATCAACATCGCCGCATAGTTTTCCGAATTCATCACGATTAATTCCGACATCGATAACTATCGCCCCTGGCTTTAGCCAATCCCCCTTTACCATGCGCGCACGTCCGACAGCTGCAACAACGATATCAGCGCTACCGCAAAGAGACGGAAGATCCGGAGATTTCGAATGCGCCATCGTCACCGTCGCGTTACGCTCAAGCAACATCGTAGCCATAGGTTTGCCAACCAAGATCGATCTACCGATAACGATCGCCTTGAGACCGCTTAGATCTTTCTTTGGAATCTCTCGCTCAGGATCGCTTGCAAACGCGAGATCAATTAATCGCATCGCACCGAGTGGAGTGCACGGCTTAGCGATCGCCCCTCCTCGGCTAAGAAGTCCTTGATTGAGCGGGTGCAAACCGTCGGCGTCTTTGCTGGGATCAAGAAGATCTAAAAGCGGCTCTGATGCTATCCCTGAGGGTAACGGCAACTGCAACAAAATACCGTGCACTTTAGGATCGGCGTTGTAGCGACGAATCTCTGCTGCGATTTCGGCAGATGTAGCAGTGTCGCTAAGTTTGGTGTCGAACGTCTCAAACCCAACCTCGTGAGCGGAGCGATGTTTGCTTGCTACGTACGTGTGAGAAGCTTTATTTTCTCCAACCAGAATCGTTGCTAATCCAGGAGTAATTCCGAGAGACTTCACCTCCGCCGCTATTAGCTCCTTCTCACGAGCAGCCAGCCATCTTCCATCAAGGATATGACCATCCAAAGTTTCACAGCCCAAGTTCCCATTTTCAGGATTTTTTTTGCTCGGGGTGATTCTCGTCTTCGTGACCATCTTGGGGAGTAAGTTTTGCACGCTAGCACTTGAAAATACATACAGCTGGCGTAAGAAATAGCTGCGACTTGGAGCGCTCTCATATGATTATCGGTATCCCGCGTGAACGTAAGACTTTAGAAAAACGGGTGGCACTCACTCCAGAAGGGGCCGCACAGATAATCGGGCGCGGACACAAAGTTTTAGTCGAAACGAACGCTGGAGCAGGTTCTTTTTTCGATGATGAGCAGTTTACCGCGGCAGGTTGCACGATAGTCCCTACTCTCGCTGACGTATGGGGAAAATCAGAGCTGGTAGTAAAAGTAAAAGAGCCTCACGAAAGCGAATACCCTCTTTTTAGGGCCGGATTAGCGCTTTTTGATTATCTCCATCTGGCGAGTTTGCCAAAGGTTGCCGCTGAGTTGGTGCGCGCCAAAGTAACGTCGATTGCTTATGAGCTCGTGCAAACAGCGGGAGGACGATTGCCGCTACTTGAGCCGATGAGCGAGGTGGCTGGGAAGCTGTCGATTTTGAACGGCGCCAACTTCCTGCTTTCTCAGCACGGTGGTCGGGGGATTTTGCTGGGTGGTACTAACGAAACTATGCCTGCTGAAGTCGTAATCATTGGTGCTGGAATTTCAGGACTAGCTGCATGCGAAGTCGCCGCTGGTGTGGGGGCAAGGGTGACGATTCTCGATACCAGTCCGGAGAAGCTTGATAAAGTGCGGCTTAAATGGGGACGCACCGTAAGGGCGTTGCCGTCCAATACAGCTAGCTTGCCCCGTGAAATCGCACGCGCTGACCTACTAATCGGCGCTGTTTTGGTCCCTGGCGCTGCCGCTCCAAAGATTATTACGCGTGAAATGATTCGCGCGATGTCTAAAGGCTCAGTGTTCGTCGACATCTCGATCGATCAAGGTGGTTGCTCGGAAACCAGCAAGCCAACGAACCTAGACGCTCCTGTATACGTGGACGAAGGCGTAATTCACTACGGCGTCTGTAACATGCCGGCTCAAACACCTAGAACCTCGACGATGGCGTTAACGAACACGACCCTGCCATACATTATGAAGCTAGCCGATATGGGCATTGATGCAGCGTTGGATTCAAGCGCGGAACTGCGTGGAGCACTCAATACGAAAGACGGGTTCTTAACGAATAAGGCTGTGAGCGAGGCAGTTGGAATTCCGTTTAAGCAGATGTAAAGCCCCGGGAGCGCGGAGCGTTGCTCCGCAGTCTAGTGTGGTACCTTACAGTAACTCTCCTAAATGCAGCCACGCCATTTAATCTGACTGTATAATTTTTGGATAAATTCGCAATTGCAAAGTGATGGCTAAGACTGCGAGGCGCCTGGGAGCGCGGAGCGTTGCTCACTACTGTCCGGTAGGAAATGAAAATTTCCTTGCAAGAGATCGAAAGTATTGAAGAAAACGAAGAAAAATCATTTTTCGATTTGAATTTGAAAACGGAATTTAGGGGGATTGCTCGAATCGTTTACGAGTGTATCACCCATTGTTGGATTCAATGATTTGTTTCAAATACCCGCATAAAGCTTGCAAATTCGCGGATTCGACGATTTTTTGAAGTCGGCCAATCTAACGAAATCTAAATTTGAATTCTACACTTTTTCTTCAATCTTGAATATTTCGGTTCTAGAGAAAACCCAATGAAACGGGCTTTTTCTGAGCACGGAATACTAAACACCTCCGATTCGTCCGAAAATACTCAAAAACAACTCGATTTATGGCCACTTTCTACCGGACAGTAGTGACCGGCGGTCCGCGGTCTCAGTGGTTGTGCGGCGCATTAACTGCGCAGTTCAAAGCACGCCAAGGATCCATTCATACGCTCTCCCTAACTTCTATCGAACAGCACGGCACAGTCCATTTCTTGCATAACTAGGTTGTAGATTGGTTTTAAGAGATCCTCGTAGATGGTTAGGATTATTTCGAAGGCTATACTTCTGGCGATATTTTTCTTGCCGCTACAATCTCGTGCTCTAGTCACAGAGAGCGATATGCCGATTCCGTCGAATGGCCACGTAGGAAACTGGGCTGGTGCGAGCGGTGTACCAATTTCATCGCGCTGGATCGTATCACTCGATCACATCGGCGGTGCAGTCGGCTGGTCGTTTTGGCTTGACGGAGAATACTTCCAAGCTGTCGAGTATCATAAATACCTAAATACCGATTTAGTTTTGG
Organism: Bdellovibrionota bacterium; assembly: GCA_041739515.1. GTDB lineage: Bacteria > Bdellovibrionota_C > UBA2361 > UBA2361 > UBA2361 > JBGSNS01. The sequence continues at coordinate 12,101 of JBGSNS010000028.1, forward strand.
TTAAACTCGATCATGATATCCCGAACGGAAAGTGGCATCGCATCGCACGCATCGCTCCCAATGTTGGAGATTCAATTAAGCTAGGTGGCTATGGCGAAACACGGGCTGCAGCTTTATCAGGTAACACTGGTTTTGCGTGGAGTGGTGTTCGGGCATTACGTTGGGCCCAGAATCGACTTGGATCCGTAAGTCTATATTTGGCTTTCAACTTTTCAGCGCCGGGCACCGGGCAAGAAGAGCCGTATGAGGGACAGGCCGCTTCCGGCGATTCGGGAGGAGGTGTGTTCAAAATGGCTCCTGACGGACAACTTGAATTGCTTGGATTAATGCAATCAGTTACTCGCTTTGGGTCAGCTCAATACGGCGATGCCACATACGCCATGAATCTTCAGTCGTACTTGGCATGGATCGATTCTGTTGTTCCCGGATTAGTTCCGGTTCCGACTCCTACCCCTACAGCTACTCCCACACCAACCGCCATTCAGAGCCCTACGCCGACTCCGATCCCCACGCCTACCTCGGTTGCTCCCCCGATCGCATCGCCGATTCCAGCGAAACTAGTTCGCAACGGCCTGAAAATCGAAGCCCGTCGTGCAGGAAAGGTATTAACGGTGAAAACACGTATTAGAGGTCGTTCCGCCGCTTTCGCATTATCAAGGGCAGGAACGAGTTGTAAGTTGATGCTTTATGCGGCTCGAAGGCAAAACCAGCTATTAAGATCTTCCGCCGTAATTCTTGAACCGAAAGCACGCTATCGAGTGAGTAAGATATCGCCGCTTTCACGTGCTGAAAGAGTATTCTTCCAGGCAGAATTACAGTGTGCAGAGCATACACTACGCTCGAAGCCGATTTCTATAAGAGGCTCAGGCAGATCCGGAGGCTCTGCCACAAAATACATTCGGAACTTGCTGAGTGCATTAGAGAGATTGGGCGGGAGTTAGCTTTCTCGAACGGAATCGTCTCTAATTTTTCGATGCATCAGCATGCCCGCGAATTGGCATAGCCTTCATTGATTACGTAGCTGAAGAAGATTCGATAGAGATTGCTCTATAGGCGGCGTCTAGCTCTACTTCGTCCCAAACAACCGATCCCCTGCATCACCGAGCCCGGGAACAATGTACCCATGATCATTTAACTTCTCATCGATTGCACCAACGTAGATATCAACGTCTGGGTGTGCATTGTGCAGCGCAGCGATACCCTCAGGCGCCGCAAGTAGATTTACCATGCGAATAGACTTAGGTTTCATCTCTTTTAGCTTTGTAATCGCCGCTGCTGCGGAATGTCCGGTCGCAAGCATCGGATCTAATATGAATACATCAGCCGTGGGTGTATTACTTGGCATCTTGCAGTAGTACTCCACTGGTTTAAGAGTTTTAGGATCTCGATAAAGCCCTAAAAATCCGACGCGTGCGTTAGGAATTAATTCAAGTACGCCATCGAGCAGTCCATTTCCTGCGCGCAAAATTGAGACCAGCACTAAGTTTTCATTCGCTAGCGTTGGTGCCTTCATCGCTTGAATCGGGGTCTCTATCTCTCGTGTGGTCAGAGCAAGTTCTCGGGTGACCTCGAACATGATTAACATCCCAACTTCTTTTACCAACGTTCGAAAGAGCTGGCTGTTCGTGGATGTTTCGCGCATGATCGTAAGCTTGTGTTGTACAAGTGGATGAGTGATCGAAACGACTTTGCCGATTTTTTGTGCGTTATTCATTCAATCCTTTCTCTAAGTTTATAGGGCTGCCCAATCGACCGGAGTTTTGCCACCCGTTCTCAATAAATTATTACATTGCGAAAAATGCTTACATCCCAAAAACCCACGATGCGCGGATAATGGGGATGGATGGGGTGCTTTGAGAAGGTGGTGTCTATGGCAGTCGATCCCGAGGCATTTTTTCTGCGCCGGGCTTCCCCAAAGCATAAAAACAACCCCACTATGATGAACATTGATCGCCGATACAACGGCATCCGTGAACCGTTCCCATCCGCGATTGATGTGCGACTGTGGTTGTCCGCGCTCCACCGTGAGAACGGCGTTTAGCATTAGGACACCTTGTGCAGCCCAGCCCGATAGGCAGCCGTGTGGTGGCGTTGGAATTTCTAGATCGTTTTTTAGTTCTTTGAAAATATTATTCAACGAGGGTGGTGGTGGGACCCCTTTCTTTACGGAGAAACAAAGACCGTGCGCTTGACCAGGTCCGTGATACGGGTCCTGCCCAATGATGACTACTTTGACCTTATCGAACGGGGTTGTCGAAAGCGCTTCGAAAACTGATTTGTTTGGCGGATATATTTCTTTGCCAGCGCGTCTCTCTGCTTCCACAAAGCTTAAAATTTCCTTGAAGTACGATTGTTGCTTCTCGACCTTAAGAACATCGGCCCAGCTCAGCACGCTTGATGTTTCGCCTGTAGTAGCTATCGTTTCAATCATATCCTGCAGCCTCGATCGATTCAGCACACATTTCTATATAGGACTGATACCTTGAAAACGAGATCTCTTCAGCTTCCACAGCACGCTTCACTGCGCACTCCTCTTCGTCTAGATGAGAGCAATCCCGAAACGGACAATTTTGAGCAACTTTTAAAATTTCAGCGAATCCATACACGATTTGTGGAAGATCTAAATGAGCTGTTCCGAAGCGCTGGATGCCGGGAAGATCCGCTAGAATTAGCGGAGGGATATCACCTCGCGGGAATAAATGTCCGAATGGCTGAGAGGTGGTTTGCCTGCCTTGGCCGGTCCTAACGCTCACTTCGTTCACCCGTGCGGAGGCATCAGGGATAAGAGAATTAACGATCGTACTTTTCCCCACTCCGCTAACGCCGGCTATTACCGCCAAACCGAGTGAGGGATCTTGTAGGCGCTCGCGTAGCTCGTCGATACCGTCTCCACGGATCGCACTTGTGAGCATCATGTCGAAGCCGATGTTTTGATACATCTCTACAAGTTCGCGAGTTGACTCCACTCCCAGATCAACTTTATTGACGATAAGAGTGAACGGAATTTCTTCTAAGATCGCAGCAGCAGCGATGCGATCTACGAACGCAGTATTAAAAAGCGGTGCGACTGCAGCACCAATAAATAGGTGATCGACATTAGCTGCGATTCTGCGTGTTTGTCCGAAGTAACTACGCATTAGTACGTTTGTTGGCTCACACCGGCGGCTAACAACAAGCTTCTCTCCAGTGGTATTAAGTTCGACGCGGTCTCCAACGGCGACGTCGAGAGCGTGCGATGAAAGGTGCGCATTTTCCTGAGCCCCTGATTCACGCAACACTAATGCTGCGCGCCTAGAAGCGCTTAATATAATCGCTACCTCTGAATTGCTAATCGCCATTCAAGATCACTTGGTTTTTCGTATCAAGATTGAGGCCGGTATCACCTGCTGCAGAGTGAGCATCAGCTTTTATATCATCGGCTGCATCCTTGACCCCCGATACGAATTCAACCCCGGAGGCGTATACTTTGTTCCAATCCACCAGCGGTTCGTATTTAGAAATCAGTATGCCGGTGATAGTGAACACAAGCGGTGCCGCAAGCGCTGGAAAGATCCCACGAATCGCAATTCCGGGAAGAAGCTTAACCACTAGCCAAAAAATCACAGCGTTGCTGAGAAGTACCACCAACTGTGCCTGTCCGAAGGTCTCGGGAATCTGAAAAAACAGAGCAACGTCCCAAACGTGAGTGTTAAAAAACGCTAAGGCTGCAACTGTGAGAAAAGCTGGTATCGGACCTGAGACGGTGAGCCCAGGAAGGAGAAAAGCCGTGAGCATCATCGCAACTGTCTGAATTACCCAGAATTTTAAGTTTAAATCCATGCAATTAGAGGCTACCAGGGAGATTTTGCATGAGCAACGCCGATCCCGTAGGATAGCCGGGGTCCCTATATGGCTAAGAATAAAACCCCCATTTCTAATGATAGACCGTTCGGTACAGGACGGAATGGTGCTGGTAATCAGAGTGCGTATTGTTCCTTCGCAGAAACCATCACCAACGCCGTTGGGTCGTTGCGTGAGAAGTTGCTCTCTACTGTTTTTGTTACGAATGCGGTTTCTAGAGCCAGATCAGCGGTTTTTACCGTTGTTTGGTATATTCCGGCGCTGTTTGTTATCACAATGGGATTGACGGCGTTGTACTCACCGAGAGCTGCATTGTGGCTCTTATTGGGCGGCTTCCTGGTCTTCGCAGGCAGTCTGTTTTTTATCGCCCGGTTGATTCGCAGTCGATATCACGCGTTGCTGGCTCGCATGCCGAAGATCAATGGACAAACACCGAAGCGACTTGAATTCCACGCAGTTGTTTTAGGGGTAGGAGACCGACCTAGTGGACTGGATGCCCTCGATCCCATGGATCTTGAGGAGTCTCTAGATGATGAAGGCGGGTACGATGGTCTCGAGGCTGTTATGGGCGATGTACTTAACGAAGACGACGTCACGGATAAAGATGACGATACAGAGATAGAGGATATGCCATTGGCGGTCGGAGGAGGCGAGCCTCCGCGCAGTGAGCGAGAAAACGAGACTAAAAAAACTTCCAATGATCCTTCAGATGAAGAGCTCTCAGCATTTGAGATGTACGAGGTGCCATTGTTGCGACGTGAGAGACGGAAGAAAACGTTGATTCATTAGCCAACGGAGATTTCAGATACTTTGAGCAGTATTCGTGACTTGGTTAAACCAACTCACTCTGACAGCTCTAAATCATCTGCTCTTCGGCTCCACCGCCACCGATGACGATTTTGCCTTCAGCTTCGAGACGTCGAACGATATCAACGATACCCTGCTGCGCTTTCTCTACGTCTTTGCGCTTAACTGGCCCTAGCGCTGAGAGGTCTTCTTTTACCATTTCAGCAGCTCGTTGCGACATGTTGCGGAAAACTAGGTCGGAAAGTTCTGGGCTCGCAGACTTCAGAGCAAGCACAAGCTGATCGCGTGGGACTTCCTTCATTACGGTCTGCATGCCCTTGTCGTCTATCTTCTTGCAATCCTCGAACGTGAACATCAAGTTACGGATTTGCTCCGCCATGTCAGGATACATCTCTTCGATCTCGGTGACGATTCGCTCCTCGTTGGCGCGATCGACGAAGTTAAGAATGTCTGCGGCAGCTTTTGGTCCACCAATCTCTTCTTCTTCGTTGCCGCTTCCTTTTAATTGTGAACGCAAGACTTCGCGTACCTCATCCACGACGTCGTTCTTAACGTGGTTAAGGTTTGCGATTCGAATTAAAATATCTGTTTGAGCTTCCTCGCCCATTTTTTGAAGAACCTTCGCTGATTGATCCGGATTCATCTTCGTCATCAAGAAGGCGACAGTCTGCGGATGTTCAGCGGAGATGAAGCCTTTGAGGATCTTTTCCGGCACGTCCTGGATGATGGTTGAAATCGGTTCCTTTCGAGCTCCAGTGATGTACTCAAGCAGCCCTTCGCCGCCTTTATCGCCGAATGCCCCGGCTATTACATCTTTGGCAAACTCGCGGCCGTCAACGAGCAGGGTATCGCTCGCTTTCATTAACGTCCGGAATTCTTTCGCTATCCCGAATTGAGTTTCGCGGTCTACCTCTGATACCGCCATGAATGCGCGGCTAATACGTTTGACCTCAGGCTCCGTAAGGTGCTGAAGCACCGCAGAAGCAAGCTCCTTTCCGAGGGTTAGCAGCGTTAGGGCTGCTTTTTCTGTATTATTCAATTCTCGTCCCATGGGCCGTCGCTAGATACACTTGAAGTCAGTTTGTTAAGATGCAAGTTCCTAGCCGAAAGGAGAGTTTAATATATCTCCTGTAACCCATTGAATATGCTTGTTGATATGTGTGTTTTCGGACAAAACTACATATATAGATGTCAAAAATACTAGCTCAACTCTACCAGAACCACTTCGGAAGAACGCCGGCCAGTATAGTACCGCTTGCGGCGCATGCCTCTCAGCGCGCGATGTTTAGGCTGGTTTCCCAAGCCGGGACTGCGGTCGGGGTATCCAACGCCGATGTTCCTCAGAACGACAGTTTCGTGGGGTTTACCCAACATTTTAGAAAACACGGTCTTCCGGCACCTGAGATCTATGGAGTCAGCGATGATCGCCAGCATTATTTGGTTGAAGATTTTGGCAACGACACGCTACTAGATGTCCATTTGCGAGAACGCCACATCAACCAGCCGTCCCCAAAAGTGGTAGCTCTTTATCAAAAGGCAGTCGAGTACCTGGTCAAATTCCAAGTAGTAGCGGGGCGAGATATCGATTTTTCGTTGTGTCACAAGGCGAAGGCATTTGATCGCACAGCGATCATCAAAGACATGCAATTTTTTCTAAATTCATTCGCGCGCGAGTTAATTCCGACGCTTAACGAATCGGCGATCGTCGCGGATTTCGGAATTTTCGCTGACTTTCTCGATAAAGCCGACAGCAGTTTCTTTCTTTACCGCGACTTTCAAGCACGCAATATAATGGTTCGAAAGAATGCGGCAGGTGAAGACGATCTTGCATTCATAGACTATCAGGACGGTCGGCGTGGTCCGTTGCAGTACGACATCGTATCCCTTCTGTATCAATCGAAGGCTGATCTACCGGCAGATACGCGCAAAATCTTACTCAATCATTATCTCGATGCGCTTGCGGAGCAGATACCGGTGGACCGGGAGAGATTCCTTCACTTCTATCACGGTTTTATCTTTGTGCGTCTGATGCAGGTCCTCGGTACTTACGGAGAGCAGGGATTAAGGCAGAAAAAAGAGTATTTTAAGCAGAGTATTCCGTTTGCGCTTGGCAATCTTGCTCATCTGCTTGAAGCCGTCGCGTTGCCAATCGAGCTTCCGAATTTACGAGCGTTGTTTACTGAATTGGTTGAGAAGCATCGTCCTCCAGAGCTGCCGGTTGCTCGAGGATCACTCTCGGTCAATATAATGAGTTTCTCGTATCGCAATGGGTATCCAGTAATTGACACTTCGCATGGCGGAGGTTTCGTGTTCGATTGCCGTTGTATTCCTAACCCGGGTCGCGAGGAACGCTATAAGCGATTGACCGGTCAAGATGAGCCGGTGAAGGAGTATCTTTCTCAGCGTCAAGAGGCCACCGACTTTTACAATCATGTTTACGCGATCTGCTCACAAGCGATCGAAAGTTATCGTTCACGTGGCTTTAATTCATTAAGCATCGCGTTTGGGTGTACTGGTGGCCAACATCGATCAATCTATTTTGCAGAACGATTAACCCACGACCTAGGCGAAGTGCACGGTGTGTTCATTCAGCTTCATCACAGTAATTTAGAAAATCTGCGCAATTCCGGCGTTATCGTATGAAGGGGATGATCCTTGCAGCTGGATTCGGCACTCGACTTGGAAGTCTGACTCAGGTGACACCGAAATGCCTAATTGAGGCAGGAGGAAAAACCCTGCTCGAACATTCTATCTCTAAACTTAAGGTTGCGGGTGTTGATGAACTCGTCGTGAATTTACATCATTTGGCTCCAGCTGTTGAGCAGTTCTTAGACGATAATAAGTTTCCAGGATTGGTTGTTCATCGCTCATTCGAGCCTAAAATTCTCGACACCGGAGGAGGCGTCAAGGCGGCTGGGCGATACCTTAGGGATTCATCGTTTTTTGTGCATAATGCGGATGTGTATACGACCTTTGAGCTTACTAATCTTAAAGAGCAACATACCAAGGCAGCCGCGAGCGCCACCTTATTAGTCGTTGAGCAGCCATCGAGCCGAGGGCTGCTAGTGGATCGCGATAATCGATTGTGTGGTTGGGTAGGAAAGGCATCTGGAGCTGAATTTCGTAGAATTATCAGAAACGGAGTGGATTTGCGGCTTGTGAATTTTTGCGGGATTCAGCTGTGCAATCCAGAGGTACTGGATTGGATGGAGCCGCTCGGTAGCCATTTTTCTATTATAGAGGCGTATCTGCGAGGTGTGGACCTGGGAGCGACTTTAAACGTGATGCCGTTACCTGACGGCGAGCGCTGGTTTGATGTCGGCTCTCCCGAGAAGCTGGAGGGGCTGCGAGGATTCCTCAAAGCAAAGTTTTAAACTGGGAGTTGTAGCGATTGATGCCTAACCGTAGTATTCGAGCGCTATGTATTCCACGTACTATCACGAGCACGAGTTATTTATCGACAGTACTCGCCGCTTCTTAGCGGAGAAGTTGGCGCCACACGTCGACGAGTGGGAGAAAGCTGGAAATTATCCTGATTCGGTTTTTAAGCAACTTGGCGAGCATGGATTTCTGGGACTACTCATCTCTGAAGAATACGGCGGCACTAATAGTGATTATCACTTAGCTGGTGCATGGTGTGAAACGTTCGGCGAACTACGAGCGCATGGTCTTTGCGTGGGCATTAACATGCACTCCGTGGTGGTTGCGCATGCGCTAGACCGACTTGGTTCTAAGGAAGCTAAGCAAAAATGGTTACCTGGATCGGTTACGGGAGATATGATCGGTGCCTACGCGTTCACCGAGCCGGATGTCGGCAGTGACTTGGCTAACATGCGAACTCGAGCGGATTTTAACGGAACGAATTGGGTTATTAACGGTACCAAAACTTTCATTACCAACGGCGCCAGGGCGAATTACTTACTTGTGATGGCGCGAACGGATTTAAACGCTGGATACGGCGGCTTTACTACATTCGTTGTCGATGCTCAGAGCCCCGGATTTAAGGTGAATAGAAAGCTCGATAAGCTTGGTTGGCGTAGCTCCGACACAGCGGAATTATTCTTCGATGCTGTTGAGGTCGGCCCAGAATGTATACTTGGTAAGATTGGAGAAGGTTGGGCTCAGGGGGCAAACAATCTTAATTGGGAACGGATGATGCTCACGCTGACCGCTCTTGGTGGAGCGCGTACGGCGTTTCGTGACGCAGTTCTGTATAGCCGCAATCGCAAAGCATTCGGAAAAAAAATCGGAGAATTTGAATACTGGAGCAATATTCTCGTGCAAATGTTGCAGAAGATTGTGCTTGGTGAAGCGATAGCTCACGAGGCGCTTGATTTAGTGCGTAATGAGGATCCTAAAGCACGCGCGCTTGTGTCGATGGCGAAGCGCCAAGTGTCTGCCGATGCGCTGTGGATAGCGGATCAAGCGATTCAAATTCACGGTGGATACGGTTATACCACGGAGTTTTCAGCTGAACGTTGGTGGAGAGATCTACGGTTAATGCCGATTGGCGGTGGCACCAGCGAAATTATGGCGAATGTAGTTCGCAAGGAGCTTGGGTTTTAAGCTGGGAGTGACTGATTAGGGGACCAGCGGTCCTCTAAGGAAACTTTCTTAAATTATGGGCCGTTTTTTGGCATGTTGTTTCCTCTCCGTTCCCTACATAATGAGCCCCTATGCGCATACGTTCCGTGGTTCGCCGTTTCCGTCCTGATAATTGGCTTCCGTCTTTACTGCTTCCAGTTGCTCAGCTGTTCTCTCGCTTAACCATCCCGTTTCCTATTACCACCGTTCGTCGGGAGTCGCTAAGCGCTTCTGAGCTGCGAGTTCAAGGCGCAGACTTGGCTACGACCCACCGCGTTCGCTCAGTATTCGATCGCGGAATCGATGTGATTCCGCACTTTAAAGACTCTACCAAGCGAATTCGCGACGCCTATTTTCTATTCTCCGGCGCATCAAGGGGTAAGAAGACTCTTCCTCCAGGAATCGATTGGTTGCTCGATAACTACCACATCATTCAACAGGTTCAGCGGGATCTAAAAGTTGATCTCTCGCCCGGGTTCTATCGCAGATTGCCGAAGCTGAAACGGGGGGAATATCGACATTATCCCCGTGTCTTAGAGCTTGCTGCGGAGTACTTAGCACTCACCGATTCCAGATTCGATCGTGAGCGATTTACGCAGTTTATGATTGGTTATCAATCAGATAAGTCGCTTGCTGTTGGGGAATTGTGGGCTTTGCCCATATTTTTGCGTCTAGTACTGCTTGAGCATCTACGACTCATCGTTGAGCGTTGGTCATTGGAGCACGCAGAGCAACTAAAACTCGATGCAATAATTAATCGCTTTGCAATGACGATGGGTGGCACAGAGTTGGCGATGGCCCTTGCTACGGCACTTGAAGGAACCACCTTTAATCCATCAATGCTGCTGCGCTTGATTCGAACTTTGCGTGTGCGGGGACCTAAGGCTGCGTTGGCGATCGGATTTGCTGAGGAGAAACTTCGCGAACAGGGCATGACTTTCGAGGACTTGACGCGTCAGGTCAATGCGACTGGAGCGGCCGATCAAGTAACGATGATGAATGTGTTCGTCTCGTTTAAAAGTCTCGCTAGTTTAAACTGGAAGAAATGGGTCGAAGACAATAGTCAGTTGCATGCGGAACTTTCAAAAGATGCTGACTACGTTCGCTCTGATTTTGAAACGAGAAATATCTATCGCTCACGGATCGAACAACTCGCCACGCGCAGCGAGCGCACAGAATTGGGTGTAGCAAAGTCGGTTTTAGAGCTCAGCTGTAGCGAGGCAGCCCTTAAGAATATAAATAAAGCTGCTCGTCACATCGGATACTACCTAATTGATAAGGGGTACGGCTCGCTTATAAAAATCGTTGGCTATCGAGCCCCGATTCGCGAACGAATTCTCAGCATGGTGGAACGCAATCGCAGCGGGTTTTATTTCGGACTGATCGGCGCTGTCACGATTTCGCTAAGCCTTTTAGCAACTCAAGCGGTTTGGCTCGCTACCTCTGCGGTGATTCCGTCTATTATCGCGTTTCTTTGCATGGCTTTGGTTGGATCGGAATTTGGCACCCATCTTACTCAATGGCTCACCTTGCGTTTCTTTCCAGCAAAGCAACTCGCCAAGTTCGATTTTTCTAAGGGAATACCTGAGGAATTTCGTTCGGTAGTGGTCGTACATACTCTGCTTTCCGATAAGCAGACGGTCGAAAGAATGGTTGAAGGGATCGAGATTCGATACTTAGGCAATCGGGATGCTAATTTAACGTTTTGTCTTCTAGGGGATCTACCTGATGCTGCGGCTGAAAAAATGCCCGGAGATGCCGAGCTTTTGGAGTTTACAACAGACGCGATGCGTAAACTCGCGACACGTTGTCCACAGGGTAAATTCGCAGCACTCACGCGTCAGCGTCGTTGGAACGACGGTGAGGGTAAGTGGATGGCGTGGGAACGAAAGCGTGGAAAGTTAGAAGAATTCCATCGTCTGATTCGCGGGAACGATGGCACTAGCTTCCTACCGTTGTTCGGCGATCCGAAGAAAATGCGCATGTCGCCGTTTGTAATTACGCTTGATTTGGACACGCAATTGCCTAGAGGGGCAGCGGCACGTTTGGTTGGTACGTTGGCGCATCCGCTCAATAGGCCTGTATTAGACGATGCTCGTAGTCGAGTGATGCGCGGATATTCCGTAATTCAACCGCGCGTTGGCGTACATATTTCTAGCGGCTCAGCGACGCCGTTTTCCAGGCTCTTTGCGGGCAATTCAGGTATCGATCCGTACACTCAGTGTGTTTCGGATTTATACCAGGATGTGTTCGGCGCGGCATCGTATATCGGTAAAGGAATTATTGATGTCGATGCCTTTAGTACGTTACTCGATGAGAATGTTCCGGATAACACAATTCTTAGTCACGATTTATTTGAGGGCGAGCGTGGTCGCACCGGGTTAGCCTCCGACGTAGAGTTATTCGATGATATTCCAGGGAAGTACCACGCGTTTGCTCGAAGACAGCATCGGTGGATTCGTGGGGACTGGCAGCTACTACCTTGGCTATTGCCGAAGGTCCCATCAGGGAACGGCTATGTTGCAAATCCCTTCTCTAGCCTAAGTCGCTGGAAGCTTTTCGATAATCTTAGACGAAGTTTGGTTGCGGTTGGATACGTTGGATTATTCGTTCTGATCTCGCTGTCACTTTCAGCGCATACGAACTGGTGGACGGTTCTGCTTTTGTTTTTTCTTGCCTTCCCACTCTTTTCAAATCTCGCTTCCGGTTTGGCTGGTTCTTCGCCTCGCATATCTTTTGGAACGCACCTTAAGGGCATTGGTCGTGATGCCGGGCGGCATTTGGGCCAAACCATCGTCGCGCTTTTGGTGTTACCGCATCAGGCCATCGTCACTTTGGACGCCGTATTTAGGACCTTATGGCGCCTACGCGTATCCCGTAAGCGACTACTTGAATGGGAGACGGCAGATCAGGCCGATAAGCGTTTAGGTGATTCATTCTTAGGAATTTTTCGAGAGATGGCTCTCGGCTGGGGACTGACGGTTCTGCTGGCTGCGGTGGTTGTTCAGGCGTCGAGTGCGTTCACCTTAACTTCATTAGTAATTGCGCTTTGGTTAGTGGCGCCCGTGGTTATTTGGCGTCTGAGTCGTGTTTCTCCCCCGCCTGCTCTCTCTAATCGTGAAACCGAAGAGATAACGAAACTTGCGCGCGAAACTTGGAAATTTTTCGAGGAACAACTGACCGATGGCAATAACTACTTAATTCCCGACAACGTTCAGTTCGTTCCTAAGGAAATTGTCGCTAAACGAACCAGTCCAACTAATATTTCACTTTCTATGTTGGCCGTAGTGGCCGCTAGTGACATGAAATTCATTCCAGTCGAGAGATCCATCGAGTTACTCGCTAAGATTTCAGAATCACTAGAACGCTTGGAGCGATTTCGTGGCCATTTTTTGAACTGGTACGCCATAGATCGTATGGCGCCGTTGCTACCTCGCTACGTCTCGTTTGTTGATAGTGGAAATCTCGTTGGACACTTCATCACCCTGCGTTCAACGATTAAGGAATTTAGAGCTAATTACCCTGATCTGATTCAATCGCATGGCGGTTTGATGCAGCAGATCGATGGCCGCCTTGAGCGTTGGATCGCAGAGATGGAGTTTGGATTTCTTTACGATGAGGAGCGAAAACTGTTTGCAATCGGGTACAACGTCGATAATGCAACTCGCGACCCGAATTGTTACGATCTACTCGCCTCCGAAGCACGCCTCGGTAGTTTTGTGGCCATCGCCCGGGAACAAGTTGGCGAAGAGCACTGGTTTAGTCTCGGTCGTACGATTACGTCGTGCGCGGGTGGCAAGGCGTTGCTCTCATGGAGCGGAACTGCGTTCGAATATTTAATGCCACTACTAGTGATGAGGAGTTATCCAGGTAGCTTGCTGGATCGAACGTATACAGCAATTGTCAAAGCTCAGCAGGCATACGGGGAAAAGCTGAATGTGCCGTGGGGGGTTTCTGAGTCAGCGTATTCCGGGGTCGACTTTGAACGTACCTATCAGTATCACGCCTTTGGTGTGCCGGGGCTTGGATTTAAGCGAGGTCTTTCTCACGATTTAGTTATTAGTCCTTACTCGACAGTACTGGCTCTTCAGGTCGATCCGTCCGCAGCTGTTAAAAATTTTGCAGCGCTCGATGCTGAGGGATATCGCGGACGGTATGGCTTCTACGAAGCAGGGGACTATACGGGACGAAGACTTACGCCTGACGAAAAAGTCCACATAGTACAGAGTTTCTTTTCTCATCATCAGGGCATGTCCTTTGTAGCGATGGCTAATGTTTTATGTGATTCCGTGTTCCAACGAAGGTTTCACACAGATGCTTCGGTGCGAGCAACTGAATTGCTCTTGCAAGAAAGATTTCCGCGTACATTTGAGACTCTCACTCCTAATCAAGCCGAGCAGCGTGATGATAGTGCACAAGGGCAGGGTGAAGGGTCGCGAATTTCGTGGGATCTTGCAAAGCTCATTAGTCCGCATACCACTTTCCCGTACACTCACGTTTTGTCTAATGGGAACTTCTCGGTAATGATCGATAACGCTGGTGCCGGTTATAGCTGGATCGGAGACGTATCGCTTACGCGTTGGCGCGAAGACGAAGTAGCTTGCAACTACGGAGAATTTGTTTTCGTCCGCGATCGAGAATCGGAAGAATTTTGGTCAACGACCTATCAGCCGGTCAAGAGTGAGCCCGATGCTTACGAGGTAATTTTTAGTCCTGATAAAGCCGAGTTTAAACGACGTGATTTCGATATTCATACTCATACCGATATCGTTGTTTCGCCGGAAGATAACGTTCAGGTACGACGCGTAAGTGTTAAAAATGTGACGGACTTTGCCCGCTCCTTAGATCTAACTTCTTATAGTGAAGTTGTTCTCAATAAAGCGAAGGCAGAGGCAGTGCATCCGGCATTTTCTAATATCTTTATTCAAACTGAGTATTTAGCAGATCTCGATGCGATTTTGTGCGAGCGACGACCGCGTTCGGCGCACGAGAAGCCTACATATTTTTTTCAACTCGTGAACTCAGCTGTGGTGTGGGCGCCGTTGCAGTACGATTCGTCACGAGCCACTTTCGTTGGTCGCGGACGAACTAGCGCGAATCCGATCGCGCTTGAGTCCGAAAAACTAGCACAGTCGGTCGGGGCGGTGCTCGAACCGATCGTTGCGATGCGCATTGTTGTCGAGCTGGGTGCGAAAGAATCACACACGGTGTGTTTCGTGTCGGGATACGCGGCAACGAGGGAAGAGGCCATTCATTTAATTGAACGCTATCATAACTCCGAACAATCGGTTCATCGCGCATTCGAACTGGCGTGGGCACAATCAAGCGTTGAGTTGCGAAGTGGCCAAGTGCAGTCTGAGGAAGCGGCGATTTTTCAACGGCTGGCGTCTGCAATATTTTTCAATCACGAGCAGTTTCGAACTGCTCCGGAGAATGTGGCCAGGAATGGACTGACCCAGTCAGGTCTCTGGAGGTTCGGGATTTCAGGGGATATTCCAATCGTATTGGCGCGTATCTCTGATCCAAGTCAGTTGCCATTGATCCAGCAGGTATTGAGTGCCCATGATTATTTGCGACTTCGCGGGGTAAAGTTCGATTTGACGATTTTAAACGAGTATCCAGGCGGGTACGCGCAAGACTTACATCATGAGCTCGAGTTTATGATCCGAGCCGGTCGCAGCGAGACGTTAATTGAAAAATCCGGTGGCATTTTCTTGCGCGGCGCACAGGCTATTTCCTCGGATGAAATTACATTATTAGAAGCGGTAGCTCGCGTAGTTCTAAACGGAACGCACGGCTCATTAGTCGAGCAATTGTTGTTACCGAAGTTGTTACCGGAAACTCAGCGATATGGCGGGGCACTTGGACCTGCAAGCGATGGGATTGAGTTCTCCACTCCAGTTCCGTTACCTGCGCTACAATTTCGTACGAAATACGGAGGGTTCGATCCGAAAACAGGTGAATTTGTGATGCGAGTACACGAGGGACTAAGACCCCCGCTCCCGTGGAGTAATGTAATAGCGTCACCAGAGTTTGGCTGTTTAGTGACTGAAAGCGGTGGTGGATATACCTGGTCGGAGAATAGCAGAGAAAATCGACTTTCTACGTGGTCCAACGATGCTGTTAGTGATCCGATGAGTGAGATCGTCTATCTGCGCGATCAGGACACCGGTGCTTTTTGGTCGGCCACGCCACAGCCGGCTCCAGTGGGAGACTATCGGGTTAAACATGGATTTGGATATTCTAGTTTTGAAAGCAATGTTTCGGATATCCGCTCGGAAATGACCGTTCGCGTTCATCCAAGTGAGCCAGTCAAAGAGATATCGATCGAGGTGACGAATCACGGTCGAGGAGTAAGGCAGCTTGGGTTTGTGTATTTTGTGGAGCCGGTGCTCGGCGTTCTCAGAACGGATTCCTATCGACACCTAGTCTCCCGCTTCGAGACCAGCAACCAAGTGCTAACCGTCACGAATCGATACAACAACGAATTTGCTGGCCGTAGCGTCTTCGTCGGTTCCTCAGAGCCGATCGCCTCCTGGACTGCTAGTCGTGAGGAGTTCATCGGTCGCCACGGAGATACGAACAGGCCGCTCGCTTTAGCGAGAGCCCATACGAGGGGATTTAGACGTACGCCGTTTAAGCTTAGTGGCAAATCCGGCGCATGTTTCAATCAAGCGCTTATGGTTCATGTGGGTATCGAACTAGATCCGGGTGAGAGTAAACGAGTTAGTTTCTTTCTTGGAGAATCACGCTCGGCCGATCAATTGGCGCAACTTTCTGCTCGATTAAAATCAGTCAAGTTTCGTGCGGATATTGAAGCTGGAAATCAGAGTCTGAAGAATGCAATCAGCGCAGTCCGAGTAAAAACACCAGATCCTGCGTTCGATTTAATGGTCAACGGTTGGCTGATGCATCAGGTGATATCGTGTAGACTATGGGGTCGCAGCGGATTTTATCAGAGTGGAGGAGCATTAGGCTTTAGAGATCAGCTGCAAGATTCGTTGGCACTTTTGATCGCCGACCCAGCTGCTTGTCGCGCTCAAATAATGCTACATGCGAGTCGTCAGTTTATCGCGGGCGACGTTCAACATTGGTGGCATCCACCAACAGGGAGAGGTGTTCGTACTACCATTTCTGATGATTTACTTTGGCTACCGTACGCCGTCTGTGAGTACTTGGACGTTACGGGAGACGAAAGGGCGCTTGAGGAGGAGATCTCGTTTCTAGAAGGCCAAGAACTACCTCCAGGTCATTCCGATCTGTATTTTCAGCCTCAGGTCTCCGCAAGAAGAGGGTCGTTATTCGAACATTGTAGTCTTACCCTTGATCGCAGTCTTGCAACCGGAGCTCATGGCTTGCCGTTGATGGGAGGTGGAGATTGGAATGATGGGATGAACGAAGTCGGACACGGCGGTAAGGGTGAATCCGTGTGGTTAGGCTGGTTCTTGGTGGTTACTTTGGAGCGCTTCGCGGTGCTCTGTGATTCACGTGCTCCCGACAAAGCAAAGTTGTATCGAGATCATGCAGCTAAATTGCGTGCCGCACTCAGCAATAATGCATGGGATGGAGAGTGGTATCGACGGGCTTTCTTTGATGATGGAACGCCGCTTGGGACCGCTTCCGCAGCGGAATGCAAAATCGACTCACTTTCGCAATCTTGGGCGGTTATCGCTAATGATCCGCGTGGTAAACAGGCCATGGATTCAGCGATTAAACATTTAGTGAGACCGAAGTCGAAGATAATCAAGTTGCTAGATCCACCATTTGATAAAATGGTTCCAACTCCAGGGTACATACAGGGTTATGTGCCCGGTATCCGCGAGAACGGCGCACAGTATACCCACGCCGCAACATGGGTAGTGTTGGCAGCCTCGATTTTGGGCGATGGAGATCGAGCGTATGCTTTATGGAACATGTTAAATCCGATCAATCACGCAAGCTCCGAGCAGCTTGTTGCGCAGTATCAGGCGGAGCCCTACGTGCTGTGTGGTGATGTGTACGCGGGAGAGCTAGAAGGGAGAGCTGGATGGAGCTGGTATTCTGGATCTGCAGGATGGCAGTATCGGATAGCCATCGAGAATATTCTCGGGATCAAACGCCGCGGTGATAGCTTAACGGTTTCGCCATGCGTGCCTAAGGAGTGGCCTGGATTTGAAGCTTGGATTACGATCAACGGGAAAGAGCAACATATCGTTTGGAGAAAGGATGCCAAAGTAGAGAATCGGCCGTCGTTGTAAGTACACCGCTGAAAGACGCTGGTTTAATAGACATTGGTCTAATGGACCCTGCTCTACGAAACCCTGCTACAATTCTGGAGTTGACGTACTTCTCAAAGAGCGACTATTCGGCGCAAAATTAGAATCTGCTTAGCGAGACTTGACTCATAGCGCTCTCGCTACTTACAAGGGTGCGCGCCATCTCTTCTACCATTCGTAAAACCGTAGACGGTCTGCTTTCGATTAACTGTGAAAAATTGTCCTTAGCGATAACTAGCACAGTGCAATTTTTAGTTGCCCGCACTGTGGCCGAACGTGTTGTTCCAGCCAACGCTGCTACAACACCGAAGAGCTCGCCAGGCATGACCTTTCCGACGGCAACCCCGCCCACTATAGCTTCCGCTTCGCCTTCGACGAGAGTAAACACCTCAGTTGCATTTGTACCTTCAATGAAAATCTCTTCCCCTGACATGATCGCCCGGATCTCTGGCGCTGCTTCTGCATTCTTTCGTAAAAATGCCTGGCAAAGATGGGCAAGCAGTTGAGCATGGCACGCAAGGTATTCCTGGAGTGATGCAGCTACTTCACGATCGCTTTGCGCCAATTCTAAAAGCTTCGCACCTGAGTACGAGTCAACAATTACGGCGAAATCTGACGTAACGACGCTTGGACTGCGTGAGACTAGGTGTTCTAGACCTACTATCTCTCCGGCTTCGTAATGAAATAGGGGAGCCCCGAGTATCGAATACGCCAGCACCCCTTCTTTCAAGCGATAGATTAAGCCCTGTTGTGGCTCGCTAGGAGGATAAATAGTTTTGCCGGCTCCGAGCTTTATACTCGAGGCGATAGGCGTGGCCTTACTAAGCAATCGATCAGCAACGACTTTCAGGTGAGCTTCGAGTGCCTTAAACTCAACTGAGGTATCTTGTAGAACGAACATAAGCGACTCTATTTCAACATTTCAACATTTCAACAGGATTTCAGCGGGAGTTGCTAGCGGCCTTTTAGCTAGATTGCGCCGAACTCGGTAAACAGGCAGAACTTAGCGTGATCAGGGCAATCTAAACAGTGGTTTTGCAAACTTCAATTCTTAACAAAATAGGCGAGATTCGACGTCACGGATTGGTGCGATTACTCCGATTCTTAAAACCCCATAGGGGACCACTTACAGTTGGGTTTCTGGCCTTATTGGTTGGCGCCGCTAGTAATCTGGTTCTGCCTCAGCTCTTAAAGGGCTTTATCGATACCATTGGCAGTAATGCCGATGTCGCTGAGACCCCTCTCACCTTCTTAGTCGGAATGACTATCGCGGTGTTTCTGTTGCAAGGAGCAGCATTCTACGTACGAGCCCGACAGTTTGGTGCTGTGAGTCATCGTATTGCGGGGGCTATTCGCGCGACCTTGTATCGCGGGATTCTTCGGCAGGAAGCAGCGTTCTTCGATGCCCACCGTTTCGGAGATCTCGCAACGCGACTCAGTTCCGAAGTACAACTCGTACAGGATGCGGTAGGTATTCGCATTGCGGTTATTGCTCGATACGGCCTTCAAGTGGTCGTCGGTACGATTCTTATGGGATTTGTATCGGGCAAACTTACCGCGGCACTTTTGTGTGCCTTGATTATCTTGGTGGTCGTGGGATCGATGTTCGCCCGCTCGCTTCGACGGGCATCTAAGGCATTAAACACAGAGATCGGCACATTGACGGGATTATTTACGGAGGCTCTTTCTGGAGTCCGTTTTTTACAAGCTCATACGAGCGTCGGTTGGATGACATCGAAGCTCGATGCACTAAACCGTGTCGCCGTCGAAAGGGGACAAGCGCGTGTGAACGTGAGTGCGGAATTTCAATCGTTTGTTTCGTTTCTATTAAATTCTAGTCTGGTTTTATTGGGTGTTTACGGAATTAAATTAGTCACAAGCGGAGAGCTCGGTGCGGGAGATTTTGGAGCTTTTGTATCGTACGCGGCGATTGTTGCGGTAAGTTTTAGTTTTCTTATCGCCAGTTTTTCAGAACTTTCTCAGGCCTTCGCCGCATGGGAGCGAATATTGGAGGTGCTTCCAGCTGATCGAGAAATAGAAACTACTAACCACTCGTTTTCGTCAGCGAAGGCACCAGAGATACTTTTCGAGAATGTTTCATTCGCCTACAGCTCTGAGAGCCCTTTAGCGCTTAGTGAAGTTAACTTCAGGATCTCACCTGGTCAGCGAGTTGCCTTGGTTGGGAGATCCGGTTCCGGTAAATCCACTCTCTTTTCTTTACTTCTTGGGTTTTATCGCCCAACTACGGGGCGAATTTCGATTACTTTTGTGGATCAAGCGCCAGCAGTCGATCGAAGCTCTCTTTTAGGCTTAGTGGCTTACGTCCCTCAGGACCCGCAGCTTTTTGGACTTTCGGTTCGGGATAATCTTTTGGTTTCAGCTCCCAACGCCTCCGACTCTCAATTGATGGCTGCCTTGAAGCAGGCTCAATTGTACGAATTATTTGCTAATTCCGCTGAAGGTGGGATGACGCTTGATTCGATTATCGGGGAGCGAGGAATGACTCTTAGCAGCGGGCAGAGGCAGCGATTGGCCCTTGCTCGAGCCTTTTTAAGTAACGCTAAAGTAATTCTGCTCGACGAGCCGACAGCTAATCTGGATGCCGAAAATGAAACAGCGGTACAAAATGCTTTGTCCGAACTGTTCTTGGGGCGAACAACGATTACGATAGCGCATAACTTTTCAACGATTATGAAATCAGACATCGTGTTTGTATTGGACGAAGGACGGATTGTTGAGAGTGGGATTCCATCGAAACTTATGACTGGTAACGGACTGTTTCATCACCTAGCCTCACTGCAACAGGGTGATCGATCACAAGGAGCGTCTCAGTGAATACTGCTCCAATACGAATTCTCTTAATTGACGACGACGCGTCGTTTCGCAAGCTGTTAGAACTGAGACTAAGATCAATCGTCGGTGCTGAGGCTTCATTTAAGCAATACGCATCCCTTGCCGAGGCTTCAAATGCTCCCAGCGAGGGACCCTGGGACCTAGTTGTCCTCGATCAGCACTTAAGTGATGGCCTAGGAGTAGACTATTTGGCGCGAACTCCATTTCCCAATACGAACGTATTGATGTTGAGCTCCGATTCTGCGCCTGAGATCCCTGGCGATGCTGTTCGGGCTGGCGCGGCTTTTTTCCTAAGCAAAATTCAGATTGGCGAACCATTATTTAAGCCGTTGGTTCTTGGATTAATTGAACGCAACCGCCTTAGCCGAGAAATTAACGAGTTTCAACGTAAGCAGATAGAAGCTGATACCGTTCGAACTTTAGTAGCAACACTAAAGCATGAAATTAATAATCCGTTAGGTGTTGTGATGGGAGCTGCCTTTCTTGTTCAGCAGACGGGAACTTTGAATGAACCGCAACGCAAAGCGGCAGAAATGATCGAAGGTAGTGGGCAACGAATTCGAGACGTCGTGAATAAGTTGAGTGATCTAACTGAGTTTGAGCAGACGGTAAAATCTGGTGTTTTCGTGTACCAAGTGCCCGGTGATCCGAAATGGGAGGAGAAAAAATAATTCCCTGACCTACTTACTCGCTGTCTAGAGCCATTACGGTGTCTAGGGCCATCACATCATCGATAAATTGTCCGACGATTACATCTACAACATCCTTAACCGAGAGTACTCCATTAGAATGACCTGCTTCGTTGACCAACGGAAGATGGCGAAAACCGCCCTGCGACATTAAGTTCAGGGCATAAGCTAACGTACAGTCAGAGGTAACCACCATTGGATCACGTGTCATGTACTCACTGATCGGCGCACTGATTCGATTCTGAAAATCCCCGCTAATTTTCAAAATAAAATCTCGCTCAGAGAAAATTCCTTGCAGTACTCCTGCACCATCGACTATCACTACACATCCTGTTTTATTCTCGCGTAGTAGAGCCAACACTTTTTCCACAGAGTCAGTTGGCGCCGCACTTATAGCTGGCTTACACGGGAGGGTGCCAACGCTTCGGCACATAAAATGTGAATCTAAAACCCCGAGTCTGCGATCGCATGCCATACGGATCGCTTCACCCATTTGAGTTGAAGTTGGAAGTGACCTGTCATTTTTTGTGTCCATTTTGTGCTCCTGTTACTGATGGTTTCGAAACGGTACAGAGTAACGGCTGTAGCGGTCCAACTGAAAATTTACGCGTTGCAGGGTCGAAATCGATTGAGATCGGTCCAGGGATAGAATCCTTCAAAACGAACTCTTCGTTATCACAAATAATTATGGCCCCAGCGTGTGCAGTTTTAAGGATGTTAACTCTTTGAACCTCGTTTGTAACGGCGCTGGCAAGCGCCTTTGCTTTACTACTTTCCAGCACTTCAAGACTGGATCTTAGCGCCATTAACTTGCGTAACAACTCTTCCATCTTCCCTTTAAAGGGTGATTTAAGCAGCGCAATTCTAGCGGGATTCTTTGTATATGGGCCCAAATGTCCTTCAAGCATCCCGATCGCTTTGGTATGAGTGACAATTTTTGCTAGTAAGGCAGTATACTCTGGATCCGCCTCGACGTTATTGCACAGATGAAACACACTTCGTTTCTCAGCATCGTTCCCCAGCTCACCTATTTCACCGCCGCATACCGCAAAGGAATCGCCTCCTACGATCGAGGCATTTGGTGCAACTATTGATCGAAGCGCGCGAATTGTGCAGTCGATCGCATGTTTCTCTATATTTACATCTCCGCGGGCTTCGATGTTGATTTCTTGTGCCGAATTAATCGTAATTACTTCGCTCGATACGATGCGTGCCCCCTGACCACCGAAAACGAATCCCTTGATTCGGATATCGCCCTCTGCGCTCTCGATCACCGCGTTCCGTGCGCCGCCATTTATGATCACTCCACGACGAGCACGTGCAAAAAAACCAGGGCATACGTCGCCGCCAACCACGAGCGTGCCGATAAAATCGATGCTGCCCGTTGCAAGATCTATGTCGCCTGGAAACTTCAGCTCATCTCTCACCGTGAATCGTCCAGAGTCGAGAAATAAATATCCATGCGAATTCGCGACAAGACACTCAAGCTCCTGCCCCGCCGGGCGTTCCAAGCGAAGAGTTTTATCCATTCCGATCTTTTCGGGTTTTCCAGACGGAGCCGGCAACACTTTTCCGGTAGCATCGATGCCGTCCTGTCCAACAGTTGGAGGAAAAATCTTTCCGACAATACTGTTCTCGGTAACGTTGTCGAAAAGGTGAAGCGAGCGAAAGTCGATCGTACCCTGCGGAGTATCCCGCGGAGCACCTTTGCCTGTGAACGGCTTAACCATTAGAGCTAAACGACCGTTGTGCCCGGGAATCGGAGAGGTTCCCTTTGCTACTCTGCGTTCCGTACATTCTTCACCCCTTGAGAGTATATTCGCTAAGTCATCAAGCACCCCAAGATCAAACATCTCTTCCTTAGCCACATCCTTCATTGCATTTAGCAAATCTTTACGAGTAACGGTGACGTTTGGAGAGCATGGTTTGGCATCGACGAATAATTTCATCCTATCGGGCGCGAGTTTAGGTGTCAGTTCGAAGAGTGGAGTTTTGATTATGGTAAGAGCCGCCATTTGTTTAGTCTCTTATCCCTACCAACGAATCTCTTATAGCTCGAATAGCTCACACCACGCATGGATGGCTGTGATGTGAAGCTCTTGAATCCGTTCCGTTTCCGGTACCGGTACGATCACCGCAATATCCGAAAGCGACTTCATCTTACCTCCATCGCGACCTAATAAGCCGATCACCTTGGACCCTTTGCCGCGAGCCTTTTCTGCTGCCGCGCAAATGTTTGCGGAGTTGCCCGAGGTAGAAATTGCCACTAGCACGTCTTGCGGGGTACAAAAAGTCTCAGCACACCGTGCAAAAACTGACGCGAAGTCTTTGTCATTACCCCAGCAGGTCATGGTGCTGCCATCGATCCAATGAGCAGCTTTAATTCCTGGGCGATCGCCTTTATAACGCGCCACAAGCTCCTCAGTGAAGTGCATGGCATCGCAGGCTGAGCCGCCGTTTCCACAGATGTATATCGTACCTCCGCCAGCAGCTATCGATTTAAGTAACGCCCCAGCTTTCTCCCAAGCTCCCAAAAATACCGCATCCCTGGCCAGCGCGAGCTTAATCTCGCTGGATCTGCTTAAAGCGCTTTTTATGGTTTCAACCATCCCTTTCATGCCTCTAAACCTATCCTCCTTCCGCTAAATTGGCTATCACTTGCGTATGAACATGAGCGTATCAATCGCATTTCACATTATTGGATTCGTTCTCTGGGTGGGTGGCACGATGTTTCTGTCACGCGCGTTGGCTGTGGCAGTAGGGGATGTCGGCGCTGGTGAGGTAAAACGTTGGGGATGGAGGGCTTTTTGTGGATACCTTCTGCCGGGAGCACTTCTCACCGTTATTACCGGGCTATATCAAATTGCGATTGGTGGCGGGGTAGCGTTTTACTTCGCACAAGGTTGGTTTCACGGGAAACTCACTCTAGTCCTTCTCATGTTGGGTGCCACTGTGATGCTTGGAATCAAGACTAAGGTCTTAAGTGAAGGTACTCAGGTAGGTAGAGGAACATTTATGGCGATTCACGGCATCGCGGCACTAGTCTTGGTCGGTGCAATAATTCTTACCATCACGGGTCGTGTTGGTATGCTGGGTCGCTAATTCTATCAAAGGGTAATCCTCATGCGTGAATATTTTCTTTGGCTAGCTAAATTTCTCACCGTCGTTGTGCTGGTTTGTTTTGCGATTCCGCTCTTTGTGGGAATGCTCTTCGGTGCTTCGCAGGTTCTTAAAGCCGGCAAGGATATCGCCGCCGATAACCGTGTAGGAGTCGTAGAATTATCGGGCGAAATCATGGATAGCCGTAACGTCGTAGAGGATCTCGACCAGTTCGCTGCTGACCAGGGCATTGATGGGATAGTCCTGAGGATAGATTCGCCTGGTGGGGCGGTCGGGCCGAGCGAGGATATTTATTCAGCTGTGCTGCGGGCGAAGCTTAAGAAGCCTGTTATAGCATCATTCGGAGGAATGGCGGCATCGGGTGGATATTATGCAGCGGTTGGTTGTAATAAAATTGTTTCACAGCCGAGCAGCTTGACCGGTTCGATCGGTGTAGTCATGCAAATTCCAAACTTTCGCAGAGTAGCTGAGTTAGTTGGTGTTGATATGGTGACGATTAAGGCCGGTAAAATGAAGGACGTTGGCAACTCATTCCGTGACATGACCGATGAGGAGCGATCGTATCTACAGAAAACAGCGAGTGAGGTACACGAGAATTTCATGGCTGCTGTTGCAGCCGGGCGATCGATGGAGCGGGCCAAGCTTGCTGAAATCGCGGATGGCCGTGTTTTTGTGGCCTCTGAGGCTTTGAAGCTTGGATTGGTAGACTTTCTCGGTGATAGTACCTTTGCTGCGCGGACTGTATACGATGTATTGGGAAGGCCGCTTCCACCAATCGGCGAGAAGGGGTCTACCCCTGCTATGATCTATGCAGAAGATCCTCTGCGAGAGGTGAAGAAGCTGTTCGAGAAGATAGAATCTTCCGTTTCTACTTTGTTTGCAAAGTCAGTGCAGATGAAATTTCTCGCTCTCTAATGTCGTATGTCTATTTCGATCGCCAACTTTTATCTCTTTGTTAAGATCTCCCCGAATGACATCGCAGCGATCTGCGCAACGCTTAACGAGTGGGCAGCTAAAACAGCTTCTCGTGGATTGGTAGTGATAGCTGAGGAGGGAATCAATGCCACCCTCTCTGGAGACCGTTGCGCAGTTGATGAAGCACTTAATCTTATCGAGAATCTTGGTGGTTTGAAGTTAGAGCCAAAATGGTCTCACGCCGAGAAACAACCGTTTATGCGCTGGAAAATCGATGTGCGGCCTGAGATAGTTACGCTCGGTTTTCCGTGCGTAGAAAAACTGGCATCGGCAGAATCATTTCTTTCGCCTGCCGAATGGCATGCACGTTTGTCTGATACTAATCGGCCGCCACCGATCTTAATCGACACACGCAATATTTACGAGACGGAGATAGGAACTTTTGAAGGTGCTGTGGATCCACGGTTGGAAAGTTTTACGGATATTATCCCGTATCTCGAACAGCATACCGAACTCAAAGACAAAGAGCTTTTTATCTTCTGCACTGGCGGGATTCGCTGCGAAAAAGCGGCTCCGTATTTAGAATCGAAGGGATTTTCTAACGTAAAGCAATTGCATGGCGGTATCTTAAAATACATTGAAGAATTTCCTGACGGACACTTTAAGGGAGAGTGCTTCGTGTTCGATCATCGTGTTGCGGTCGATCAACATCTCGAGCCTACGAAGCAGTATTGGCTGTGTCCGCTGTGTGGCGATCCAGGTAATCACACGACATTGTGCAAACGGTGCGGCAAGGAGGCGAAGATCTGCGTGCGCTGCGCGGAGACAGCGGCGTGCTCGAAGGATTGTCGGTATCACTTGAGTTTGCGGAATAATGCCCAACCTTAAGCGGTTAGCCATTTACATTGATAGAAAAAGCTGTCGACAGATATTAAGTGCGATCTTGGAGCTATAGAGCAGATAAATCGCACTGTTAGAATGGAGCTATTCCGCAACAGTCAGTTACGAGTTTAATTTCTGATTGGTGATCTTGGTCAATAAGCAGTGTAAGGCCAAGAGGGATCTTCCTCATTCCATAGCTAATCATATAGCCTACTCATACACAGCGCTGGTATGCAAAACATCATTCTTTCCATCCTTACCGCCGTATTACTAATCCCAAATCTATTGGCGATAACTTTTGCAATAGAGGACTGGCCACTCACACCCGCCCCAATGTTTGCACATTATGTTGACTCCACTACGCCACGATACCGCTTTGTTTTTAACGGTGAGCTTGCTGACAATACTCAAAAGTCTCTTGGATTCTACTCCGCCGGCGCTAATTGGTCGTTAATGCGTTATTTCTTTAAGTATGTATACGGAGCCACCCCGTCAGGGGGTGTATTTGCAATCTTTGAAAGCGATTCCGCTGACGCTTTTTCAAATCGCTTAGGTAAATTTTTTAAATCCTTTAGTATTGAAGTTGAAAAACGCGAGACTGTTCGCCTGAAGCATATTGAGCTTTGGCTCGAAAGTCTCTCTGAGGATAACCTCACGCATGAGAAGAAGTTGGTCGGCATCTTTGATTGCACCACATCAAAATTTACTAAATCGCAGGATTGAGGATTAGGATGATTTCTAAAATCTACAATCTTTGGTCTCATTTCTGGTTCGCTCCAGTAGAATTGCTACCACTTGGGATATTACGCATAGTTTTAATCGGGTATCTTTTTTTTACTCTTCCTGAACGCTTTCTTGTCCTGCATTGGTCGCAGGATATGCCCCAAGAATTTATGGTTCTGGGTCTTGCATTGCGCTACTCCCCTATTCCTTATCCTCTTATTGACCCTTGGATTGAGTATTTTGAAATTGCCCTTAGAATTTTAGGAGCGCTTGCGACTCTAGGTATTTTCACTCGCATAAGTTTAGGGTTTTTTACTATCGGCTACTGGTACTTGGCGGCCGTAGATTCAGCGTGGGGCTGGCACGATCATGGACCAAGCTTAGTCGCACAAGTCCTGCTCGTGCTATGTATTGCACCGGGCGTATCCGCACTCTCGATAGATCGTTTTTTTCTCAATCGTTCATCAACGCTACGAAATCGTTTAGGAATCGGACTAGTAGGAAAGCGCTGGGGCTTTCAAATGATTTTTGTTTTGCTGTCGCTATTTTACTTCACATCAGGCTTCTCGAAGCTACGTTATGGTGGTGTTCAGTGGATGAATGGCGAGACTCTAAGCTTCTACCTGTCTGGAAAGAGCGTATCGAACCGTATCCAGCAATATGGTTCAAGTGCGAGCGTGACTCCGGATGAAAAATGGCGGGACGGAGTTGGTCTTGATCACTATTTATACGGCGCTAGACCATCATTATTGGCTAAACAGATCGCAGATTCAAAAATCCTATGTGCCATTTTAGCGATAGGTACAATTTTCTTTGAGATGTTTTTTATATTAATTTTGCTGGGCGGCCCTCTCCGAGACCTTCTTTTAATTTGTGGGGCAGTATTTCACGCCTCAATTTATTTTTTGATGGGCATCTCTTTTTTTCCCTGGATCTTGATTGAGCTTTGTCTGGTAAATTGGTGCCGCGTTTTTAGAAGACAACCTCAACTGTAATACTAATCGCGTTCTTGAGTGCGATTTGTCGTACCATTCCTTGATGTCTGTGTATGACGTGGACGTCTCCGAGGATTTTGAGCTGTTTAGTTTGTCTCAACCAATCTATCCGTTCCAACTCATTATTCTCCATACACCATCTGCATAGACTAGGTCACATACTCCAGCGGTCTTAACGTTCCAGCCTCCGCTCCCGCCGAGTAGTTTCCCAAGTAGCTTCAGTCGGCCGTTGCTGGTTACCGCTACGGTAAGTTTGCGGTCGAGGCAGGCCGTCAAAAACTCGTTTAGTTCGCCATCGATGCGCGTTCGCTCTAGTCCCCAGGCAGCTGGTACTTCGCACCTGTCTCGCCAGAGCCTTAACGAATCCTCACCGAATTCCGCAACGATCCCGGCTTCTGTTTTTCCGCTCCATCCGCCGAAATCTAATTCTGTTAACCGTGTGTCAGTTACTATCGGCGCCTCGAAAACTTCAGCGGTGGTCAGGGCTCGCTTAAGCGGCGATGCAACGACAGTTCGCTCTGTTGAACCTATAAGTCCCGCAACTTTGGTTTTTAATCCGCTGAGTTGCTCCCGTCCTGAGTTACTAAGTCGCAAGTCCTCATTCGCGCCGATCCAGTACGGTGTATCGTTTGGCTCAAATGTGTTGGCGTGACGTACTAGAATTATGCGGGTCATGAGAGCAGCTCGCCTTCATGTTTAATTACATCCGCTGCGCGTACTAGGTCTTCTGAGGTATCGACAGATACCAGGGTTCGGCCATTTAAATCGCATTCTTGCACAGCGATCGACATTCCTGCTTCGAGTGCGCGAAGCTGTTCTAGCTTCTCACTGTCCTCAAGCATCGAATGCGGAAGGGTTAGATACTTAGCTAAGCTAGCTTCGGTATATGCATAAATCCCTACGTGTTTGCTCAGTGGTGCATCGTCCCCCACATCTCTGACGAACGGGATCGGATATCTGGAGAAATATAACGCGCGTTTGTTTCGATCTGTGACGACGTAAGTGCCAGCGCCGTGCTTTTTGTCAGTGCTTCGAAGCGCGGCTCTTTGCTCAAGGGTCAACGGCACACTCAACGTCGTAATATCCGCCTCGTGGGTGCGTCGCATCTGAATTAAGGCCGCAATCATTGAAGGAGGCAACAACGGAGAATCTCCTTGTAGGTTAACCAGAAACTTCACCGTGTTTGGAAGCTCTTTGCTCGCTGCGAAAACTCGCTCACTTCCGTTGCGACAACTCTCCGGCGTCATAACGACTGTTGCGCCGAACCCTTCAGCTGCCGCTTTGATGCGTTGATCGTCGGTTGCAATTATTACTAGTTTGCAATCCTTTATCGCTGCGCACGCATTGCGCCAAACCCGTTCAAGCATCGACTTGCCAGCGATCATAGCCAACGGTTTTCCGGGCAGGCGCGAAGAGGCGTACCGGGAAGGGATGATGATGACTGTGTCAGAACTAGACATCTGTTAAGGAAATCTCCTCCGCATCTTTAGCGCCCTTTACAGCATCAACTTCGATCTCTATCGTTAATCTCGGGTCTATGAGTCTTGCGACTTGTACAATCGAGCTTGCCGGCTTGATGTGTTTGAACGCCATTCGGTGGGCTCTAGCATAGTCGTCCCAAGTGCTTAGTTCGGTTACGAAAAGGCGCGTTCGTATCACCTCTTCCATGGCGAATCCGCATTGGTCAAGAATTTTACGAACCCTTTCTAATACGAAAACCGTTTGTTCGTACGCATTTCCCGGTGCGATAACTTCACCGTCTGCACTTACGGCGGTGGTTCCGGAGATGTACAGGGAATCTCCAACGCGGACAGCTCGCGAATATCCCCTAAGCGGCTCCCAGATCGACGGCGAAGAGTAGTTTATGCGTCCCACTGTTTTAGATTCTCCATTCCGACAATACGGAAAGTGAGAGGTGGATACAACTATGGGAATTCAATTGAATTGAGGATTAAGGGCACAGTGAATGGTACTGAGTTGCCTTCTCTACGTAATGATCAGCAGATACTCGATTTTCAGCAAACTCAGCATCGGTGACAGTTCGTACAAGTTTTGCGGGTGAGCCCAAAACCAAAGATCTTGGTGGTATCTTGACGCCCTTAGTAACTAACGCATTCGCGCCGATAATAGATCCGGCTCCTATCTCTACCCCATCAAGGATAATCGCTCCCATCCCAATCAAACAGTCATCTCCAACGGTCGCCCCGTGTACTATCGCATGGTGTCCGATGGTCACACGTGACCCGATGATAGTTGGACTCAATCCGGTGCTCGTGTGCAAAAGCGCCCCATCCTGAATATTCGTTCGATCTCCGACTTTAATCGACAGGACATCTCCGCGAACTACGGCCCCAAACAGAATTGTGCAGTTGCGCCCAATTTCAGCGTCACCGATCACCCAAGCGTTCGGAGCAATCCACGATTGAATTCCCATTCGTGGATTACAAAGTTTCCCTTCAACTTTAAATGCTAAGGTCGGCATGTTTCGCGCTTACCCCATAACATTCTATCTGTATCCAGCGAGCACTGCTTCAGCAGCCTGCATCGTTCGCTCTATGTTCGGAACTACCAATACATCCAAAGCCTTGGAATACGGAATGGGAACTTCGAGTGATGAGACAACTTTTACTGGAGCGTCTAATTGATCGAATGCCTCGTCCATAATCATGTGCGAGAGATATGTTCCGTAACTGGCAATTTCGTGTTGCTCTTGAATCACTAACACTCGGTGGGTTTTCGCGACGGACGTCAGGATAGTTTCCTTGTCTAACGGCCGCAGGGTGCGAAGATCGATCACCTCAGCAGAAACGCCTTTGCTGGCGAGTTGCTCCGCTACTTGTAGGGCGAGGAATACGTTTTTCGACCAGCTGATAATTGTGAGATCTGCCCCGGCACGTTTCACCTCCGCCTTGCCCAGTGGAATAAGGTACTCTTCTTCCGGCACCTCACCTTTCATGCTGTAGGTCAGTTCAGACTCAAAGAAACAGACCGGATTATCGTTGCGAATGGAGCTCTTTAGAAGTCCTTTAAAATCGTAGGGAGTGGACGGTGCAACTACTACAAGGCCAGGGGTGTAGGCGAAGAAATGTTCGAAAGAATTACCATGTTGGGCGGCTAATTGTGAGGCGGCTCCACCAGCTCCGCGAAAAACGATCGGACATTTTAGTGCGCCAGCGGACATCAAATGCGCCTTAGCGGCTCCGTTTAATATCTGATCGATCGCTACCAACGAAAAATTATACGTCATGAATTCAACGATCGGACGTAGACCAGCCATCGCAGCCCCTACGCCAATACCAGTGAATCCACACTCAGCGATCGGAGCATCAACTACTCGCTTAGCGCCAAATTCTTCAAGCATCCCCTTTGAGCACTTATAAGCTCCGTTGTATGCGCCAACTTCTTCACCAACTAAGAATACGTTGGGATCGCGGCGCATCTCTTCGCTCATTGCTTCTTTGATTGCATCTCTAATCGCTATTTCTCGCATGCGTGATTCTCTAATGATCGATCTATTTACTAGGCTACCGGGGCGGCATAGGCGTAATCCATGACGGTACTTGCGTCAGGGAAAGGAGAACTCTCTGCAAACTGTACTGCGTCCTGTATCTCTGTCTCTACTTCCGCATCGATTGCATCCCGTTTCTCTGTTAATCCAAGAGCAGTCATTCGCTCCGAGACAAGTTTGATACAGTCCCGTTCTCGCTTCTTTTCGACATCCTCTTTGGTTCTATACGTTGCCGGATCCGCCATAGAATGGCCGCGATATCGGTACGTTCGAGCTTCAATCAAAGTCGGGAGACGTTGGTCTCTAGCCCGTTGCACAGCTGTATGAATACTAGAACGCACCGCGAACACATCGTGTGCGTCCACAACGTCGCGCGCCATAGGATAGGCAAGCGCTCTTATGGAAAGATCTGGACTTGCTGCTGTCTTCTCTAGTGGCGTGCCCATCGCGAAATAATTATTCTCGATGATGTAAACGATGGGAAGTTTCCAAAGCGCAGACAATGCTAGACCCTCGTGAAATGCTCCGATGTTAATCGCCCCGTCGCCCATAAAGCACAAAGCAACCGCATTGGTACCGCGATAAGCCTCAGCAAATGCAAATCCTGCGGCCATCGGAATCTGGGCACCAACGATTCCCCATCCGCCGTGAAAGTTGCGCTCCTTGTCGTAGAAATGCATCGAGCCACCTCGACCTTTGGCGCAGCCGGTTTCCTTACCCAGAAGCTCGGCCATACCCGCGCGTGCGGATCCGCCGCGAGCCAGATAATGCCCATGACATCGGTATGCAGTAACGATGTGGTCCCTGGCCTCCAGTACCGACATAGCCCCAACAGCGAGCGCTTCCTGGCCAATATAGAGATGTAAAAAGCCACCAATCTTCTTTTCGGTGTAGAGGCGTGCCGCCTCTTCCTCGAAACGTCGAATACGTAGCATCCCGCGGTATAGTGAAAGGAGTAATTCTTGGTCCATACTGAAGCCCAATTCGTACTCTGGCTAGCTTTGGGAGTAAAGACGGTGAAGAGGGGTGTCTCGGCGATGAAATGTGCGAGATACTGCGCGGGTGTCTTTTCGTTATCTTTTAGCGGTCGATCCAAGCTTAACCTGCTCAGGATGGGCGCTTTTTAATATCTCGTCTGAACGACTTGCTTCGGTGGGTAAGCTACGAAGTTTGCCTCCTACCAGTCCTTTGGCGCATAGGCTTGTGGACCTTCAACAGCGGATTACAGACCTTTACAGCCTGCTTAGACTTGGAGACGCAGACGTTCTGGTAGCGGAGGCTCCAACGACGATGCGAGATCCGCGAGCTGCCATTAAAGTGGAGCAGGTTCGAACGATTTTTGAGACGATCGGTCGTGGTAGGGGATTGCTTGTTCCTGGTCGTCTGAATCCACGCTCCATTCATCATGAGTTGTTAGGGTTGCGAGGGAGACAACGACCACGTGCTGAGGTCAAAGAGATGGCGGTACAGGTCGTCTCCCGTTTGTTTACCGACGATCTCGCAGCGATAAACTTTGGAAGCGATGTTGATCACTTGAGAAAACATCAGGATATAGTTGACGCACTGCTGCTGGGGTATCTCGGGATGGCGCGAGTTCGGTCGGCGGTACAGACAGGGAGTGCTGTCTCGGAACAGTTTAAATCTCGGGCGGAGAAGAGATGGTAACGGATTTTACGAAAATTTGTCTAAATGTCGCGTTTACATGTGCAATCGGTGTTTTCGTTTTTTACTTCGGGTCGGCGCCTGCCAGCGTTTATGCCAACGATGAATCTGAGAGTCACGTTAATAATCAAGACCGTGATCATGACGGTGGTCATGAGGAATCAGCACAGAATCGGAAAGCTGGGCGATCCGTAAAGGACCTTTTGGCCAAAGATGATCCGCGTGGACCCCCGGAGCTGGTTCTTTGCAGTCAGAATCTTAACAATTTGGGAGATTTCGCACTGACTAAGCGCAGACTCGATACGTCTATGACACTGGGTACGTTTAATGCAAAAATTGCTGGATTGGCTAAACGCATGATTACTGGAGAATGCGATGTCGTAGCCGTCCAGGAATTGCTTGGAGCAAATGAAGCTGAAGCCACTGAGAATTTGACACGCATTGCCAAGGTTCTGCACTTTCACACTGGAAGAGTGTTCGATGTGATAGTCGGGAAGACTAATGATCCAGTATCCCGCGTCGGATATTTGATGGCGACAGATCGCGTTGAGATGTTGGCACAGGTTTCGTACAATCGCGTAGAATTACCGAAGATTTTACCTAAGGAGCGACCTAGGTTTTTCCTTCGAGGGCCGCTTGAATTGCAACTTTCGGTGCGTGGACGAAATGGGAGCAAATCTAAGATCGTTACCGTAGTGAATTTTCACCTCAAATCAAAAGGTGGCCGAGAGCGAGATCCAGCTGAACTCGAATGGGAGACTTATCGAATGCAGATGGCCGAGGCCATTCGGAGGATCGTTGAATCTCGTCACGAGCGCGCCTTTGGTAGTGGAGAGACCCTTCTTGTTTTGTTGGGTGATAGGAATAGTAATTTCGACTCAGCAGCAAATGATATCCTTTCTGGGACTCTCACGCTGGATGATTTTAAGTTAAAGGGCGGATGCCGCTTGTCTAAGCGTGGCGTTGCCTTTTGTCAGAAAGAAAAACATCGTCCGCTGCGTCTTTTTAGTCTGCTGCAGAGCGACCCACAAACCAAAACCTTGACCGGAACGTTTCATCTTCGCAACGTCTATTCTTGGTTAGATGATATCTTGGTGTCGCAGGAGACAATGAGATTTGCGTGGGAGAACTACGCGATTGAAGGGGACTATACGAGTTTCGTAATTAATGAGCCGGCCGATGTATCGGACCACGCCTTGATCGGCGCGAGTTTCAATTGGTGAGTACCTCAGAACAACTAAGTTATATAGGCATTCAAGTCTACTAGCCCTTTGTGGCGAAACTCATTAACGCCCGACACGTTTCGTCACCCGCCTTTCTGATCGCCCGTACGAACCGTGGCGAGGGATTTTTAATAAAATCCTCCGGAATATGATAAAGAGAGTCATACAATTCACTAGCAAGAGTTTCCATGGAAGGACTAGGAGTGGAATTTTTAACCGTAGTTCCAAAATTTTCGGAGAACTCCTGAATTAGATCGCCGGTAACCTGAATGACTCCGGAAATATGTTGTAAAGCTAGCGCTCCCGTAAGAGTGCCACTCCAAGGGAGACTAAGTCCCGAAATCGTCAACTCAGCTAAGGATCGCAACGACTCGACTGAGCGTATTAGCTCGAGACCCGCTCCAGGCGCTGGGATCTCTTTG
This sequence comes from Bdellovibrionota bacterium, assembly GCA_041739515.1. Lineage (GTDB taxonomy): Bacteria > Bdellovibrionota_C > UBA2361 > UBA2361 > UBA2361 > JBGSNS01. The sequence continues at coordinate 46,579 of JBGSNS010000028.1, forward strand.
CCACGATAAAATCCCAAGGATTGGTCGACCACCAATAATCCGTCCGGTTCGATAAAGTAAGCAGCGCTTGACGGCGTTGCTAGGGCTAGTGGAATTCGTTTGATGGTTACAGCACCGAGGTCTAGGGCTGCACTATCAGCGGAGATCTCGAACAATCCGGGAGGCGAGTTTTTGCGTCCCTTGTTGGTGACGATCGCTTTTGATCGTGCTGTGAGTTCCGCTGGAAAGTATAAACGCTCCGCATCGTCTGCAGTAAAGAGCCTGTAGACTGCGCGATGATCGAGCTGGATTTCAAGTTTTGATATGCGCTGCTCTAGTAGTGAAACTTCATCGGATGCGCACCCATCAATGAAGGCAATTCCTCTTTCGCCCTCAACGATCCAGCGCTGTGAGTCGCCGAGACTCGCTTGGATCACGTGCGGTGAGATACGAAAAGACGAAGGGATTAACATCGTACCGATCAGTGTACGGCATCGATCGGTGGCTAAGCTAGGGGGGCTGGGAACTGAATTCCTGGTTTCCTTGTTTCCTGGACCGCGGACCGGCGGTCCGCCAGATCGTTGAGCAAAATTCGATCAAGCGGGCCAGCGGTCCAAGAGTCCATGGGTTTCAGGTTTCCTACGCCGCTTCGCTCTTCTTCTTTGCTATAACCGGTGCAGCTACAGCTACCTTTGGCGCCTTATCGGCGTTGCTCGCTGGTTCAATAGCAGGTGTCTTACTTGTAATTGCCGCATCGACACCAACCGTTGAAAGGATCAGACTGCGAATCTCTTTCTGGAGCTCCGGATGTTCTCGCAGGTAGGCCTTAGCCGACTCGCGTCCTTGGCCGACGCGCTCGCCGCGAAATGAGTACCATGCTCCCATTTTATCTAAGATTCCCTTCTCAGCACCGAGGTCAACGAGCTCCCCAATCTGAGAAATTCCCTCGTTAAAAATAATGTCGAACTCAGCTTCACGAAACGGCGGAGCGACCTTGTTTTTAACGATCTTGACTCTAGAACGGTTACCCTTAATGTCTCCATCCTCGTTGTCAGTATCTTTGATTGATCCGATTCGACGCACGTCCATACGTACCGATGCATAGAACTTAAGCGCATTACCACCGGTGGTAGTTTCAGGTGACCCGAACATTACACCGATTTTCATCCTGATTTGGTTAATAAACAGAATCGTAGTTTGGCTCTTAGCAGAAAGGGCCGTCATCTTACGTAATGCCTTACTCATTAAGCGTGCCTGCAATCCCGGTTGCTGGTCGCCCATCTCGCCATCGATTTCAGCTTTCGGAACAAGTGCAGCCACCGAGTCAATGACCACTAAATCTACTCCTCCGGTTTGAATCAAAGTTTCACAAATCTCTAGCGCCTGTTCACCACAGTCCGGTTGGCTCACTAGTAATTTGGCAGTATCGACACCGAGTTTTTTTGCGTATCCGACATCAAGCGCATGTTCGGCATCGATGAATACTACTGTTCCACCGGCCTTCTGAACTTCTGCAGCCAAATGCAGCGCAAGAGTCGTCTTTCCGGATGACTCCGGTCCATAAATTTCACAAATTCGACCTTTAGGGATACCGCCTATTCCAAGTGCGATATCGATCCCAAGACTCCCGGTAGAATAGGCGGCGATTTTCTCCGTCGCCTTGCCACCGAGATTCATAATCGCTCCCCGACCGTAACGCTTCTCAAGCACTGAGATAGCTGAGCTTAATGCTTTTTCCTTATCTGCACTGATGTCGACGTTTCCCTTTTCCATAACAACTCTCTCCTAATATAAATCAATTAAATACTAATCAAAAAAATTTGAATTTCTTATCTAGTGAAACTCACGAATCACCCCAACGAGCGTTCCTTGGATCGTTACGTTGTCTACCGTGATCGGAGTCATCGTAGGATTTGCTGGAATGAGCATCACTTTACCGTTCTTCAATCGTCGATATCGCTTCAAAGTTGCGGTGCCATCATCCAATAATGCAACAACGATCGATCCATCGTCCGCTGAGTCAGCTTTGCTCACCACTATGATATCTCCATCGCAGATATGTTCATCGATCATTGAGTTGCCGCTAACCTCTAGGCAAAAGACCTCCTGGCCGGAGCGAATCATGGTTGGAGGAACATCAATCGTCGCACTCGTTTCGATAGCATCGATCGGCATCCCGGCAGCGATAACCCCAACGAGAGGGACCGCGGTCGGTCCAAGTTGGGGTCTGTGTGATTCTGTAAACTCAAGGGCACCATCCTCTCCACGTACTATGAACCCCTTGTCCTCAAGTCGCTCGAGATGAAAATGAGCGGTCGATAACGATTTTACCCCGATATGCTCCGATATTTCTTTAAGGCTAGGGGCATACCCACGTTCCGCCACGAAACTACGCAAAAAATCTAACGTTTGCCGCTGCACCGGGGCCAGTGTAGTGCCTTTGGCTGACACCATTACTTTGGCCGACACCATAAGAGGAGCCGATATTGAAACTGGAGCTTCAGCCAAATCTACTTCAACTAAGCGCATCTTTATCTCTTTGGATTTTTGGCCATTCTTCATAGGAATTGGATATAGAAGAAGACTAGAAGTAATGCAAGCAGTAAAATATAGCTCAGGGTTTTATTGAAGCTCTCCGACACTACCCTTACGTAGTTGCAACAAGGATGTTTGCAATTTGCTGTTCAATCGCAGTCATGGAGAGACATATACAATGCGTAAGCAAGTACGACTGCTCGTAGTCGACGATCACCCTGAATTCTGCGATTTAGTAAAAGAAATTGTTGATCTATCAGGGCATGTATTTGAAATTACATGCGAATTCGCCGCAAATAAGGCTACAGCTCGGAATTTGATGAAGACTTTCGAGCCTTCCGTGGTGCTGCTCGATGCTCACCTAGAGGACGGTAACAGCCTGCAATGCTTAGATGACTGGAAGCACCTGCCTGCCCAGGTCGTGGTAACGAGCGTACAGAACTCAGCTTCTATCGAAAAAGCAGCCCGCAACGGCGGAGCGAGTGGATACTGCCCCAAATCTAATAAAATCGAGGATGTTGAACGTCTCGTGCATGAACTAGCTGAAATGGCTGGGGATGCGTATCGCATCCACTAGTTGGAACGTTCGTTTACGAGAATTGCGTATTTGTTGACCTAGCCGAAGCACCCGGGGAATTTAGCCCGATCGGTGGGCATGAATACCAATTCATTCATCGCAATATTCGGACTCTGCTCAGTCGTCGCATCGATCGCAGCTCCAGTTTTTAGCGCAATGCCTGAGTGTCCGTCGATCAAAACTGCAATGGAAGCAAATCGCGTTTACGTCGACTTCGCTGCTGATGTGCGCCTACGCTTGACTCAAGATCGAGGGGAAAGTGAAGTGGCATTGCGAGCAATCTCAGCATTCGAATCGAACGCAACTATCGAACGTCAAATAAACGAAGGGCAGGCTCTGACTGTTAGCGCTCTAGATTCAGTTAGTATGAAACCTGTTGTCGAGGTCTTTACCAACAATTCAACTTCCGGCATCGACTACGTTGCGGTTTATCATCGTGCAAACTCAGCGATCGTCGTCAGTAGTTTTAACGGAGAGTCCCCGCGTTGTGAACGTTTGTCTAACGGCGCCGCAGCGGATTTTGTTTCAGATCTCGCGCACGCACACACTGCAGCGACAGCGAGTTTACTCTTTGCATCCTCTGATCAGGTATACGAACGTTTGGGATTGTAACTTCAATTACTTGGACGATGCTCTTATTCCGACAATGCTATTCTGATAAAGCTTCGCGTATCACCGTTTCACATCGATCTACTACCTGTTGTAGATCTGCGGTGTCGGAAACTGGGGAGTGAATCTTACAGAATACCGAGATCCCGAATGGTACCGGGAGGAAGCCAAACCGCATTATTCGCCACGCACCATCGATCGACAGCGGTACGACAAGGGCACCTGGCAGCTCGGTCAACAAGAGCTTAATGCCGCCAGGCTTAAACTTTTTGAGTCTTCCATCCCGCGCACGAGTACCTTCGGGAAATATAACAACTGTCCCTGAAAGTCCGCTAACAGTTTGCGCAACCCGTTTTATTTCTTCAGCCGCTTGCGCCGCATCACCGCGGTCTATCAAGGCGTGCCCATTTGTTCGCAACACGTATGAGGCTGACGGAATGCCTTGGCTAAGCGATCGTTTCGCAATGAATTTCGTGTGACGACCTCGGAGAAACCAAATTAACAACGGGATATCAAACAAACTTTGGTGGTTGGATACGATGATAAGAGGACCAGTTTTTGGGAGATGTTCGCTGCCGCTAAAATCGATGTTCCCACCGGTTAACCGAAAACAGACCAGTAACAACCGATTTCCCAACGCGATGAACGCATCGTGTGTATTCTGAGAAAATATCCGCCGTGAAATAGCTATCAGCGGATGCCATATCAAAAGAGTCAGAAGCGAGGTTAGTAAAAATAACGGTGTAAGGATCCATCCGATTGCGATTGCGATTGCTGGCTCTTTCCGCAGGTGTGCTGAGTTCTTCATGTGCGGGTTATCTTTTGGCATCTCTTAGCATTAAAGCGTTGGCGTGTGCAGCTTTGAGTACCGCGGCTAGTCTATCGGGAAGAGCGGCGATGAGCGATGGCTCAATGTTCGGTAGATGATCTGATTCTGTGGGATGTAGATGAGCGTGGCGAAGGTCATCGATTAGTACGATCGCAAGTCCAAGCGCTGAGAGATTCGGTGCTGAATGTATCGGGTTATTAGCGAGTGTTACTAACAATGACAGGAGATCTGGATGTGGCTGCGGCATTTGAAGCTCTTTCAAGGCGATTACCATGAGCCTTGCGGGGCGTGGATTGAAACTTGTGCCAGGCGTTCGGAGTGTGTGATTCGCCTCAGAAAGATCTTCTTTGGCGCAGACTGCTTTGTAGGCATCTTTGATGGCCCCTACGATGGTGGCCGGTACGTTCGCGCGTGCAAGCGAGCTAGAAAGTCCAGGCGCATCAACAGACAAGTCACCTGTAAACATATAACTACCTGATACCACTACATATTGGGAGCTTTCGTAGTTTTGAGGGTTTCGTTACCATACAGAGTCTTTAATATCAGGCTTGAGGGCGGGGTAAACTAGATGCGAATCGATAAATTACAATTCCAGCACGGTATGCCTTTGAGGTTGGCCGTAATCGC
>JBGSNS010000084.1:0-1869 GCA_041739515.1 Bdellovibrionota bacterium
TTAATTTTACTGCGATAAGCGCAAAGTGTGCTTCTGGAGAGTTAATTTTCGTAAGGCACCTTAGTCCGATTAATGCGCAGTCTGCTACGTCGTCTCCAGATTCTTCGTTTTGGTCAACCGTTTTACTACCGTTATTGCGCGGAGTGTCAGATCCGATTGCAATTCAAATTCGGAGTGCTGGACACGGCACTTCCGAGACGCGCCACGCACTTTACGAAACGGTCTCAACGATTTGCAAAAACGCAGGGATTACGACTCAGCGCCGTGATCCACGGACCGTGGTTTCCATAGTTCTAACTTCAAATGCAGTGCTGGTTGGCGTTTGCGATCCGCAGCTCGCGCTTAGTTCATGGCCCGGTGGGGAGGTTAGATATCGCCATGATGATGTTCGGATGGTTTCGCGTGCGGAACTCAAACTCGTTGAGGCTCAGGAGGTTCTCGGATTTGCGCCGTCTAAGGAATTCCCGGTGCTAGATCTCGGTGCAGCCCCGGGAGGATGGACTAGGATCTTAGCTGAGGACGGGTACCGCGTTGTGGCGATCGACCCCGCGGAGCTTCATCCTGCCGTGCTTAAGCTTCGTGGAGTTGTTCACCATCGAGCGATGGTGGAGCGTTTTTTGAATACTCAATCTAAAGAGAGATTTGGAGCTATCGTGAACGATATGCGAATGGATCCGTTGGAGTCTGCGCAAAGCGTGCTTGATTTTATCCCGCGTTTAACCGCTGACGCGGTGGCCTTGATGACGATTAAGCTTGAGAAGACATCTGTCACTAAGACTTTTGAAATCCTCAAAGAGACGCTTGGAATGCTTCAGCATGGGTTCGAGATTAAAGGCGTGCGCCAGCTTTTTCACAACCGGAGCGAATGCACCGCGGTGATGCGCCGCAAACCCTCAAACAGCGGTTCGGGGGCTATATGAGCGAGCGAGTATTGTCGGTTACTCCGATAGCGTATGTGCGTGCTGACAAGGCGCTTAAGTTTGATACTCCCCATCAACCGATCGATGGTGCCACCGAACGTTCGACGATCGAGTTTGTGAAGGGACATAACTACGAACACGCGCTCGATTCTCTCGCAGGTTTTGAGCGGGTTTGGCTAATTTGGTGGTTTGATCGAAACACAACCTGGCGCCCGATGGTGCTTCCGCCACGCGGCAAAGCTGTTAAGCGCGGGGTGTTTGCGACGCGTTCACCGCATCGTCCCAACCCGATCGGAATTACTGCGGTGAGGCTGCTTGCGGTCGAACGGGATCGGCTGATCATCGGAAACAGCGATTTGCTCGATGGAACACCAATTCTAGATATTAAACCGTACCTCTCGACAGTCGATGCTTTTCCGGAGTCATCGCTCGGATGGGTCGCGGAGGTGGAGGCTGCTCGTGGAGAGAACAGGTACACAGTTGAGGCTGAAGCTCTCGCCCGTGAACAGCTTGATTGGCTGAAGAATGAATGGAGTATAGATATCGAAACTCGCGGTGCAGAGTTATTGTCGCAGGACCCTTCTCCGCATCGTACCCGTAGAATTGTCCGGATGAGCGAGAGTGAATATCGCCTTGGATGTGGAGCGTGGAGGATCTTTTTTAAAATTGCTGATGCCGATCGTGTCGTGATGATTCGGGCGGCTCCCGGATATCCGGAGAGTATGCTCGCCGGTCCCATTAATCCACGCGTTCCGTATCAGGAAGCGCAGTTGGCGTTTCTTAGGAAATGGGGCGAGAAAAAGGCGTAACTGTCACGAATGGCGTTAAGTTAGCGAGCTAAGTGATCGAAATGATCCAACATTTTATTTAGGATTGCGCGGAATCGGCTCCTCTTCGAGTGTGAAGTTGCGAAACAAACACAAACGAAAAAGGAGCCATCCGCATGAAG
>JBGSNS010000095.1:0-12050 GCA_041739515.1 Bdellovibrionota bacterium
CTTTAGAGAGTCAGCGATAGCAAGACCGGCTGCATCGTCCGATGCACGGTTAATGCGCTGACCTGAGCTTAAGCGCTCATACGTCTTTGCTAGGGCTTCTGTGGCAGTTCCCAATCGGCGTTGAGCCTGTAGGGATGTGATGTTTGAACCAAGCGTAATAGGCATATACTTCCTCCGTGAATTGTACTTCTTCCATCCAGTCCTTGGGTGGAAAGTCGCGGAGATTAAATCGTTGTTTCACCTGAATTGATCAGATAAAGCCCCAACAACCTCTCAGAGATGGGGTACGGCTCGCGGTATGATTTTCTGAATCAGAATTGAAGTGCTCTTCGTAAAATCCGAGTATCCCCTATTCAATTCAGAAGTATTGTTGAATGGTCGGCCCCTCCCACGGCGAGACTCTCCGTTCACCAACGAATTAAAATAAGTGAAAATTCGTTAGGGGACTGCGAGGTTAGACGCCCAATGCAACGAAGGTGAAGGGCTTTTTCTTCACAGATTATTTGCGAATGGCTGGCCACCCAATAACTAGCGATTTTAAACGCTCGCTACTCCGCCACTGCGGCACTCGACGCTGCGGTTCGCACGACTCGTGCGGAATGAGACACAAGCTGGGGATTGTGGGATCCAGCGTGCGTTGCCAACCCGAGCACTGCGGTGCAGGCAAGCTCTATACAGAGTAGATCGCGTGGTCCAAGCTTAATACGGCGGCGTTCCTCTTCGGTGCGTCCCGTAACGAGTCGAAGCCAGCATGTTTCTTCACCGGAAAGTTTGCCATTTTGGCCGCGCGGTTTGTCGCGATATAGTTTAATTAATATATCTGAGTCTGAGCCTTCCACGCCCTGCATGATGACGTTCTCATCTAACGACTCAACGCCGTAAAGAAACGCTCGCGCTGTAGCCCATAGTCCACCAACGGCATCGAGAGGAAGAAGTAAGTTTAGAAATCCAGCGCCCTCTGCTTGCTCGACGCCGTTTACGATCGGCGTGTAATAAACCCTCAAGCCTGCTGCTTCCGGGACAAGTTGAAGATTTCCGAATGATTTGGAGATCGAAAATGTGACACCACCAATGTACATAACCTTTATTCCTTAAACCGCTCTTCAAGAGCTCGTAAACTATCGCGCCACAAAAAGGGCGGGGCGATCGCAATCATTTCAAAAAGTTTAACTTCACCGTCGCCATACAACGTCGGCCCTTTCCAACGTCTACAACACAGTGATTATTATCCTGATTTTGGGCTTCGAATCCACTGGCTCGAGCATTTTCTATCAAGGAGGCTTAATATTTGTAAGGCGCAGAGACTGACAAAGCCTTATTTTTGAGGGGGCTTTTTGGTTGTCGACTCCTTAGTAGCGGCGGCTCGGTTGGGGCTTCCATCGCCTGTAACCTCTGGATTTACCTCAAGTTTCTTAAACGCTGAGACGAATCCACGAATACGTCCACGCGGTACGAGACTCAATTTAAACGGGCCAGATTCCTGACTAGGAGGGGCCTTGTTGGCGCCAGGTGCTGGGTTCTTTGCCCCCGAAGCACCAGCAGGCAATTTGGAGCCACCTGGGTAAGTTGAGGCAATAGCTTGGTTGCCGCCTGGAGGCGCCGCGATCGGATCGTCTCTTCGGTCCGGGTGCAGCCGCTCAGTCTCCTTCCTTTCCTGCGTTAGAATTTGTTCATCTACCCAATCGGCGATCCCTACTTCATCGTTTTCCACGCGCGCATAGCGCAACAAAAACTCTCGCCCCTCCCACCGTTCCGGAACTTCCGCATTAAACCAGAGACTCTTGCCCTTGATGATGCGTCCGTCCCCCATGTCGAACCAGGCAAGACCTTTCTCCGCAGACATCTCGTGCTTGAGCTCCTCAGCTGAAACCAAGTCTTCCTCGTCTTCACTCATCGAAACGGATTGCGATTGGCCACCCATGGTTCGTGCTTCTAAGTCGAGAGACCCCCGTAACGCAGCGTTAGATTTGGAACTCGTTACTCCGGCGCCGATAGAACGTCTAAGCGTGTTTACCTTTCCAACCCACTCAGTCATATCGGCAGCGGTGCGATTATCACCGATCGACATCATGACCTTGAGATTTACGTTGGCAAGGACGCGTTGACTAAACGCCTCGCTCAGGCCAAGCGATGCATCAGTCAATCCTCCGATAGATTGTGCTCCGAAGAGCATTCCAAATCGCCCCTTTCGTGCCAGTTCGAAAAGATTCGCCCAGGTGGGGCCGAAAGTTGAACTTCCCTCATCGACTATGACCAGATGGGGATCTTCCAAACGATGATGCCGAGAGGATGTAATTTCACCGATCGATACTTCTAGGTCCTCGCGAAAAACTTTTACCATACGAGCGGCGCTTTCTGCTTCTTCGAGTCGCGGCAACATAAAGTAAATGATCTTTCCGCGCAGAATCGCATCGGTTAGCACGAGATCGGTGTACTGAGTGCAGAAGATCTCCCCTGCTTGGCTCCCCGCTATTGCATGCAATTCTGATGCAATACCTCTTAAGTTGTCTGTAATTCGGGCAGCATCGATTTGACCCTTAGGTCCACGGTAGCTAGAAGCTAAATGCCCGAGCTCAACCATCGCCTGTCGCGCACCGATTTTGTGCAACAAGCTGCGGATGTGTGGATACGCGATATTAAACGCTGACAACGAAACGGCGATATCTTTAATTGACCAAGAAAGTCCGAAGCTCTCCATTGCCCGAACCATTCTATAAATGGAATCTGCAGCGAGACGATCGTAATGTTTCGTAACGCTTTGATCAGAAGTCGGTGGCAAACCGGCGCGCAATACCTTTCGCGCTTTGACGTCAGCGCGTTGGTTCGTAAGTACGAAATTATATGCGTGAACAGCATCGAATGGATCAATTACGATTAAGTCTTCGATGCGACCGGTAACCATCGCCATCAATATGATGTGCGCCAAAGTGCTAGAGTCACGCTTAGCATCGATAAAAGTACAACCGCTTGCTCGTCCTCGAAGCATCTGCTGAAACATTAGCGATTCAAGCCATAACGTCTTACCAACACCGGTCTTTGCAAACACGCACGCGTGGCGACAAATCTCTTCATCATCAACCCAAAGTGGCGCTCCGGTGTCGACCTCGAATCCGACCAAGTATTTGTCGAGCATTAATTTGCCGCGAGATTGCGCTTCCTTAATAGCCGCGGCGATTGCATCACGTTGTGGCGGAGCTCCGATTACCCGTTTTCCACCGCGAGCTATCGATTCTAATTCTCGCTCTTTTTCTAGCCGCCGCTTCGCAAAATATTCGTGTGAAGTATTTCCCCAAGCCAAAGCCGGAAATGCGCCTAGACCCAACAGTAGCGCAGGATCCACTCCAGCCATTAGCGGACTAGCGGCGAGCCCGGCAGCTCCGAGCGAGACAAGCGAAGATTTCGTTATAGAACGCTGAACCGCTTTAGCTTGCAGCTCGGCGTGATCAATTTTTTGAAAATCTCGTGCCATACGTTTAGCTTGCGGCTCCTACAATCGGTTCACCATCGTCATCCTCATCACCAGGAATCGCATCTGTAATTTCCCCAGCCATCAACCGTTCAAAGTCCCGCCGCGAGTCTGCTATACGTGCCCAATCTACTTGAATAAACCGTGAAGCCCACTGTTTCCCCCAATGTTCGCGGCAATGAGTGGCGCGCAGTGGCACTACCGCTTCAAGACCAGTTAGTGTGTCGGAACGCGGGTCTGCTCTGACGACCGCGAATACGATCGATGAATTCGGAACTGTGCGCTCTGAAACTCGTCGACCGAGCCATCCGAACTGATAGAGAGCAAGCCTCAAAACGCCCCAGTCTCTAATTTCAGACTCAGCAATCTTGTATTGAGTTGCCAACGCCGAAACCTCTTCATCGCGCAGCGGAGGCAACGGTACATCGTGAGAGCCGCTGTGAGATCTGGTGTCTTCGATATTTGTATTGAACTGCTCCCGTTCAACCCGATGGGCATCGACCAGAGCTACAAGCTCGTGCAGTCTCTGCAACAGATTTGAATCGATAACCTGACGCAACAACGTCATGACTCTAGGAATTTTTAGAAGTAGGACATTGTTCATTGCATACGCTTCATCAAGCAGTTCTGGATCGAGTTCTGATGCGGAAGCGAAGAACAACTTCTCGAATCCGACATGGATATGGGCGAGTACGCCAGCAAGTTCCTCTGATGCCGCTCGCGACGGAAGTTGGTGAGGTGGAGAGAGAAGAATTTTCGCGAATCCTAGCAACCCACGAGTCTCCATACTAAGGTCTTGGGGCAAACGCATAGGAGCGAACACGCTTGGCTCGCCGGCAAACACTAACGCACGCCGAATACGAGCGCGGACAACGGAGCTGTAAGATTCACTAAACTCGGGGCATGAGTGCAACATCGCACGCGCGGAAAGTTCAGGGAAATGAGATCGTCGATTCCATTTGCCGCCCTCAACCGCGAATAACAATATCTTGCCGGCTTCCAGGGCCAGGCAAACCGTGGCCACTTCCGCAGCGGTGACCGCCATCATAGAGCCACGTATCCGAGGAGATAGAATTCGGCCTAAGACTTCGCCGACTGATTTCGCGTACCGAGATTGCGAAGTTTCTTCATTTGAAGAAGCAGGATTGGTTGTCGGATTCTCGCCCTGCGAGTCGTTTTCCTGAGCCTCCTCAATTAATCTCCTATGTGCGCTTAAGACTTTAGGAAGAAGGGTCTCAACGTAGGCACCGAGCGTTCCAGTATCGTACGCATGATCGAGTCGGGTCTGCTCTTCCGCAAATGCGACGTGATCTGGGTATTCTCGATACCGAAGGATAATTCCAGCTAGCGCGAGATTAACTTTATTGGCAGCACCATACGACGTAAGAGCCTTTGCTATAATGCTCGCGTTAATCGAGGCGGCGGACGCTCTTTGAGGGCACGCCAGACCAGCTACCTGCTTTGCTGGTGAGCCATCTGAATCGCGCTCATTAAGGTTTACGCTGATGCCGGAAAAGAAAAGACGTCCATTACCGGTTTGACCCAAAGGATCGTTAGCGACATACGATAGGGCTGATCGTTTAGATGACCACCATGCCCAAATGACGAAGGCTAATATCAGACGCGCCGATGCTATGACTAAGAAGCCTAGACGAAGAGCTGCTCCCATCAGAGCGATAAGAAGATTTGTAAACAATCCCGTTTGATCAGTGCTTCGACTGTGGTCCGTTAGCGCAATCGCGCCACCTAAAACGCGAAACGATAAACGCGAATATAGATTCTGCTCAATTGCGATCCCTCGCCGATCTAGCCAGTCGGCTTGCATCTGCTGTGAGGTTGCTAACTCGATCGCCCAAGGCAGACCGGTTCTATACAGCTCTCTACGCTGTTGCTCGTTGATCGAGTGATCGCTCGGAGCACTGGCAAGCGCTCCAACTATAATCATCGTCATTCCAAAGAGGAGACCAATCACGATCGTAAGCTGTACTGGAGACAGCGAAAACCGAGCGAGCCGTTTAAGCTCGTTCTCTTGGTATTCTGAGAGTAGGTCCTTAGCCAACCTGTAAAACCTCGGAATAGGTTCAATTAATCGACGGCGATACAGTGGACTGAGTCGTTTCCTAACGTCCCAAAAATACTGCAGATCGCAGAGCCCTTCACTCTATCCCTTACGGCGAAAGGCGTCGAGGAGGTTATGTGGGTATAAACGTGCAGAGTGGCAAACCTTTTAGGGTGTCCATAGATTGGAGAACGCAGTAGATATCTTTAATAGTTCCAGCTAGTTATGTACGATCAAAGTATACGCAAATTACGTACGGACTTTCACCATTGAGACAGAGTCTGGATAGTTAGCCGCGATTCGTTAAGGCTAGCGACCTTAAATCCGACTCTACTCGTGTTCATGGAGGAATGAATTATGAGTGAAATTAAACCATCAAGTTCGTCTAGAGAAGCTCGACCAACCCCGCCAGCTCGCGAAAAGCCGGACCCAAGAAAAGCGGCTCAGGAAGCAGAAGCTGCTAAGCAAGAAAAAATCGCTGCCGACGAGAAGAACGAAGCTCGCAGAGAGGCATTGGCCGAAGCATAAAGGGCCGAAGCGTAAAGGGCCGAAGCGTAAACAATCTACGGTTTAAACCGGTATAGCATTCTCGGAAACGGTATCGTTTCACGAATATGTTCAGCGCCAGCTAACCAGTTTACAAGTCGCTCAAGTCCGAACCCGAATCCAGCGTGTGGGACGGAGCCGTAGCGCCTAAGATCTAAATACCACTGAAAATCTTCAAGCGGGATTTTCTCAGCGATCATACGTGCCTTAAGAACCTCGTAATCATCTTCACGCTGAGAACCGCCTATTAGTTCACCGAATCCTTCCGGAGCCATTAAATCGGCACCTAGGACGACGTTTGGATTCTTCGGATCGCGTTTCATATAGAACGCTTTGATCTCCGCAGGCCAGCGCTCGATAAAAACCGGCACGTCGTAAATTTCTGAGAGTAAAGCCTCATCGGGTGCGCCCAAGTCATCGTTCTCTTTAATTGTTGAGCCCTTAGACTGGAGTAACTCAACGGCCTGTCGATGCGTGAGTTTAGGAAACGGAGCTTTGATTTTCTCAAGTTTAGAGACATCGCGACCGGTCGCGATTAATTCCGCTTTGTTGACGGAAAGGACACGTTCAATAATGAAACAGATTAACTGCTCCTGCAGCGCCATATTTTGATCGTGGGAACAAAACGCCATCTCTGCATCCATCATCCAGAACTCAGAGAGATGCTTCTTCGTTTTGCTTTTTTCAGCGCGAAATACCGGCCCAAAATCGTAAACTCGTCCGTGCGCCATTACGCCGGCCTCTAAGTAAAGCTGTCCGCTCTGAGATAGGTATGCCATGCCCAAATCGTGGTAAGGGAGACCAAATAGAGTTGTTGTTCCTTCGCAAGCGGTGGAGGTAATGATCGGAGAATCGATCTTTATAAAGCCCAAGTCTCTAAAATAATCGTAGGTTGCGTGTATTATAGTGTCGCGGATTCTCTGAATCGCCCACTGCGTTTTGGATCGTAACCAAAGATGGCGATTTTCCAGCAAGAAATCCGGTCCGTGATCCTTTTTACCCAGCGGATACTCAACGCTGAGCTGAACAACCGCTAAGTCAATTAAGTCTATTTCGAATTCTGTAGGACGCTTAGGGTGCCTGCGAACCGTTCCAGTTACTTCAATCGAGGTCTCTTGTGTGAGCGACTTAATTCGCTCCACGATCTCTTGTGCGAGATTTGGATGATTGGCAACTATCTGTACATATCCAGACCCATCACGCAGCTCGATAAACGAAACTTTACCGGATGACCGAACGGTATTTACCCACCCTTTTAACGTAACGGAGCCAGACTCAAACGAAGCAAGAGAACCGACGCGGCCGTGTAACGGCGTGTCCAATAAAGGATCGATCATAATGGGTGGAGATTACCCTGAGATAACCGACCACGTCGAGCCCAGGCGAAAACAAAAATTCTGATATAATTTTCCAGTCTGGCGACTGGACCACGAGCAATCAACGCGATACCCTCCTTTCCCCGGCGCGTAACCCGCCACCGCGGAGTGAACGCTTTTTAAGATGAGTCTCCTTGAGCAATTCTGAGCATCCAGAAACATTACACCTCATCCCTGAAGATCGGGATGCTCCAGGTGATGGAGCCCACGGACACGGTAGTAGTATTGATAGTGGGGCTGGACCCGATCGAGGTTCCGACGGATTAGATCGGACTGGTCAGGATAGTCCGGATAGATTGGGCGGAAAGCTTAGTGTCGACGGAGCAACATCTCAAGAGCCGAAGGGCTCATCAAAGCGGAATAAATCGTCGAACCCAGAGCGCCGGTTCTCCGGTCGCTGTTCTCCGGAACGGCTATCAGGGGAGACATCCCGACAAGAAAGGAGAGAACTCGCTGATGCGCTAGCGCACTCGTTACGCTCAAAGATCTCTGATGGTAAATCGGTATACCTAGATGGTTTGGGTGTGCTCTTTCCTGAGCAACATGAACTCCCTCGTGCCTATTTGCTCGGTAACCAATCGAAGGTAAAGCAATTGGCCGTCAGGCGGGAGACTATCACCAAGCTTAATTTTGAACGGGCCGGAGAGCTATCCCCTTTTATTCGGGATCGATATCATTCTCCACTAGAATTATCCGATCTCCTTTGTGACGTATATCGACATCTTCCATTGCCGCTTCAAGTCGGATGGACACACGCTCAGATGCGTTTCTATTTAGGCGGATTAGTTGCGCTGTTACGACGGGAAATTGTACTCGATGGATTTTCACACCGCTTGGCTCCATTTTGTTCATTTTTCGCTTTACACAATCGACAAGGAGACTCGACCGTTGATTGGTTCGCGGGTGCCGATATTTTTGTGCACTCTGATTTCGAGCATGTAAGACGTGTCGAACAACCGAAACTCATGGAACGTGCTCGATTCGCCTCCCTATTGGAGTTCGGAGAAGTGGCGTTGGGCGCGAAACGACATATTTTTCCGCTTAATATATCGCAAGCCCTCAACGATATCGGCATTAGCGCATCACGTTCCTTCTACCCTGATATAGAAGTCATAGTTTTAGAACGTGCGCCGGGGCGTCTCGCATTTTTGACAAATGGGGCCAGGAATATTCCTCTTCTAAGTGGAGAGATGCTCGGTGCTGAATTCGTTCTTGACTGTGAGCTTGCCCAGTTAGCAGCTTGGCCATTCACGCTAATTGCGGCTCTGATTGAGGAAATCGTTAGTGAGCAGGTTCAACCGAGTGGCGGCGCGACTCACGGAATTGCGGGACATCAAGCAGGAATTTTGTCGCGTCCCTCAGGAATAGGCTGCGTATCAATTCCACCACAAGCCTTCGGTATCGCGTCAACATCATCCGATGGGACGAATTCTCACGAACCTGAAATTACTGCAGCGGTAGCGAGTACGACTTGGGCTGGAGCTTTAGTTTCTAGTTGTAATGCCAACGAAGCAATCTTGTTGGAAGATGATTCCTCAGTGCGTGTATTGTGGATTACCCCTCTGCAACAGATGGAGCGCATTATCGCTGAGCGCCGGACTCCGGAGCACACCGCAGCGTTGTTGATTCGAAAAGGAGTCATGCTCGTGGCGCGATTAAATCGGGCATCGGTGTTGTTTCGAACGGAAATTTTATAGTCGTTTTTACCTTTTCGCTGCTGGTCGGGAAACTTCCAATCTCACCGAAAATCCTCCGCCATGGACGAGAGTAACTGGCTGATCTACCTAGTTAAAACCCGTTATAAACGCGCTTTACCTGCAAAAAAATCTCCACACTTAACCCTCAAGGAATCTTTCACCCGTGTCGAAGTGATACTTTGAGAGAATTATGGGAGCAGCGCCAGAAAAATTTGATGCCGTCATCGTAGACCCGGATCTTGATACCCGGATGCGATTAAAGCAGTGCACCACAGCAGTGCACCAATTCGGTAAAGTTATGCAGGCCGGTGGCCTTAGGGACGCCGTTGCAAAACTTACAACTGACAGCACCGACGTGTGCTTTATCTCGTATCGCTTCGATCAAGAAGAGGTTTCGAAATTCATCCGTGACGGCAAAGCGTCCAAAGGAGGACAGGATTGTGCATATGTCCTCGTTCTCAAAAGTCAGGACCAGCAATCCTCGACAGTTGCAACGAACGTGCTCGCCGGATTCGATGGGTTTCTTTTTGAGCCGTACTCAGTTGATCAACTTCTAGAACTTACTTCGTTGGCTGCAAAGGTACGCAAAGAGCGTGGAGCTCAGCGCGAAGAAGCGGCGATGAAATTTCTGCTAAACGATATCATCAACCAGATCGATCAGATCGCATTTCTAAAAGCCTCTGGAATTGACATGGGTCCTTCGCTTAAGAAGCTTAAAGATCTGTGTTCGGTACTGAAGAACCTAGAACCATCCTCGAAAGAGATCTACATGCGGGTAGCGATCGATACGTTTGAAGCTGCCGAAGTTCCAAAGAAGATCTTTCAACGTAAGATCTACGGCGGCGCAAGCTCCCGTCTAAAGAAACGCCAGGAGAAAGCCATTCTCACCGAGATCGCCAAAGATGGTGATATTAAGGCGTAATTGCTTCGCTGCGTTCCTTGTTCCGCGCCTGATAAATCTTGCCAACTACTAAATTCGGCCTGGCGTTCCCTGCTACTCAAGATCTCGCGTTCCGATCTGCTCTGAGTTATAAGCGAAGCCATGAAGGCGATCTTTTTCGAACAACATGGCGGCCCAGAAGTTCTCAAATTTGGGGAACTCCCCCAACCCGAGCCTAAGACTGGGGAGGCTCTAATAAAGGTAAAAGCGGTAGCGCTAAATCATCTCGATATCTGGGTGCGACGTGGCTGGCACGGGCTCTCCTTGCAGATGCCACACATCGGCGGTAGCGATATTGTCGGAGAAATCGTCGCCGCAAGTGGCGGAGACTGGCATGCGGGCACAAAGGTTGTAGTGAACCCGGGATTCAACCTCGGATCTGATGAATGGACCCGCCGTGGACAGGACAGTTTAAGTCCAGGATACCGAATTCTTGGAGAACACGTTCCCGGCGGACTAGCTGAGTTTGTAACCGTTCCGGTTGCCAACGTTTTTAAGAAACCTGATGAGCTATCAGACGAAGTTGCCTGCGCTGGCTTGTTGGTTGGCACAACCGTTTGGCGCATGTTGTTTACGCGTGCACAGTTGAGAGCTGGTGAAACTGTTTTGGTGGTTGGTGCTGGTGGTGGTGTAAACTCGCTGTCGATTCAGTTCGCAAAGGCTGCGGGCGCGACTGTATATGTACTTGGTGGTGGAAAAGATAAACTTACAAAGGCGCGCGAGTTGGGTGCTGATGAAGTTATCGATTACCAAAAACACGATAATTGGCCAGCGGAAGTGTTGCGTGTAACGCGCGGCCGTGGAGTTGACGTAGTTGTTGATAACGTCGGAGCGCCTACCTTAGCAAAGAGTATTCGTGCTGCTGCTCGTGGTGGAAGAATCGTCACGGTTGGAAATACTAAGGGATTTGAAATTGAGATCGATAATCGATTGATCTTCACAAAACAACTCTCGCTTTTAGGTTCGACGATGGGGAGTGCACAGGATTTTATTGATGCGCAAGCGTTTATCCTTTCGCACAAGATTAAGACAGCGGTCGATCGCGTAGAACCTTTATCGAAGGGCATCGAGATGTTGCAGTTGTTGGAGAGCGGGAGTCAGTTTGGGAAGATCGTGCTCAAGCCGTAAACGGCAGAAGTGTCATACCGTCCGTAAGTCACCCAGTTCAGCCTGTACCTGACCTATCTGTTGATCTAGAAGTTGTATAAATGTTCGCGCACCGTGTTTCTCAAACATTAGCCGATTACCATCGAGCTTAAGAGTCACTCCATCGACTTGACAGTCGGCTCGCAGCAAACCGGAGATCGGTCGCGCACACATACTAGACCTATTTGTACCTCCCATCACTGCTCCGAGAATCACAGGACTCTCACTCGAATCGACTTTGAAGCCCTCGAATGATGTAAGAGCATCACGAAGCTGCATCGATTGATCGTTGGTAAGGGACAGCGCTAACACGCCGGTAGCAGTATGCAACTGCAAAGCGGCGTCCAGAATTGTAACTTCAACACCTGAGATGTTAGTTGAGACCGACGGTGAGATTCCGCTTAACATAAGTAACTCCAAAATTTTTTGAGTTGTTTTCAAACTCTGAGTACGCGACTGAACCGCTTCGGTCATACCGAGCTCTGGATAAGTATATCCCCAAGTTTCATCTCGTGCATTGGTTATGGACGGGATACTGGATGAGTCTCATATTGGCTTCTTTTGCTTTGTTTCGCCGAAAAGTCCCGCAGTTAAGTGCCGTATGTCTGGTGCACCAGTTAAGTCGCGCATCGGGTAAGTTTGGGTTGATTAGAGTTGTGGTGCACGGCCAGGACGCACGACCAATAAGTTAAGCTGGCAATGTCCCGAAACAGGGCTCATTTTTTTTGGACCGCGGACCGCTGGTCCGCTTGATCGAACATTAGAACAGCGATCGGGCGGACCAGGTCCGCGGTCCAAATTGGCAAAACCTATTTTTAGT
>JBGSNS010000109.1:0-3530 GCA_041739515.1 Bdellovibrionota bacterium
ATTCGTAACTGTTTAGCTATATTACATATATTGTGCACTTTCGTGGGGATTCGTCAGGGATAGTCCCTGCGTCAGCTCAGATTTACTGTACCCGTGGAATGGCAGATTCCGGCACGACTTTAAAGACCACTAACCTGCCCAACTCCGCATCGACATCTTGATCAAGCGCAAACCCGTTGCGCGATAACGTGCCTTTGAGTTTCTCTAGCCTGCGCTCGTCGCCTCGTTCCCACAATAATATTCTCGGAGAGGGATTCGGTTCCTCACGGGACAGTCGAAGTGGCCATAGAACACTCCTTACCTGCTGAAACTCGGAAAATTCAAACTTCACCGCAGGAAACAAAGCTCCATGTGCGTAAATTTCAGTTGAAGGCGAATATCGCTGCTTGAGGTATTCAACCGCGGGGATAGATAACGGAGAGCCGTTGGTAAATAGCCCCACCAGTCTGGGTCGGGCACCAGGGCTCGATGGAAGGACTCGCGGATTCTCGTTAAGCGAGCGAATACCAAGTAACGCGCTAAGGCACAGCAAGCCGGCGACGACTAGCGCGGGTAAACGCCCTCGACTCGTCCTCGCCGATGCCTTTCCAAGCATCGCGCCGATTAAGCAACTAAAAATTGGAACTAGCACCAGCATGTACCGGTCCACGATTCTAAAACGCAGAGCTGTGTGGATCAGCAAAATCAAGACACACCAAGCAGCAATAAACTGCAAAGAGCGAGAGCGTGCATCGAGTTTCACAAAGAAACCATGCGCCACAAGACACAACGGAATCACTATTAAACTAAGTGGGCCGAAAAAAAGTGCTAAGAATCGTCCCCAATCACTAAGACGCAACCAATAGAGACCGAGTCCTTCAGTAAACGGATTGATAACGATCGCGCCATCAATCTGATTAGATTCGCTATGAATCTGCCCCGACACAAAACTCGGAAGCGCACCGCGAGTGGATGCTAACGACCACAATAACATCAACGCTATGGCGATCGTTATCACGCTAATAAAACTGATGAGATGGCGCCGTGTTTGCCGTTGTTCGCCTCGCGCACCGGATAACAGAAAGGGAGCCAACAAAACAAAGAATATTGCTTGTTGCTTTACAGCAAGGGAGGCCCCAAGGAGTATTCCAGCACGCAATCCGTGTCCGCTCGCTGCAGCTATCAATCCCAAAATGCCAAGCAGTATCATCGGAGGATCGAGAAATGCTGTAGCTGAAAAGGCGATTTGAAACGGAGATAACGCCACACACAAAGCTGCTACAAGGCCGGCCACAACGGAGCGAGTCAGCACAAAAGCGAGTGCTCCGGTAGCCGGGATTAGAAGTATGCTCGATACAAAACCGATCAGCAGCGAGATTTCACGATGATTTCCAAAAATCGAAAATAATCCGCCAGTAACTAAATAAAGCAAAGGCGGTTTTTGGCTCGGATCGCTCTCCAAGAAAAGATCACCCTGCGAAATCAACAGACTTCGATACAGAGTAAGATACTCATCGCTGTGAAGCGCTGAGCGATCGAAAAAACGATACGCGATAACAACTCCAAGAATCGTCACTAACGTCAACCCTATGGCGAGCACACGTTCGTAGCATCGATCGCTCTGCATGTTTGTGATCCTAGGGGCAAAACTCGTGACAGTCACGACTTTCTACGCAACAAATTGCAACGGCCTCCGATATATCAGCATGTCGAGACGAAGCCGCTTAGTAATCCCCGGTTGCCCACATCATATAACTCAGCGGGGAGTTCGTCGGCAGGATGTGTTCTTTTCGCCTAGCGATCGAGAAATTTACATTAATTTACTGAGTTCTAATGCGAAACGCTATTCAGTCGAGGTCCTTGCCTACTGCCTGCAAACTAATCATGTTCATCATTTACTCGTTCCGCATGAAAAGGACTCCTTGCGCTATACCCTCCAAATTACCCATAAACGATACGCAGAGTATATAAACGCCTCCCGTGGGTGGACGGGACATCTTTGGCAACAGAGATTTTACTCCAGCCCAGTCGACGAGAGATTCTTCTGGATCACGCTTCGATATATTGAGAGAAATCCAGTTGCCGCCAAGATTGTTAAGCATGCCGCAGAATATCCTTGGTCGAGTGCTCAGGCCCATTGCGGGCTACGGCCAGACAGGTTGCTGACCAGCAACAGCAGATGGACAGAGCGAATTGCTCAGAGACCTAACTGGTATCAGTGGTTAGGAGAGTCTGATTTAGATGATGACCTACAAAACTTGCGTAAATGTACTAGCGGAGATCTTCCCTGTGGTTCAGATGCCTTTTTGGATACTATTGAAGCTGAGTACCTTGTGCGAGCCCGTCCGGCTAAGCTCGGACGTCCGAAGAAAAGGTGAAAGTCGTGACTGTCACGCATTTCTTATTTGTTAGTTGGACAAAGATCCTATATGCGAAACCTTTCATAATGCGGCTGGCTAATGTGCTTTAGACTTTTGGTGCTGCGGGCTGAGAAGGACCTCACCTAACCACAGCACCGACGATCAAAAATCATGCCCGACCCAAAAATCCACAAACAAAAACCCACGAACAAAAAACCCAGGGTGAAGCTGTGCAGGTAGCTTCATTTTCCCAAAGGTGCGGCACTTCGCTTGCGGAAGCGAGATGCCGTTCGACGCAGAACGCAGCTGATGCGGCGGCCCTCAGGGGGTGCATCCCCTGTGCCAGCCAAAGGATACGGCTGACAAGGCGCATCACGTGATTCTGCGATCGAACAACCACTCTACCACGAAGTCCTGCACTCGGTCGCACCCTCAGACCCTGAAGATCAAATTCGAAAGGCCAAAAACTCAGGGAGTGCTGAGCAAAAAACCGAATAAAGTAAACCCTTTAGGAATTCAATCCAACTAACAAATGGAAGAACTAGAGTCGGATTTATCATCACGCCAGGCGGAAGTCCATAAAAGCGGCCTGTAAAGGGTGAAAGTCGTGACTGTCACGCATTTCTGTCACGCATTTCTCGTTTGACTGAGACTGTAATCGGCGTAGATTTTCAACCCGGAACCGTAACTTGGGATATTGAGGTGATTAAAAGCATACCTTTTGGAAGCATATAAAATGAACAAGTTTTGCTCACTAGTATTCTTAGCTAGTTTTTTCCCCTTTACTTTAGTTGCCCAACAAGAAACGGCTTCTAAGCAACCCTCATCACTCTACTCATTCGAGGAAGAAAGCGCTGCCTTCGAGAAATTCAAACTAGCTGTTAGCCAAATTCCAGCGCCCTCCAAAGATACCTATATGCGGGCGCTCGAGGCACGAGCCGCCGATGTGAATGCAACGCGTTACGGTCGAAACGAGCCAAATTTAAACTTTAAAGTTGCCGATGCCGTTGACAGCGACGCTTCGGCCGATCTGCAAGAAATTCGAGACTACAATAATGCATTTGTAGATCTCGCGATAGAATTCGGTCTCGCTAGGAAACTGACTGCACCCGAATTGGGTAATCTGGACCCACAAATTTCGCAGCCCCTGTCGGCTCGTTTTATCAGTATATGTGATGTCACTACCAGCGC
>JBGSNS010000262.1:0-12794 GCA_041739515.1 Bdellovibrionota bacterium
AGGTGGTGGTGGTGATGACTATCTAGGGGCTGCTCTTGTCTCGCTTCGCGCATCACCAACAAGAATAGATCCAGGCGACAGGACTGAGCTCACCATCGATATCGCTGAGGTAGACGAGAATGGGATTGCTCTAAAGATAAAATTCCCAACTTCTCTCGGATACGTACAATCATCAACAACTCTAGAAGTCAGCGGCGAAGATCAGCCTATCACGATTACGCCTTCCGAGGCCGTGCGCGTCGAAGAAGTTCGTTACCTAGTATACTACTTCACCCAATCCCGATTCGGGCGACACAACCAAGGCACATTAAAGTTACAACTCGAGGCAACTTCTGAAGATTCGGATGCAGAAGTCGAAATCGATGCGGACGTAGACGATCCTCGGATTAGTAATTCAACCGAGTTCGATCGGAATAATCCAGAATTCGGGGCGGAAGATTCCGCGAGGATTAGAATTGAGGACTAACCTCTCGCCGCAAAGCAGGAGACTTAAAGAACAAACCCGCCTAGAGAATGGTCCACTATGGGCTTCTTAGATAAATTACTCGGAACAAGGCCGAAGGCCAGCTCAGGGGCAAATAAAGTTTCTGAGATCTCTGTGTCGATTGAAAAATCGATACTCGGCGTATTGGGATCTCGTGCAGTACCGCCTATGCCGGGAGCAGCACAGCGCGCCTTTCAGCTATCGACGAACCCAACAGCGGAAGCGAGGGATTTTATCGAGGTCATCGAATCGGATGAAGCGCTTTCTGCGCGAGTAGTGAGAATAGCGAACTCTGTTTATTTCGACCGAGGGAAGAAAGCGCAAACAATTGAAGACTCCGTACTCGTCATAGGCCTAAACGAACTACGCTGTTTGTTGAATGCGACGTCTCTGTCTGAGCTCTATCCGAGCAACCATCCGTTTCGCACCACGCTCTGGACTCATGATATAGCGGTAGCTCTAGCTTCCAAGCTACTCGCACGAAGGCTTCTTCCAGGGCAGGAAGATTTAGCGTTTTTGGGTGGACTCATGCACGACATCGGAAAACTTGCGATGTTGCAACGTCTTGGCAACGACTACATGAAAGCTATATGCGTTATTCAAGATGAAGGTTGTGATTTCGTAACTGCGGAAGAGCAATCATTTCCGTTCACACACATCGAAGTAGGTTTACTGATCGCTCAACGTTGGAAATTCGACGATACGATTAAGCGCGTGATTGCGGATCATCACCATGCACAAACTACTGTGCAACTTTCATCGGTGGTCGGGCTGGCAGATACCATGTGTCATTCGTTAGGGATCGGGCACTCGCCAGGCTTTGCGCGATTTCAGGCAAACAATACGGAGAAGGCACCGAAGCAGTTAGCTGATTTAGGTATCGATCCTAGTGAATATAAAAACATCGCTGCGGATATTCAGAAAAGCTTTGAGTTCGAGCGGGATCTTTATTTGGGAAAGAAATAACTGATGCTCCCTGCGATATTGTATCTCTGCTTAGGCGCCATCGCTGGTGGTGCTACGGTATGGATACTATGGGGACGAGACGGTGCCACCAACAAGCAGCGCGCTCTCGATGCCGAAGACAGGTACGGGTTACTCACTCAACATCTAGCGGCTTCAGTGATCGTAAGAGATCCAGAGATGAAGGCGCTGTTCGTAAGCCCATATACCGAGATCTTGACTGGTTTCTCAGCCTCTCAGTTTCCCAATAGTGACCCAGATCTTTATCAAAGCCGAGTCCACCCAGAAGATCGAGCGATCTATGATCGCGCGTATCAAGTAACAAAGGCCGGTGAGCCATTTCAGGTCCGGTATCGTTTGTTACACGCCAGCGAAGTAGAGGTTTGGGTTGAATCACGCACCGTGCCTATCTTAGGAGATTCTGGTGAAGTCATCGCTTCTTTAACTATTACATTCGACGTCACTCGCACTGTGCTCGCACAGCAACAGATGGAGGAAAAGAGCCGCGAGGTAGAAGATTTTACGAGCATGGTTTCTCACGATCTCAAATCGCCGCTCTTTACCTTAAAAGGCATGATACAGATGCTTGAGGAGGATCGGGATAGAATGCCCCCGTCATCGCTTGAGCCACTGGGACATCTTTCACGAAACGTCGAACGTCTGACGCAGCTTGTATCAAGCATTCTGGACTATAGCCGTACCGTATCGAGGCAACATAAGAGCACTCCGGTAGATCTGGATTTAATCATAAATGACGTATTGCTCGATTTTAAACCTATGCTTACCAGTGTGGGGGCAGAAGTTGAAGTTGATGCTGGTTTAGGTTCAGTGCTCGGTGACGACCTCGCGTTGATTCAAATTTTCTCAAACGTTCTCAGCAACGCCATTAAGTATCGACATCCAGATCGAAAACTAAAAATTCGGGTGGTACATGAACTAGCGCCGTCGTTAAAACTTACGCGGCTGTCGATCAAGGATAACGGTCAGGGAATCTCAGAAGAAAACTTAAAACTTCTTTTTAGACCGTTTCAACGATTTCATCCTACTCCGGTTGAGGGGTCTGGTATTGGTCTCGCATCGGTTAGAAAGTTAGTCCATCGAATGGGTGGGGAAATTATCGCAACGAGCGATGGCACGAGCGGAACAACATTTACTATTACGCTGCGAAGGCCGGGATAGATCCCCTGGGACCGCGAAGTGCCACTTCGCATCCTAAACAACACCCATGCATTTACGAATTTATCCCAAAATTATCCAACGATCATCATCCGACCAGGCGGCTTTGAAAAAAGGTATTGCAAAGTACCATGCAGGACTGCGAGGCGACGCCTCGCGTTCCCAGCTACCTTCCACGCTTCTCCGCAAAGGTTGCGGAAATGGCGTAGGCATGGGCAAGATCAGATCGAATATCCTTTAGGGGCTTAGTATTACGCAAATCTGGAATGACATACGATGCAGCAGTGATAACGCGGGCAAGGTGATAAATCATGAGTTCCGGGCGCGGAGACGCGGTCTCTGGAATCGAGTCGATCGTGCTAGCAAGTTTAGCCAGCAAACGCTTTAGTTGCCTTGCATCGCTTTCGGCCATCTCTGTGGTCGCAGCCTTATTATTGTCATCATATTTAACCTTTGAAACCCCAACTTTATGACCCCCACCATTATTTCCATAGTATAGGTCAGCCAGCATGGACGATTTACTAACTGCTCTAAGCTTGGGAATTATTGCAGAAGCAAAGGAAGTTCCTCCATCCTTCAAACTCTCCGCTTCTTGGAGACATGACGAGTTATCCTCAATCGCATCCGCCAGCCCGGCGACTACTGGAAAAGAACCCACCTGTCCCAACGCATGTTTTGCTTCCCTCGTGAGGGGCGAGTCTGTCGGAAATAACTCCGTCATCATCAGAAGGACCCGCGCTAATGGATCTAATTTACCTTCTTGCTTCGTTGATTCAACAAAGAGTGGTCCGATCTTACCCAACTCAGCGCTGCCCATCTGATGAGACTCGAGCAGAAATATCTTCACGGCCTCCCTAAGAGCGACACGGGCTTCATGTACCGCGACAAGACGATCATCAGGATTATTCGTTTTTATGATCTCGCTAACAAGCGCTAACCCGAGGTCAGCTCTGGGATCGAGGATCTTTCGGTTTCTAAGTAACGATACTAAATCCGATACGAGGGATTTCGCTAGAGAAGCTCCTTGTGGGTCTTCCCCAGTATACTTTGTTGCTAGATTCCCTAGTGCCAAATTCCCTAGTGATTGTCCTGCCCCTGCCATATTCGATCCCCGCTAAAACCCTTACAGATATTATGAGCGTCGAGCCATCAAGGGTAGCATCGAGACCCTATCCCTGCCCCGTGCGGAGCCTTAAACCCCTCACTACACCTCTTCCTCCGCTCCTGCTAAGATAAGGCCCTATCTATTAATGAAGGTAACGTCTTGGCGCCAAAGAACAAATTCTATCCCGAAGTGGAACAAACCCCGAATTATCCTAAGCTTGAGGAGCGAATCCTTGCTAAGTGGAAAGAGAAGCGGATTTTCGAGAAATCTATCGAGCAGCGGCCGAAGGGAAAGAACGAATTCGTGTTTTACGATGGTCCTCCGTTTGCTAACGGACTCCCCCACTACGGTCATCTGCTTACAGGGTATATTAAAGACGTAGTTCCGCGCTTTCAGACGATGCGAGGTCGGCGATGTGAACGGCGCTTCGGGTGGGACTGTCACGGATTGCCTCCAGAAATGGAAGCAGAAAAAGAATTAAAAGTTTCCGGACGCGCAGCGATCCAAGAATACGGAATTCAGAAATTTAACGATCACTGTCGCACTTCGGTGATGCGCTACACCAAGGAGTGGGAGTACTTCGTTAATCGTCAGGCGCGCTGGGTAGATTTCTCACGTGATTACAAAACGATGGATGTTTCGTACATGGAGAGCGTCCTGTGGGCATTCAAAACTCTGTGGGACAAAGGGTTAATCTACGAAGGGTATCGCGTGATGCCGTACTCGTGGGCTTGCGAAACTCCGCTTTCGAATTTTGAAATCCGCATGGACAACGCAACCAGACCGCGGCAAGACCCTGCAGTAACGGTAGCGTTTGCTCTTGAAAGCGGAATCAATGCCCTTATTTGGACCACCACGCCGTGGACTCTGCCTTCGAACTTAGCGATCGCCGTTGGTCCCGAGCTTGAGTACTCAATTATTAATCTCGACGGTACAAAGTATTTGTTAGCGACCGCGGCACTCAAACGATACGCCGCTGAGTTAGGAAAAGCCGAGGTAATTTCTACCATCAAGGGTTCTGATCTAGTCGGACAAAAATATGCGCCGCTTTTCCCTTATTTTGCGAAACATCCAAAGAGCTTTGTGGTCTTGGCCGGGGACTTCGTTGGCACTGAAGACGGCACAGGCATCGTGCATATGGCGCCGGGGTTTGGTGAAGATGACCAAAAAGTTTGCGCCGCAAATGGTATAGAGCTTGTTTGTCCAGTTGATGATCACGGATGCTTTACCGAACCAGTTACCGATTACCTGGGACAGCAGGTTTTCGACGCGAACAAGGAAATCATCAAGGCTTTAAAAGATCGCAAGCTTGTTCTGCGACACGAAAGCTACACCCACAATTATCCGCACTGCTGGCGTACAGATACACCGATTATCTATCGCGCCATGAGCTCGTGGTACGTTGAAGTCTCCAAATTCAAAGATCGGATGATGCAGCTTAATAAGGAGATCAAATGGATCCCTGAGCACGTGCGCGATGGACAATTCGGCAAAGGCTTAGAAAGTGCTCCGGACTGGTCAATAAGCCGCAATCGATTCTGGGGTACTCCAATTCCTGTATGGCAATCCGATGATGAGAAATATCCAAGAACGGATGTGTACGGCAGCATCGCTGAGCTTGAGAAGGATTTTGGCGTTAAGGTAATCGATCTACATCGACCTTTTATTGATACCCTCGTACGGAAGAATCCGGACGATCCAAGCGGTAAGAGTATGATGCGTCGAGTTCCGGAAGTTCTCGATTGTTGGTTTGAATCCGGATCGATGCCGTTTGCGCAGGTGCATTATCCGTTCGAGAATCGAGAGTCATTCGAGAAGCAATTTCCTGCGGATTTTATAACCGAGTACGTAGCACAAACTCGTGGGTGGTTTTACACCCTGATGGTAATGGCAACGGCGTTGTTCGATAAGCCGCCATTTAGACTGTGCGTATGTCACGGCGTAGTTGTAGACGAAGACGGTCAAAAACTTTCTAAACGAAAGAAAAACTATCCAAGCCCTGAAGAGGTGTTTGCAACTTACGGCTCAGATGCGTTGCGGTGGTTTTTGGTCAGCTCAGCGATCCTGAAAGGTCAGGATCTAATGATCGATCCTAAGGGAAGCGGATTTCCTGAAGTGGTTCGATCGGCGCTAAACCCGCTGTGGAACGTTTTCTATTTCTTTTCCCTTTACGCGAATGCTGACGGTGTCAAAGCGAAGCTGCGCACCGATTCGCCTGTGTTACTTGATCGATACATCGTAGCAAAACTCTCAGAGCTGCAAGAATCGATGACGAATTCGTTTGAGAACGTAGAGTTGGCTGATGCGTGCAGACAGTTCAGTGGTTTCATGGACGTATTGAACAACTGGTACGTAAGACGAAGCCGCGAACGTTTCTGGGCATCTGAAATTACCGAGGATAAACAAGCCGCTTACGACACGTTGTACACAGTGCTTGTGCGACTGTGCGAACTAGCGGCTCCGCTGTTGCCGTTACTAACGGATGAAGTTTACGGAGCGCTTACCGGCGCAGAGTCGGTACATCTAGCTGATTGGCCGGCAGCGATGGCGGGCGATAAAGAGCTTGTGAAGGCGATGGATCAGGTGCGAGAGATTTGCTCGCTTGGATTGGCACTTAGAGAGAAGAAGAACTTGCGAACTAGGTTGCCGCTTCCAGCTGTAACTATCGCTGGCAAGAGTGTCTCCGGTGTTAAACCGTATGCTGCATTAATTGCTGAGGAACTAAACGTTAAAGAGGTGCGATTCACCGATGATTTTAAGGAATTCGCCTCGTTTAGTTTACAGGTAAACGCTCGAGCGGCTGGCCCAAGACTCGGCGGCAACGTTCAAACCATTATCAAGGCGTCAAAGTCAGGTGACTGGAAGCTTTCTGACGATGGTTCAGTTGTGTGTGGCGGAGAAAAACTGCAAGACGGCGAGTTCACACTCGGTCTGGTAGCTAAGGATGGTGTGTTGGCGGGTGGTTTATCCTCCAGGGATGCCGTCGTAGTACTAGATACAGAAGTAACACCCGCGCTGGAGGCAGAAGGTACTGCGCGCGATTTCGTGCGGGCTATTCAGCAAGCTAGAAAAGAGGCGGATCTCGATGTCTCAGATCGGATTGCCGTGACCCTGACAGGAGCTGACGCCCATCAGGCCGCCATCGAGAAGTTTCGCGGATATATCTGTGAACAGGTGTTGGCGCAGGAATTGGTGTTTAGTAACTCCGCCAAAGAGTCGGCATCGCACACTGCCACGATCGGGGATGCAAGCGTGGCGATTATGGTCAGGAAGGTCTAGTCACATCGTCAGAGAAGAATAGGAACGAATCTAGCGTCTTTGGTCGCAGCAACGATTGTTTGCCCGCTGATCATGCGCTCGTCGCCTTCGTGACTTTCAAAAGTTGGGGTGCACCCACGGCCATCAAGTTAAGCTAGGAATGTCCCGAAACATGGTTCAATTTATTTGGACCGGGGCCGGCTTGTCCTTCGTAGGCTTGGCGTAGGAGGATGGTCCGCCCGATCGAGCGGTAAAATGCGAACTTGCGGACCAGCGGTCCGCGGTCCGAATCGGCAACACGCGCTATCTATTTGCCCACACAGTTTCGCAACCACCAGGCAGTCTGTTCGAATGAACATCTAGTACCTTTATGGTGAAGCCGGATCGTTTACCGCCTGGGCATTGAACTCGATAGCTCCGCTGACCGTCGCGGCCGGGATAGTTAAATGAGATACTCGTAGTACCCATTGGTAGTAACGCCGCCTCACCTGCCTTTAGCGAGTACGATGCGCCGCCCCCACTGACTCGGAAGGTGCTGAATTGACTACCGCTAAAATCGTTTTTTATGCGAATCCGTCCTTCAGGAACTCTGACGAATGCATCGCAGCCGGCAAGAGCCAACACCAGGATTACGAGCAAGTAGAGAGATATATAACTATGTTTAATCTGCATTCATAAATCCCCTGAATTATCTCGGAGATTTGTTCGGATTTATTGAGATCGAATAATCCCCGCTGCGGGCGACGCCGGATAGGAGACAGACTACGACACCCACGAACTTCGAATCGCTTTATCGAAGGCAAGTCAAATAGTCACAGTGATGCTTGGATGTCCGAGAAAATCACGGTGTAAACATCATCGATATTTTGTGCTGCTTACAATGTCAAACTCAGTGAATTTCGCTGAAATCCTGGGAACACAGTTGGAGGATTCAACGAAAGACCCTGAATTAAATCACAATAAATATCCCTAATCTTGATTTGAGCGGGAATCGCATTTTGATCCTGGAGCCGTCCCGTGATGTCTAACGTAGCGAAACTATCGCTTCGCCGTGCCGACCTAACCTGAAGTGAACGATACGCACCAACTTCTGATGCTTCTGGAGCCGCAAACCTTCTCATTTAAGTCTCGAGCGGGTAGCAGCAGCGATTTTTGGGAGCGACGGACGTCCAAATTCCGCCCGGTCAATCCACTACTAAGGCCCAAAATCTAACGAAGTCCGAGAATTATACCGACTATATTTGCGTGGAGTGGCGCGCTATGTCCGAACTATATCCCCCGCCGTTGCTTTCCAGCCGATTAGACAAAGATCGGCAAGCTTATTTCATTTGGGAGACGATCCGGAAAGGCAGCGTTAAGCGCCGCACTTGAGAACCCCATTCTTTCGCCCATGATTTGACGTAGTAATCCCGTAAATGCAACTTCCGCATAAAATGCATTATCATTCTGTGCTTCACCCACCGTAGGTTCCGCCCCGACTACGACACTTCGCACTCCGCCACCAAGAATCATGCATGTGGCTGCGGAGGCGTGGTCTGTACCGAATGATCCGTTTTCGCGAATTGTTCTGGCAAACTCTGAGGTCACCATAATGACTGTTGATTGAAGGAGATTGTATTGTTGTAACGTCAGCAACAATCCCTTTAAAACACCGGAAACGATATTGATATTGTAGTTTAATGTTCCTACCTGATCTCGGTGTGTATCCCACCCACCAAGTCCGGTGCATACGATCTTTTGGGATTGTCGAAGAGCATCCGGTGCTTGATTTGAGTTTGCATACACTAGCACTTTAGCAAGATCGCGAATAGTCGATTGGAATCCATTGCCGTTGTTATTTGCGGGCCTGAACGTAGTGTCGCTTATCGGCAACGTTTTGATCTGGGAATTTACGACCGCTACAGAGTCGTACATTCCTTCAAGCGATCCGGCCATCGACTCTTCTATGGATCCCGCCACGCCCACGCGATTCTCAGCTAGTTTTCGAGCAATGCTCCTTGCGTGATGTATATCGTCAGCGTTCGTTGTTTGTGTATCTCCTGATGCAGGGCAACCCGGAATGGCCGGATTAGCTCCACTACGTACGCATGAGATGCTAGAAGCGAAGTTACGATCTATGAAATTGTACGAGTCTAAGTTTCCATTCATGACCAAGGGTCGAACGGTCTGGCTATTAAAAAAACGAGGATCGCTCGTAGCGCTGATGCCCCAAGCGGACATGAACGGAAGTTGACCAGCGTCGATTAGAGAAGCGAGCCATCCTCGAGCAATTTGCGAGTCGTCACGGTTAGTTCCGTTGTGCATGTGGGCGGTAGCCGTGTCGTGAGAAAAGCTATAGTCCCTGGTAACGCCATATTTGGTTACTAATGAGATGCCACTTCCGACCTGAGACGCTGTGTTTATAAGATCGGACCAACTCGGATGAAATCCAATTAAATTGGCGCGTCCTTGTTGGTTCATTCCGGGAAGCGAAAGAATGCTGCTGGCGGAAGGATACACGCTTGGACGAAGAGCTCTTAAAACGGATTCAAGTGGGCCGGCTGTCACAGGAAAGGCCGCTAGTGTGTCCATTCCTCCACGAAGAAATATATGAATAAAATTTTTCGTGGGTCCGGTAGCCGGAAGGCCTTGTGCCATCAAGAATTCCGGACAAAGAGCTCCATGAAGTCCCGCTGCTGTGAGTGCGCCGAGGCTATTGCCTAAAAACCTTCTTCGACTAATTGCCATGCTATCCCACTCCGTTCACATTATTTACAATTTAGGAAATTTACTTCGTCTGTGCGTCAACTAATGCCCACAGTATTTCTATAAGACCAGGTACCTTCATCCTCACCAGAGCATCGAATCGAGCTGTGTCCAGTGATGCCCAGTCAATGTCAATTACAGCGCTTGCTTTCGGTCGCGACAGATCTCCTGGAGGAATTTCGGACTCAAGTGAAAGTTTCTTAAGGTATTCCAATAAGGCGGAACGCTGTTCCGCTGAAATCGCCAAACCTAGTTTCCGAGTGAGCCCGTCCAATAGGGCTTCTGGGCTTCTTGGCGCGCTCGCATCAAGAAAGCGTTCCCAACGCAGTGGTGTGGCATATTCCGGAATTGTTCTGCGAGCAAAATCGAGATCGTTCAAGAGCTGACTGACTATACGTGAGCGCCCCAGGGCGAACTGCTCTGCCGCAAACGAAGTTCCGGTATGAAGCTTTCCTCCGGTGATCTTTCCGGCCTCGAGCCATCCGAAAACTGTGACTGGCTCGCCGGGTACTTGGCCAGCTTCTGAGAGACGATCCCGAAGGCTGTTCACCATATTCAGAGTTTGATTGGCTCCGTAGGTGGTTCGAATAAACGGGAGATCGAGAGCTCTGGCGAAACTTACGATTGATTCAACAGGGCTTGATACTGCGTCGTTGCGAGAAGCTTCTGAGAAGAAGCTGCTTGATGCAAAGATCCGTCGCAATGCCGGCTCAACTCTCCACTGATTTCCTCGTAAATCATTTGCGACAAGTGTAACCATTTCAACAGTAGGCTCAACGGTGGCAAAAGTAGCTATCAATCGAGTCGCTAGATATTGACTGACACCAGGGTGCGCATTTAGTAAATATGGCGTGACCGTGTCTTCGCCCGGCGCAAATACGTTGGCCTTGAAAGTGTCTGTTCTTTCCCATGGTGTTCCGGCGAATAGTCGCTTGTATTCCGGTCGAGTCGGGGACGAAGACCAGCGAGTGTCATAGAATTTTGTCTTGAACACTTGATTGAAGGTTCCGCGAGAGGCGGGAAATGCTCCGCGACCGCAACTTGGTTCTGAGCTAGGTGAGCACGAAATTTGAACCATAGGCGCTTCAGCCTCAGACTGAAGCTCATCTGCATAACCCATGACTGAGTAAGTCATCTGATACACGTCCTCTTCGGTATAGCGAGTGGCGCCCGTTACTGGGTCCTTTCCAAGGGTGAATAGCTCTTGTAGTTCCCGAGCGTAGTTTTCGTTACCTCGACCGCTGCCGTCAGTTCGAGAATTGATGTTGTTATTTAACCACCACAACATAGCACCATCAGCGCCATGCATCCGAGAAACTAGAAGATCGAAGGGGGCCACGAGTGCGTTGTCAGCTTCAGGCGTCTTGCCTCTTAAAAGATCCAAGTGAAGCTTCTTGTAGAGAGAGCGTCGGTCGGTGTTGCCTCCAAAGCTGCTTAGATTCACGGCGAAATGGTTGTGATAGAACAGCGCCATCCGCTCACGAAGTGGCTCGCATCCGTTCGTAAGGTGGTAAAGCCAGTAGTTAGAAAGAGCACGGATATTCCACCTATAGAGACCCTGATCTAGGTCTTTGGTAGCGCAATAAGTGACGGTATCGCGAATTGGTCGGCCTTGCGAATCAACTCCACCGTCAGGATGTAGATCGTTATAGTCGAAACATAGTGGCTCGGTATACGGAAACGCAATTTCCATCGCCTTTGCCTCGGCAGCAGCGCAGGCGGCTGGGTTCCCTGGCGCAAACAGTCGGTCTAGGAGCGCATCAAGTCCGTTTGGTCCCATGCCTATTGCGACAAGTTCATCGCGGTTGGCTCCGAGACCTGCTTGCATTACTAGTTTTGTTGCTTCAGCTTCAGAAAGACTGACCTTATACTTTGCAAGGGAGAGCTGATCTCCTAAAAATTCTCCTGATTGATCCCAGTTTATTGTGACCGTTGCAGGATCACTTCGCGCTCCGTCTCCGCTGCGAATTACACGGAATTGAAACGAGGCTTGTGAGATTCTGTGGCTATCCGGGCGCACAAGCGCGGTGCAGTTTTGTTCGTCGAAGAGCGCGATCGTTGCACCGACTGGGTCGCTAACTTTCTGGCAACGCATCGGAGCGCTGGTAATTCCAGAGCTTCCTTCCATTCTAATGGCAATCGGGTCAACGCCACGGCCTGTTGCTAAAGTAGCGGAGGCAGATGGTTTGCGGAATGAAATACCATTACATTGACGCTTACGAGCCTCGAGCACGGAAAGTTGTTTCTTTAGGGAAGCTTTGGCCCGTGAATTTCGTGTTTTTCTAAGTTGTTTTTTAAGCTTGGAGATGACCGGGTCGTCAAAGATGAAGTATCCTTTTTTAGAAACTCCCGCACGCTTTTTCCCTCTTATGTTGACGCATAGAAACGAGTTCTTGCGTCGGTCTTTAAGTTTTACAGATTGTTTGATTTTCGAGAGCGAGACACTTTTAGTTGCTGCATTCGCAGAGGCTGCTTTGATAATTGGTGAAACTATGACGAGCGCTAATAAAGGGAAAATGATTAGCTTCGATGAAAAACTTTTTTGAAACATTATCGCGCCTCTATGTTGATCCCTTACCTTCCCGCAGCTTAAGTTAAGAGCAAGATTGGTACCGGGTAAAACCATGGGTGCGTAAGTTAGGTATTTTAGGAGTGAAAAAGCCCTAACTCATTGATAAAACTACCGTCCACTTCTTACCTGCGTGAATGAATGGATCATGTGTTAGCAATGGGGCTTCTCT
Organism: Bdellovibrionota bacterium; assembly: GCA_041739515.1. GTDB lineage: Bacteria > Bdellovibrionota_C > UBA2361 > UBA2361 > UBA2361 > JBGSNS01. The sequence continues at coordinate 12,473 of JBGSNS010000262.1, forward strand.
TTTCCTCACAACTGTTTGCAAGGTTCTGTGAAGGATAGTTATATAGGGGACTACGAGAGACACCTATAAATTGACCTATTCCTAAGTAAAAACCTTTGCAAATGCACCTTTTTGTCGCACCTCTCAACTCGAATCGCTGGATCGCGGGAAAGTGCTCCAGCAAAAATGGGAAAAGGAGGGAAAAGGGGACAGTTCCTGAGTGATCCCCACGAAATTTGAGTCGGTATAGCGCCCGCATGAGCCGATCAATCGGTGCGACGTAGGGCTGTAATATTCTACACTGGAGCTCGCGGAGAACGCGGAGATCTTCGGATTTACCTCC
>JBGSNS010000166.1:0-13763 GCA_041739515.1 Bdellovibrionota bacterium
ATTTCGTGGGGATCACTCAGCGACTGTCCCTATTTTGTCGATTTCGTACTATACCGGACGGTATGACGTACGTTCGAACTGACTCCATTACGGGTCTTCTCGCCTCTGCTATTATTTCTTGCTTACTGCTCATCAGCTGCACTCCCATTCCGGTTGACCCAATCCATGAACCTATTACCGAATCTGCAGTGAAGCGAGGTTTAAGTCTCGTGCACGGTCTGGCAGCGTGTGGATCGTGTCATGCGAAGGACGGGGTCCCCGGAGCAGCATTGGTAGGCGGGGGAACTTGGGTTGATGTTTACGGCGAAGTTAAGGCATCAAATCTAACTCAAGCCGGTCTTAATCGTTACTCAACTCAGGAGCTTGTTCGTATAATACGTGGCAACATCAGGCCCGATGAGAGTCTACTCTCGCCTGATGTTCATCGCGGTTATGAGTGGATGAGCGATGACGATCTAATTTCGATAGTATCGTATCTTCGTTCGCTACCACCGGAAGGAGAATTGATCGAATCGCGAGAAATTGATGCCATCGATCGCAATACCACAGGATTTTTCGAAACGAGACGTGAAGTGCGAGGGTATGTCCCTTCGGTTTCCAAAGGTCATCCACTGGCTTACGGAAAGTACATAGTTGATGCAGTCGCTCGGTGCGGATTCTGTCATACCACTCCGGCTGGATACTTTACCGATAGTAATTACTTGGCGGGCGGTCGGACCATTCCTACCGATAAGGGGGAGAGGATCTCTCCAGGACTTCTCAATTCACAGGTCTACGGGATCGGAGATTGGAGTGCAGCGGAGATTGTAAAATTTCTTCGCACCGGCCTTACGCCTGATCAGCGCGCTGTGGACACGGATTATTGCCCGGTGAACTTCTTTGCTCGCGCCGATACCGACGATTTAGAGGCAATTGCTCGGTACCTCAAAAGCTTAAGGCAGTAAGAATTCTTCGCTAAAACCGATATACATTCGAGTCAGCACAGGGATGATCATCTATCGAATTGTATGAATAACCTAATTCTAGCGATTGAGACGAGTTGTGATGAATCAGCGGTAGCCCTAATTAGCTGCGGCGGTACGAATATACGTCCTTCCGTAGTCTCGGAAAAAATCGCGTCTCAGATCGCTTTACACGCTCAGTACGGTGGAGTGGTTCCGGAGTTGGCAGCGAGGGAGCATTTAACCGCTCTCCCAACTTTAGTGAGCGCGATTCTTTCTGAACAATCAAATTTAGTCGAGGATCGGAAACTATCCGCGATTGCTGTGACCTGCGGGCCGGGACTCAAGGGCTCACTCTTAATGGGGGTAAACTTCGCTAAGGGATTTGGACTGGCTAATGAAATTCCGGTTTATGGAATCAATCATATCGAGGGACATTTGCTGTCGCCGCTTATGAGTCATGCACGGCTTGAATTTCCTTACCTCGCCGTAATCGTCTCCGGTGGGCATACCGAGATACTAGAAGTTCGGGGTGTCGCCGACTACCATCTGATAGAGCGTACCGCGGATGATGCGGCAGGGGAGGCGTTCGATAAATCAGCCGCTTTGATGGGTGTCCAGTATCCAGGCGGAGCTGAATTGTCTCGCAATGCAGAGCAATATCGTCAGCTAAATCCCGATGCCGACTGTGAGTCCTACCGAGTCTCCGCTAGCAAATCACAGTTAAGCTTTTCTGGGCTCAAAACCTCATTTCGTGTAGCGTTGGATAAGCTTAAGCGAGCCAATGTAGAGGTCGATGTAAATCGAGCCTGTGCTGCGGTGGAATCGGCGATTGTGGACACGCTTTATGCACGCATCCGTGCGGCGTGTTCTGCGACTGGAATCTCTCGCATCGGACTCTCGGGAGGCGTTGCCGCGAATACTTACCTTAGATCGCGGCTGTGCGATTTGGGGGAAGTTTTTCCCGCAGAGCATAAGTGGTGCGGCGATAATGCAGCGATGATCGGCTTTGTCGCTGGAATGCGAATTACACACGGATTTTCATTGGCTGATACGACTATTCGAGCTAGATGGCCGGTTGAAGAGATGAGCGGTTAATAAAATTATGCGAGTTAAAGATAAGCTTTCAGAACTAGATGTCCGTCCTTCAAAGGGACGTGGGCAAAATTTTATCATCGATGAATCCCTGCTTGATTCAGTCGTATCATTCGGTGCACCAAAGGCGGAAGATAAACTGATTGAGATCGGTCCTGGACTTGGTGCGTTAACGGAGCGATTATTGAAAATCGCTCCAGTAACGGCGATAGAAATCGAAGATCAGTTCTGTGTCGAGCTAGAGCGTAGATTTAAGAATGTAACTACCATAAACGAGGATGTGCGCCTTGTTGATTTTGCGGAACTTGGAACTGATTTGGTCGTCTTTGGAAATCTTCCCTATCGTCTAAGCACCGACATCCTTTTTCATCTGATGGCGTTCGGTGATAATATTAGACGCGCCGTAATCATGGTGCAGCGTGAATTCGCGCAGCGTATGGCTGCCGTTCCAGGTGGAAAAGAATACGGAGTACTGTCCGTCTCAGTACAGCTGGGGGCTCAAACGCGTCTTGGTCCTACGATTCCTGGCACAGCATTTCATCCCCCCACAGAGGTAACATCACAACTTATTGAGCTCACCTTCAGACCGTATCCCGGTCTAGCGTTGGAGGAAGTACCAGCAATTAAGCGTGTAGTGGCCGCCGCTTTTTCTCAAAGACGTAAAATGATCAAAAACACACTCAAGGCCTCAAAACTTGCTGACGGAGACAAGGTCGAGATTGCATTACGCGAAGCTCAAATTGAAGGGACGCGACGAGCGGAAACCGTTAGTATCGATGAATACGTGAAGTTAACTCGAATTATGAGACCTTATTTTAACGTTAAGCTGTAGGAATTTAGTCCCTCATCCCTGACAATTTCGTGCCGCGTTAAGAGCTGCCGCGTAATCCGGTTCCTTGCTTAATTCTGTGACGTATTCAACGTGCCTAATCATGCCGGATTGATCGACGACGAAGACTGCTCGGGCAAGTAACCCCATATCCGGCAACCAAGTACCGAACGACTCCCCAAATGTTCTGTATTTATAATCACTCGCCGTGGTTACGGCCGCTGTTCCCTCATTCCCGCACCAACGCTTTTGTGCAAACGGAAGATCCTCACTTACAGTCAGGATTACTGTATTATTCAACGCGGAGGCCTCACTGTTAAATCGCTTGATCTCTGCAGAGCAAACAGGAGTGTCGAGGCTTGGCACGGACAGAATTATCGCCGTTTTGTCAGCGATTAAGGATTCAGTCAGGTCTTGCATATCCGTAGCTGTAAGTTTGAAACTTGGACACTTCGCTCCTTCGGTTAAGGCCTTTCCGACCACTTTCAAAGGATTTCCAAGAAACGTAAGGTTTGTATTAGACTTATTCATAAAAGCTCCACACTAAAAAAACGCCACTACAAATTATGATCGGGCAATAAAACATTTCGCACACTCAAGCACGCGCCCGATTGGCGAGCTAGGTATTTCTAAGGTCTCGGAAAATTACTAAAATCGGTGGGTACTAATGGGGACAACAATACCATCGACACCACACCGATTAATATTCCTCCAAGGATCGTGAAGGCGAAAAACTTCAGCGCTGAGGTGTTCGAATTTCTCTCACTCATGACGGCGCTTCCTTGCCACAGGCAATATAACCCAAATAACCCTCCGGCAATGCCGATGAAGGTTCCAAGTCCTCCAAGCACTACGAACCAGGACGCAATCAATGACGGAGTAGAGGTGGTTTTAAGTAAAGATAATACGTTCGAGTGACCATCAGTTAGCGTGAGAACCTTAATCAAAAACAGTGGCAATACAGATATTGCTATGACCGAAATAATTGCCGTCATCGCGTGAAATATAAATCCAGCTACTATCGGCTCAGTCCAACTTCCGAGAAACGGGAGAGTGTGCCCTATAAAAGATCCTTTCACGAAGGCTGCAAAACCCATGACCAGGGTTAACGGAAGAAGATAAGTCCTAATTTGAGTCGACCATGCGGCGCTTTCGGCGGCGCTATTAGCCACAGTGCCTCTAGTATCCTTGAACAACGACATCAACGTGGTGAGCCCAGCCGAAACTCCCGAGGTAAAATCTGATACAGATGGAATGCAAAGCTTAAGCTGCTCCATAAACGCAGAGTTGTTATCACTAGGATTTCCGGAGGAATTATTGCCTGACTGCTCGTTAGTTGAACTAATATTCTGATCCATAAGCTCCGCTCCTACTAAAAAATGTAGCCGTGTTAGTTTAACATGATTCTGTCCGCTTGCTACTGCTATTTGGGGCATTTCTGCGCCAAAAATGCCCTCACTACTTGGAGCTGCACATTATAAAGAATAACTACTAGTTCCAGGGCGTTCTATGCGATGTAGGCGCTCAAGGATGCGAGCGTTCATAGCGTCGAATTTCTCATGCAGTTGCTGAATCTCGAGCTCCGCACGCAAATTTACTTGATACTCTATGTCCGCACGAATCTTATCTTTCGTTGCTTGAAGATTCTGTGCGAGCAAAACGAATACACTTAAAAAAATCGCTTCGAGTGATACAGCCATCGTCAGAAGACCAAATGGGTACGGATCAAACGCTGGGATTGATGGCACTAGGTGCAAATTGATTGCTATCCAACCAAAGAAAAATAGGGAATGTAGAACTACGGAAGTAAGACTTCCGGAGAAAATCGCGATTTTATTCGCGATACGCTGCACCCAGCTAAGTTCTTGCTCGATCTCAAGATTAGGATTTTGGCGCGTTCCGCCCAATAGGACTTCCTCAGAGGAACGGATACGCTTCGCCATGGTTGTCATCAAGTCTAGAGCGGCATCCGGCTTTCGTAAAATAAAGTGATGGAGAGCTGCGTGATTCAATTTAAATAGAATACAATTCTCAAGTGCGTACGCATTAGTTGTACGGGGACCACTTTCGAAGGCGGCAAGCTCGCCGAAAAGGTCACCCTTATCGGCGATACTAAACGTAATTCGTTCGCCAGTTGGATCTTTGATAAAAATCTCAACCCGACCGGAATGTACTAAGTAAAGACAGTCCCCGGGATCACCCGCTGCAAAAATCGTATTCCCTTCACGAACACGCTCCTCCTCAAGCAGCTCAGCGAGAACACGTCGTTCTGCGTCGTCGAGCAACGAAAAAAGCGGACTCTCTTCAAGTAGGCTGGTCTCAGCTGGCAAAATCTTTCCTTTTTGTGATCATGAGTGAGACTGAAGTCTTCGGCTTAAACGTTATACCATCTGGCCCTAAACATCCGGTTATATCAAGTAGATATCACCTGCTTTAGGTGAAACTTCAATTCCCCCAAAGATACGACTATACAAATCTGGGCTCGAACGAGAGGCGATCCTAACTCGTTCGTGAATCGGAGGAGCGGCTAGTCGTTGCTGACTTTGTTGGGATGACTCTCTATTTTTCTGTCTTCGGTTGCATTCTCTGAATTCGCCCTTTGGCTCTCGACGCGGAGATCGTCGATTAATTGAGCTAATTCAGCGGGAGCTACGATTCCGCTCATAAATACTTCAATTCCTGATTGCGCAGCGGTAGCTAGGCCTAAGTTCCCGAAATTAAGTATTCTTCCCCACAAAGTTTGATCTACGCTTAGGGCTCGCAGATCTATGCAGCGGATGCTCGGAACTGAATAACGCAAGGAGACTCGCCCCTGTTGGTGAACGACCTGATCTCGAGTGATAATGTAACGATCATTTATATATCGGCGGACTAGTTCAAGAACTAAGACTACGGGCAACACGGCCGTCCAACGGTAATCACTCCCGTGCGAAACAATTGTATACATCACGCCTGCAATGCTGATCCCCAAGATCGCGATAAGTCCAAGACTCGATCGAAATGACCGGTGAATTACAAGCACGCTCTGCTCCCCCCGTTCAATCATCTCATGGGCGGTCGGATACGAATTCATAGTTGTCAGCCATTGTCGCAGGGCTTGAATCCTTATGTAAGGGCCTCAAGCGTCAAGTCCACCGTAATACAGATTAGCACATGTCTTGGCCGTTCAGTTGCATTACTTCATCTGTAGACTGAGCTGTATTGGAGGAAGAGCCAATAGATTCAGTAAGTTACGTAAATACAGAGCCAGGGCATCGGCGCGCATCGCGTCACTGTTTTGACTCTATCCAAGGTTTAGGAGCGTTACCGCTATGAATCAGTTAGCTCTGGCGAAATTAGTAGTCGATGGTCTTTTGGTGGCCGCTGTCATTTATCTTGCGATGCGAGCGCTGCGAAATTCAGGGACCTCGGACGGAATTGGCGGTAGCGCAGCGCGTGAGCTCCGAGACCTAGAGATCTCTCTTAAAACGCTCCTTCGGGATGCAGACGTATCAAGCCAAGGTCTCAACTCATCCCTCGCTCGCCAACAACGAAATCTCGAGCAGCTACTGAGCGATATCTCCACTACGGAAAGAAGGGTGGGAGAATCTATCGATTCGGCAAACCGAGACGCCACCCGCATTCGTCAAAATTCGCTCAGCGCTCAGGTGGTTGCAGAGCATTCCCCTAACCCAGAATTACAACCCGCCCGGGCTCCTCGTCGGACCACAACGATGCCAGCAGATACGAATATCGCACATCCCCAACATGAAGATTCCTACCACAAACAACCGATTAGTTCATCCGTTCGACCGAATCTCTCTGAGCGGGTGTCTAGAGATAGTATCGCTCCCTCACCAAACGTTGCAGTAAACGTGTTTGGTGAACCGATCGGCGCAGTTTCAAAAGAGAGTGTTGTGGGCAGAGAAGTCGCTTCGCCAACACCTAGACGAATGTCATCAGCTCAACCGATCACGAAGTCGCCAATTAGCCCTGGGAATGGAGCCCCGATTAGAGAAGTTGTAGCGCAACAAATCGCTGATCGAGAGGCAACGCAGAGAACAAAGGCTCCGATTTATCGCCAACAACGGTTGGCACAACAAGTTGAGGTGGAGCGTGCAGTTGATTCGCTTACCCAGGCAACACAAGCGATGACCTCTATCGTTCACCATCAGGTGGAATCAGAGGAATTCACAGCGGACGAGGTGCCACAGATGCAGATGGAGTCACTACCGGAAACTTTCGACTCTGCGCCTCAGGATGTCGCAGAAACTGAAGGAAATTTGTCGCCACCGGCCACAGATTCGATGCCAATAATTGAACGTGATCCCAGGCTAGGTGTGCTTGGATCCGTACGTCGTCATACACAGGTGCTCTAATGGAAAGAGGAACATACGTAGCAGCAAGCGGCGGGATGATTCAGCTTCGACGACTCGAAGTGGTGAATAATAACTTAGCGAACGTCAATACACCGGGGTTTAAACGTGAGCTGATCGTTAACGACGGATCTTCTTTTGAAAATACTTTGGCTGGCGCGACCGAGCGGCCGGCACCGTTCGCTCGTGAAGACCACGATCGAATACCGGCGGCTGTGAACTCGAGAGCTGTTACAGATTTTTCTCAAGGTCCGATTCGGAATACAGGAAATCCACTCGACGTAGCGCTTACTAAGCCGAATGATTTCTTCGTTGTGAACGGCTCCTCCGGTCCCGAATATACACGTGCAGGCAATTTTACTTTAAGCGGTCAGGGCGAGCTTGTGACGATGGATGGCTCACAAGTTCTCGGGGATGGAGGCCCCATCACAGTAACTGGATCGGCAGCTTCGATCAGCCCAAATGGCACGATTCGGGCCGGAGGAATCAATATCGGACAACTGCAAGTGGTAAGAATCGACGATCCGGAACGACTTGAGAGAGTTGGTGGTGCGCGATTCAGATTAGGAGACGGACAGGGTGTCCCAGGAGCAGTGACACCTGAGATAGCAGCGCAATCGCTAGAGATGTCAAACACCTCGGCGATCTCAGGCATCATTGAGCTCATTCAAACACAACGCGGATTTCAGATGTATACGAAATCAGCTGAAACGATCAACACCATGAACCAGACAGCAATTAACCAGGTTGGTAAGCGAAACTAAAAACAAGGAAAACATCATGATCCGAGCCCTTTACACCGCAGTCACCGGGATGCAAGCGCAAGAGACCAACATAGACGTAATCTCGAACAACTTGGCGAACGTCAACACCGCCGGATACAAGAAGAGTCGCGCTGATTTCCAAGATCTCATGTATCAGTATCTACTTGAACCGGGAGCCCAGACTTCAGCAACAACAAACTCACCAAGCGGCATTCAGATTGGTCTAGGTGTAAAGACTGCTGCTGTGCAAAAGGTATTTACGCAAGGAGATCTTTCCTCCTCGAGTAATCCACTGGACGTGGCGATCGAGGGTGACGCTTTCATGCTCGTTACGATGCCTGATGGAACGACGGCATATACTAGATCGGGCGCGCTGCAACTTAGTAAAGATGGAGAGCTCGTAACTAGTGAAGGTTATCTGATTGAAGGCCCTGGAACGATTCCACCGGATGCACTTGCGATCACGATCGCTGAAGACGGTAACGTCACTTATCAACTCTCCGGACAGAGTGCAGCCCAGTCCGCTGGACAGATCAGCGCAGCTAGATTTCCGAACAATTCCGGACTTCGTGCTATTGGAAGAAGCTTGTATCAAGAGACGGATTCGTCCGGCAATGCCGTCACTGGCCAATTTGCGGATTCGGGATTCGGCAGAATTCAGCAAGGATTTATCGAGTCGAGTAACGTGAGTGTCGTAGACCAAGTAGTAAGCCTCATTACTGCACAAAGAGCGTATGAGGCGAACTCGAAAGGCGTGACTACAGCGGATGAAATTCTGAGTCAGGCGATTAATCTTAAGCGATAAGGTTTTCTAATATGCGTTATCTTCTTGGAATCCTGATTTTTGCAGCGACAGCGCTAGGCGATATCGGATCCATCGTAATCGAGGGGCGTGCCTCAGCGACTGTGGTGAGGCCACGTATTACGTTGGCTGACGTAGCGGATGTCTATAGTCCAAATCAAGGTGATGACGAAGCGATCATTGCGTTGCGTTCGATCGGTATCGGAATCAGCCCTCAGCCCGGAAAATTCGTTGAGCTAAGTGCTGATAATGTGCTCGCGGCGCTGCGCTCTGCGCAAGTCGATCTCGGTAAAGTGGGATACAAATTACCACGATCTATCGTAGTTACTCGCGCAGCCCGATCGGTAAGTGAAGCTGAGCTGCGCGCCTCTATCGAGCAGGCGTTCTCATCTCAGGGCCGAGAAGTCGTTGTGCACTCCCTAGACGTAAAAGATCCATTCTTGGTTGAACCAGGGCCGATCTCGCTCGAAGCTTTGCTGCTACCTTCATCCGCACGGGGACGAACTTCTATCTTAATGACCGCACGAGGCGAAACTTCGGAGACTAAAGGTAACATGGTTGCAGCGATCGAGGAGTGGAAAGAGGTGCCCGTGGCAGTCAGGAGTCTCGCGCGTGGAGCGATCGTAGGACCTCAAGATGTTGTCATGGCTCGCTTGCAGTCCCATCTGATTCCTAATGATCCAGCGGTTCGCGCTACGTCTGTAGTCGGGTTGGCGTTGCAAAGTGGAATCGTCGCAGGCGAAGCATTTTCATCCCAGAAGCTGTTTATCCCACCGGTCATTACATCCGGTTCGAAGGTTACGATGATGATTTCCGCCGGAGGATTGGAGGCCACGGCTTCTGGAATCGCACTTGAGTCAGGTGCCGTAGATCAGCGCATCAGCGTGCGAAACGATGCATCAAAGAAACTGGTAACGGGTCGGGTTATAGAGCCGGGACTCGTTTTAATTGAGGAAGGCAACAGATGAGAACGAAACTTATCGCAATCGGATCTCTGGTTGGGTTCATGGGAGCGCAAATCGGATGCATGTCGAAGCCGCAGTTGCCGCCGCGCATTCCAGCGGTAGAATACTCTCGTCGCATCAAACAGCAAACTTCGACGCCAGCGGCTCCGGTCGTGGTGACGGCTCAATACGCATCAGGGAGACCTGATAGCGTGCCAACGGTTCGAGGAGCTTCTTATGATGCGCGTGTCGCCGCAAGCTTTGATAGCAGTGCTGACGTGAATGGTCCCCGCGCTAGATTCGCCTCTCAAGAGAATGAGGGATTTTCGGAACATCGAAGCGCGCAGGCCAACGAGCGGGATTACAATGGACCGCTGGCTTTGGGTGATCCTGGATTAACGGCGTCGCTTTGGCGTGAAAGTCATGCTGGAAACGAGATTTTTAGGGATTCACGCGCATTTGCTCCGATGGATTTAATCACGATCGTAGTGACTGAGAAGTCGAAGGCTTCCGGTTCGGCTGATACCGAGACCAAGGAATCTACTGATGTATCGGCGTCGATTCCAAACCTAATCGGACTTGAAAGCACGATCGCCAAAACCAATCCACAGATTAATCTTTCAAAATTAATCGCCGCAGCCACAACAAATGACTTTAAGGGAGAGGGGACCACGAACCGTGAAGGAAATCTGACTGCAAAGATTTCAGGGGTGGTGGTTGAAGTTCTTCCAGGGGGACTTCTGCGAATTGAAGGCGAGAAAATTATCGCTGTAAATAGTGAAGAGCAAAACATGGTCATCACTGGCTTAGTAAGAACTCGCGATATTAATAGTAACAACGAAGTTGAGTCGTTTAAGATCGCTAATTTGAGGGTCGATTACTTCGGGAAAGGAATAATCGGCGAAGCTCAAGACGGTGGATGGGTATCAAGATTAATGAGGCGTGTATGGCCATTCTAACTCACAGCTCGAGACTAATTCTGTCGTTGGTTCTGGTGCTATGTTGCTACGCCGCGCCGACGTCCGCAGCGAGGCTCAAAGATATCGCTGATGTCGAAGGTGTGCGTGGCAACCAATTGGTAGGTTACGGACTCGTTGTCGGACTGAACGGTACCGGAGACGGAAATAGCTCCGTATTCACGACGAAAAGTATCGCTAACATGCTTGAAAAATCCGGGCTTCGAATCGACTCAACGGAGATTAAAGTAAAGAACGTAGCCGCAGTGATGGTCACATCAACCTTACCAGCGTTTGCTCGTCCTGGATCGCGCATCGATGTGACTTTGTCATCTTTGGGAGATGCGAAGAGTTTGCAAGGTGGAAACTTGATTCTGAGTACCCTTAAGGGTGCTGATGGAAACGTGTATGCGGTGGCCCAGGGTGCCGTCAACGTCGGTGGATTTTCAATTGAGGGTGGTGGAGACGCTGCAATTAAGAACCATCCAACAGTCGGCATCGTTCCAGCAGGTGCAACAGTTGAACGGGCGATACCTTTCGATCTTTTTCAATCTCACAAAGTTCGGATTACGTTAAGAGAGTCGGACTTTACGACTCTTACCAGAGTAGTTGGAGTGATCAATCAATTTCTCGGACGCCCGTTGGCAGTTGCGGTTGACGGCGGTACAGCGGAAATCGCATTCCCTCCTGATGTCATGCGAAATCCTGTTGCGATGCTAGCTAAGATTGAAACCCTTGAGGTCGAGCGAGATATCGGAGCGCGGGTCGTCGTAAACGAGAAGACCGGAACCATCATCATGGGGGATGCTGTGACGATTGGACGGGTGGCCTTGGCACACGGCAATTTGAATATTACTGTTCGAAGTGAAACCGGGGTTTCTCAACCAACTCCTTTCTCCGGTGGTACGACTACGGAAGTAACAAACACTGATATTCAAGTTGGTGAAGAGAAGAAAGGACTAGCGGTAGTAGGCGGCGGACAACCGACGTTGGGCGAGTTAGTAAAGGCGCTCAATGCGCTCGGCGCTACGCCGAGAGATCTGATTTCGATCTTTCAAGCGCTAAAAAAGGCCGGGGCTTTGAACGCTGAATTGGTGGTGATGTAATGGACTTAAAAGCCCTCACACCATTACGGCCCGACACTGGTAAAAGCACTGAGTTGTTAGAGGCGCAGGCCAAATACGCTAAGAAACCGGATGACATAAAAAAGGCCGCGACGCAGTTTGAAGCATTGTTAGTGCAGCAGATGTTAAAATCAATGTGGGCTACGGTACCACAGCAGGAGGGGTCGATTACGGGGTCTAAGGAAGAGCAGATGTACCGAGATATGCTCCAGGAGGCTATGGCTACTCAAATAGCGGAACAGAGCTCGTTAGGAATAGCTGAGGTTGTTGCAAGAGATATGAAACAAATAGAGGCGCGAACGCATCGCGGATCATCTAAAACAGAGAAATCAGAAACTGATCAGTTCTAGTTAAGCTGAACTGGCGATCAGGAGAGACGAAACATGGATGTGTTGGAGGACGTAAGGTATGGATAGCACTGGCAAAATCGGCAAACGTTTCGGTTCACTGGATAACGATGCGGTCTATATTGGCAAGAAAACATCGGAAGCCGGGAACCAGGCGACGAATGCCAAGGCGTTGTTTGATTCTAAAACTGAAGCGTTAAAGAAAGCCCTGGAAGGATCGACCCTCGGGGAAGACACTGTAAATCTCTCGGTTTCACAGGCTATTCAAGCCGCGTTTGGTGACGACTCAGCGGCTCGAAGCAAGAAAGTTGCTGATTTGAAGGCAAAAATCGAGAAAGGTGAGTACGTCGTAGACTCGCGGGCAACAGCTAGGGAGGTTGCAAGCGAAATCGCTCAAACGATTTATTTTGGATCTACTTCGGAAAAGAAAGATGACAGTGCGTTGTTCTAATGGTGACCGATTGGTCTAGGCGAGAGGGACACAAATCATCGCCGGAGTTCGGCAAGGAGGGACATGAGCTCACAACCATATAGCGGTGCCAATCGTTCGGGGAGCAAACCGCAAATGGTTGCTGCTCACTTAGTCTCGCAGCTCGAACGCCACCTACGCCATGAAATCGAACTTCAGATAAAATACGCTGCTGCACTCGAAGATGAGGGAGCAGTGATTCGCAAATTTCGAAAAGATCAGATCGCTGAGCGCGTTGAAACGCGCGAAGAGATCGCTGATCGCATCGAGGCGAGTACGAATCACCGAGAAAAATTAAGGCAAGCGATAGACTCGTCCAATACGATGACGATAACCCAGATCATTCGTGATCGGATGGGGAAAGCCGATAGAGTCCGACTCCTGAAGCTAGTCGCAACGCTGAGGGAGTTGATTGAAGGGAATCGGGCTCGTGGAAACGAGCTTGGCCGCTTGGTTCAATTCACCCAGACAATCGTTGATGGATCGATAGCAATTTTGCGTTCCGCGGCCCAGCCGGTAGCCCGAAGCTACGGTAGAAATCGCGTGGCAGTCGAACGTGATGCGCCGAAAACACGGGCGGGAATGAAGATCACCGAGGCTTAAGCACCGCCGGTATGGAGGAGCCTGTTCTCTATTGAATTGCCTTATGACAGGGCGGCTCCGGTCATCTCCTTCGGGTCTACTCCTCCAGGAAACGGCATTAGGCGCGTCAGGTCATTGACGCTTTTCGATCTAACCCACTGAAAAGACGACCAATTCATCGGTATGGCCCTTGCTGTATCCTAATGGGGAAAAACCTGATCACATATGTCTGAGACCTCTACACCGGAAGAACGTACAGAAATGCCCACCGACCGGCGGATGGGCACCTTGCGTAAAGAGGGTCAGCTACCTCTCTCCACAGAGCTCGTACAAACACTAACCCTCACAGCTGGATTTCTAGCTCTCGGATTCTTCTCGCCGAAACTCTTCGAACTATGTCGTTCGGTTTTTGTAAAATCGTTTCAATTGATCGGTCGAGCTGAGCCGCTCAACGTACATTCGTTACAAGAAGGATTCTATAGCCTCGCACTGCTTATTGCGCCGACTCTCGTTGTCTTTACTCTGCTTGTCGCCTCAGTTGCCACACTCGCCGTC
>JBGSNS010000172.1:0-10779 GCA_041739515.1 Bdellovibrionota bacterium
CCGGGCACGGGTCAAACTATAACGATCAACACCTGCTGAATCGATCTCCTCACGCCACGCTGAATCGAGCTCTAAGTTACCGTGTTCAAGCGAATTACTGAGTGCTTCTTGAAACGCTAACTCAAGTTGCAGACGAACCCGTTTGTCAAACACACCGGATTCGACCAACTGGTCGACTACAGCGAGATCCACTCGCCTTTCGGCAAGCTCATCACTTCGATACACTTGTTGCGCTCTGACGACGGGTCCCATCGGTTTGAAACATCTCCTCCCATCCACCGGGATACGCGAGAGATACTCCTTTTTAATTTCCCCGACCTTACTCGTGAACCGGTAACAGTTTGTCGAGCATCAGCAACTCAAAGGTTTCCTTTACGAAACCTTGAAGCGGCTTAACCATCAACACGCCGTTTTCAGCTTTGAGGCGCTTGTAGCACATCAATACTTTACCGATGCCGTAGCTGTTGATTATCTGAACGTCCGCAAAATCAAGCACGATAGTGCGCTTGCCTTGATCGAACACTTGGTTAAACGCTTGACGTAGCGCTTCACCAGCCATTTCGTTATCGAGATCTGATGAGATCCGGATAAATCCCTTCTCTCCAGTAATCTCGGTTGGAAATTCATTGCTCATAGTCTTTCCCCTTCATCCCGCTAAAATCACGTGCGCTAATTCGCGCCGTCAGGAATACTGTCGGTAGGGCTTTGCGAAAGCTGAACAGTTTTTGAGCATCTCAAGTAGAACCAGGGCGATTTTATAGTTCGCCACGCGAATTACTCCTAGGAGAGACCTCTAGGCCATTGTCTCTTTTCTTCCCCCTTGTTGCTCTTATGGTTTTGAATTTATTGTCCGAGGGTAATACTGATGCGTCCTTGCAGACTCTAATTGTCAGGACAGCCTAAGGGAAACACTTATGACCGAGACTCCAAATTCTGGGACTCCAAATTCTGGAACTACTGCTGCCGCTCCCGAGGAGTTCAAGGGCCGTCTATCTCAAGGTAAGGACTGGCGTGAGATTGTGGCATGGGTTGGTGATTTGCCTCCAATGCCACAAGTCGCTTCGCGAGCGATCAGTATGGTTGAGAATCCAGACACAACTGCGAAGGAATTATCGGATTTACTGTCGAGCGATACCGCCTTGGCCGCACGAGTGTTGAAAATTGCAAATTCCGCGATGTTTTCGCGTCAACGTGAGATCACGACGCTAAATCAAGCGATAATGATCATCGGATTTAAAGCGTTGAAGGGCATTATTGTTGCCGCTGCTCTGCGTCAGATGAATCGCAAATTTGCAGCACTTGAGAAGATGGTCTGGGAAAACTCTATGGCTACAGCGATGTCGAGCACGATGATCGCAAAGCTGTTGAAAAAACCTTATCACGAAGAGATTTTTCTTTTAGGGTTACTTCACAGCCTAGGACAGATCGTTTTGATGGCGCGCCCCGAAACACAGAAGGAATATAGCTTAATTTTGGCCGCGATAAAGAAAACTGGGTGCGATCTCGTTACCGGAGAGCAGAATCAGTTCGGATTTGCTCACCCATTAATCGGAGCATTAGTGGCCAAGAAATGGAATTTTTCGACTGAAACATGTCAAACAATTTTACATTATCGCGATCCAATTTCTGGACCGAAACCTGAAAGTCCGCTTGAGGAGAAAACTGCTGTGGTGCAGTTAGCTGATATGATCGCTCACACGGCCAAGATTGGCTCGCCGGATGGATATCCTGATCAGATGCCCTCGATGAAGGCAGTGGCTACCTACATTGGATTTCCAGCCGAAGGTCTAGAGGAGAAACTTCGTGAGATCGCGGAGGAGACTAAGACGAGATTCGAGGCTGAGCGCAGCATCTACGAGTAGCCCTGGGAGCGCGAAGCGTTGCTTCGCAGTCTAAACAACCCCTTTGCCGTTTCAAATTTATCCTACAGATTCGCAGCTAATTATCGAATCGCTCAGCGGTGAAAGAAAGTTGCCGCAAAGTACCGCCCTAGACTGCGAAGCAACGCTTCGCGCTCCCAGGAAGCTACCTACTTCACTGGAGCTGGAGTTGCCGGCTTATATAGCGCAAATCGCGTTGGGAAATTTGGGTCGTCGTAAATAACCTGAGCACCGCGTCGATTGCGGAGATTTACGAATAGTGGTGCCTTTATATTAGCCGTCGTCAGGGTCGGATCCCCACGCACTGTAACGACTACCAAAATGGCGTAATCATCGTCTTCTTTCAGATCCATCTCCGGTTCGTTGTGCGGAGGTCTAAGCTCAAACTGTGATAAAAATTGTGAACCATCGATTACCACGAATGCCAGCGATGAATCTTCCGTTGAATGTAACCACGCAAACGGCGGCTTGTGATCAAACATCACAAATTTAACAGCATCGGGGAAACCGATCAGCCCCTTAGAGAACGTAATGATCGACTCTTCAGCGACCTCCATCGGGCCGAAACGGGTACTCTGAATTGTAACGATACTGCCGGTCCCTTCAGGTGGTGGCGATACGTTGGGTGTTTTAGTTTCGTTGGTACTCATGGGTTACTTCTTCTTACCCCCATGCAAGTCGGGCCTTCGCGCCGACGATAGCACCGGTTTAAATGTCTGCGAGCCTTCTCCTGTTGGTGACGTTAACACGGCGGACAATCCCTCCAAAGAATCGCCCGATACCGGTGCAGCAGCGGATTTATTCTCTTCCAAAATCTGTGCGTAGATTTCTTCACGCAAAATCCTTACATCCGATGGAGCTTCAATACCGAGACGAATTTGGTTGCCTTTGATCTCAACGACCACAACCTTAATTTTGTCTCCAATAAAGAGGCTTTCCCCCGGTTTTCTAGTTAGTATTAACATCGCCGTCCATGGCCTGTTTAGTTTTAGTTACGGTCCAATTGTGGGCGCACGCCCACCCTCAGTTAGATTCATCTAATGACTTCAACGATTTACCTAAGTGGGGGAATTTTGTGCAAGTGTTTATTCTCCCCTTTTTGGACCCATTTCACTCTTACTGTTAACGGCACCGGTGCCAGGGGTCCAAAAAGGGGAGAATGAATTCCCTTAGACAGACCTAACCCACTGATACCCTACCCCCCTAACCGACCGCAGCGCCCCAGCGGCAGACCCTAAAGCCTGACGCAGACGCACGATGCCGTTATCGATTGTTCGCGCTGTGACGCCGCCCTCGGATCCCCAAACAGCGTTTGCTAACTCTTCTCTACTTAGGGAGCGCGGTTCGCTAGAGATCAACAATCGAAGCAGTTCTGCATCCCTAAGACTCAACACAACTTGTCCAGAGCCGTGCGAAACTGTTCGTGCGTCAAAATCGATGGTCACTCCATTCACGATCAAAGTGTTCCCACCAGGTTTCGGCGACGCGCTTGAAAGTACCCGATCTACGCGCAGCACAAGCTCTCTAAGATGAAATGGTTTGGGAATAAAATCTGCGCCCCCTGCCTCAAGCGCTTCGAGCCGATACTCAGCGGAGCTAAACGCGCTTAGAAACAATACTGGAATGCTCTGCGGCAATAAGTATCGCTTCGCGAGTTCTATTCCGGAGCCATCCGGTAGAAATATATCAACCACAGCAACATCAAACCGGACAGCTTTGGCAAAAATCTCGGTCACGGAAGCTGCAGTGGCACAGTGAACAAGTTCATAGCTCTCACAAAGTTTAGCTTGCAGAGCGGTACTCAGAGTCGCGTTATCTTCGATCAAAAGCAGGCGTCTCATGCCAGGCCCTCACATGGAAGTTGAAGTATAGCAACGAATCGACTGTTCTCGCCTATTTCCCACCGAAAACTCCCATCACTGCGCTCGGCAAGATCTTTCGTAATAGAAAGTCCAAGGCCCGTGCCGCTGCCTTCATAATGCCTGGCAAACCTGCGTCCGATCAGATTTGGATCTCCAGCGAAACCTTGTCCATCGTCTGTGATTCGAAGCTCCACTGCCCGAGATCCACTTTGCTGCACTTCGACGGTAACACCTCCAGCATGTCCATGAATAAGCGCGTTGCTAAACAAGTTTGAGAACATGCCCTCAAGCGCCCTCGCATCACAGACTACCCGTGCGGTGACGTCACCTACAATCGCTACCGATAGCTCTGTGAATCGCTCGGCGACCCTTCTTACAATATCCAGAAGTATCAATGACTCGCGATGCAGCCCTCCTTCGGCGCTAACAGTAGCGAAAAGCGCATTATCTAACTGAAGCCGTATTCGCTCAATCTCCGTGATGATTGGCTGTGCTTCCCCAGGATTTTTAGTTGCATGCGAGAGAGCCTCCGTTCGAAGCAAAAGAGAAGAGAGCGATGTTCGCATCTCATGCGTAAATGCCGCGAAGAATGCGCGTATTTCGCCCTGGGCTTGAAGCTCACGCGCCAACAGATAAAGCCCACTAACTCCACCCGCGATAATTAAAATGATCAAAGTGCCGCCTTCCCACATCAACATCCGTTGAAATCGGGCCAGCTCTAATGCATCCGGATAGCCAAGTGCGGAAAGCCGATTGACTTGGTGGGCCCCAAAAAAAATCCACCATCCAAGCAATGAGAGTGTAAACATCAACCAAATGATCGCAATCACGAAACGCGCCGGTTTTTTCTTAACAGCGTGAGTAACTATCGCTATGGTTGTGTTCATTAATCGAGTTTCACCGTGCAGCCGTTATCGCTTCCTGCCCTCCCATATAAGGGCGAAGCGCGTGTGGAATTTTAATTGAACCATCCGCCTGTTGATGCACCTCGAGTAGTGGAATCAAAAGTCGCGGTGAAGCCGCCAACGTATTATTCAGTGTATGACAATACACCGACTTACCAGTTGCATCTTTGTATTTCAGATTAAGTCTGCGAGCTTGAAAGTCATGAAAGGTGGAACAAGAATGAGTTTCACCAAACGCATTTCGGGACGGCATCCAGGTTTCAATATCATTTTTGTAAAGCTGCCCCTGCCCCATATCACCGGTGCAAACCGCGACCACACGATACGGAAGTTCTAAAGCTTGCAATAACGCCTCTGAATTACCGAGAAGCTCTGCGTGCATTTTTGCACTCTCCTCCGCATCATTGCGACAAATTACCACCTGTTCGACTTTGTAGAACTGGTGGACGCGATAGAGACCAGCTGTGTCTTTGCCGTATGTTCCAGCCTCGCGGCGATAACATGGAGAATATCCAGAGTACCGAAGCGGCAAAACGGCTTGTGCCAACGTTTCATCGCAATGATATGCGGTCACAGGAACCTCAGCGGTTCCGATCAAGTGATACTCATTGTCCCGATCGTCGAGGTGATACGCTTGCTCTTCTCCGCCTGGAAAGTACCCGGTGCCCTCCATAACTTCGCGACGTACTATGTGCGGCGGGTCCATCAGCACGTACCCTTTCACTCTAACTAGATCGATGGCGAAACTCATCAGAGCATGCTGCAAGCGTGCGCCATCTCCCTTAAGAAAATAAGCACGCGAGCCTCCGAGTTTTACACCGCGTTCGGCGTCTATGATGTCGAGGGCGGTACCAAGCTCCGCGTGGCTCTTTATCTTAAAGGAAAACTGGGGCATCTCCCCTACTCGCCTCAACTCTTGATTGTCCGCGTCGCTTGCTCCGTCCGGAACATTGGGTAACGGAATTCCTGGAACACGCAGCAGCAGCGTCTTGCGTTCAAGCTCCAGAGTTGCAAGCTGAGCATCGAGTTCCTTAGTCTGAGCGGAAAACACTTTCATCTCAGCAAGCTTTGCGTCGCGGTCTGCTCCTTTTAGAGTCGGAAGTTGCTTATTAAACGCATTACTCTCGGAACGTCGTGACTCAACGTTCGTTTTTAACGCACGGTACTGCTCGTCTAACTTTAGCAGCGCCGGAATATCCAGGTTAATTCTCTTAAGCTTGCACGCTCGGGTGTAAGCTTCGGGATTCGTTCTTAAGTGTTCAATATCAATCATAGGTGGAGCAACTCTGCGGGTTAGCGTACGATAAAAATGCGCGCGGATCACTGGCTCCAAATAGGATTTAGACCAATTAATTTGGGTTTCGGTTCGCTAAAGTGAAGTTTTTTTGCGATACACAGGTCAGGCAAGCGCCAGACTATAAATTATGGGTAACTAGTCACAAAATACGTCAGCCCGATCAGGGCTGGCAATTGGTACGTTGCTCTACCCGTCATTGGTACTGACTGCTAATAATTCGCGTTATGGCTTAACCTAGGGTGACTAGTTACGTTTATGGATAGACCGGACGAGCCCACAAACCAGGAACCAGCCCCTAGCCGCGAGAGCGGGAATGAGGAAACGGTCCTGCGCGGCATAGTCGACCGAGTAACGTTTCAAAACGCTAACAACGGTTACGCTGTGTGCAAGGTAGAGCTTGATGACCGCAGTGAGCCATTGACGGTCGTTGGGACCTTTCCGGCAGCTCTTCAAGGGATGCACGTCGTAGTTCGTGGTCGGTTCACCGAGCACGCGAAATTCGGTAAACAATTCGTAGCTTCGTCTGTCACCCAAACAACTCCCAGTACCCCGGACAGCATTTCACGCTTTCTACAGAGTGGGATTGCGAAAGGCATTGGACCTAAAACCGCTGAAAAACTCGTCAACGCATTCGGTGATAAAACCCTCGATGTTCTGATGAAGGAACCGGAACGAGTGAAGAAACTAGGCGGCATCAGTAAAGCCAAATTAAATGCGTTGCGCGAAGAACTAATCAAAGACGAGGGACAACGGGAAAGCTTGAGGTTTCTAGTTGAAAATAAAGTTCCGCGTGGTCTAGCTGCTAAGGTTCTTAAAACCTACGGCTCCGCGACGGTTGAACGAGTATCCCGAGATCCGTATTTGCTATCACGCGACATTCGGGGAGTAGGATTTTTAACTGCCGATACGATCGCAATAAATTTAGGCCTGCCGCTAACCTCTCCGCAGCGATTAAAGGCTGGATTGTTTCACGCTCTAGAGAAAGCAGCGGATGATGGGCATTGTTTTCTAAAAAAACTTCAGCTCTTTGAGCAGACGAAGAATCTTCTAAGAATCGAAGACGATATAAATTTGGAACCAGCACTCTTGGAGTTATCCAGAGAAGAGTACATCGATATCGAAACCGATGTAGATGAAGTGCGGGTGGCGCTGCTGTATTTGTCGCGCGCTGAGCGATTTGTTGCTGAATTCGTTGCGTCACGCTGCGACGCGGAGTGTGCGAAACCTCTCTCACCAGCTCAGGTGGATGCTGCCCTGGCTTCCGCTGCACTTGAGCTTAACGTCAGTTTTTCTGCGGAACAAAAGCATGCTGTTTTGCTCGCCTCGACTAGGGCGCTCATGATTTTGACTGGAGGACCAGGATGCGGAAAAACGACGGTTATTAGAGCATTAGTAGCTCTCTTTAAACGCAATGGGCGCAGAGTAGTTTTAACAGCTCCGACCGGTCGAGCTGCGCAACGCATGGCTCAGGTATGCGATCATAAGGCTTCCACCATCCATAGACTTTTAAAGTTCGACCCGAATACTAACGGTTTTCTTCATACAGGAAAATTTCCCCTCGATCTCGATGTGTTGATCGTCGATGAGAGTTCGATGGTCGATATCCAACTTGCCAAAGATCTCTTCTGCGCTGTTCCGCAAGGTTCAACTGTAATCTTAGTGGGTGATCGTGATCAATTGCCTTCCGTTGGACCGGGGAGAGTTTTAGGAGATCTTGTGACCACTCCTGCTGTCCCTACCATCGCCCTCTCGCGACTGTATCGTCGCGCGGATGGTTCGAATATTACTTCGATTGCCCATGCGATTAACGGCGGGATAGCACCAGAGATTCCGCAACCCGACGGGATTACAAAGACAGATGCCTATTTTATCCCGCGCCCGGACGCGACGGAAGCAGCAACACTAATTGAAAAATTGGTTGCAGATCAAATTCCTAAAAAGTTCGGATTTAACCGCGATGAGATAACCGTACTCTCTCCAACCAATCGAGGAGATCTCGGTGTCATAAACCTTAACGTACGTTTGCAGCAGGCGCTCAATCCTTGTTTCGATCCGGAACAAGAGGTGGAAGCGAATTCTGGGATCCTGCGCGTGGGAGATCGTGTAAGTCAACGAGTTAACAATTATCAGATCGATGACTACGGAGTATTCAACGGCGATACCGGTGTGATCAGTCGGGTAGATAAGGTTCGCAAAAATATCACTGTAGATCTTTGGGACGGTCGGTTAATTAAATATGACCTCGGGCAACTTAATCAGCTGAGCCTTGCCTACTGTATTTCGGTTCACCGTTCACAGGGCTCCGAGATGTCCTGCGTTGTATTGGCCCTGCACGAGTCGCACTACATGCTGCTAGAACGGCAGCTTATTTATACCGCTATCACGAGGGCGAAAAAGCTATTGATTATAGTAGGTTCCCGGCGCGCTCTAAAGCTAGCAGCGCAGCGAACCGACACACTCAGACGTCAGACGCGTCTAAAGCCACTTATAGAGCTAATCTCGAACAAGTAATTGTAGCTGAGCTACGCATATTCTCGCAAAAGAATCATCAGCTAAAAATAATTCCGAAAATTTCTACGTTATCTTTTAAAACGTGGTAATAAGGCTAAATCGTCCGAATTACTTCTCGTTGATGAAGAGTTTGCTTTTAGACGATGGCATTTAGGAGAGTATGGCAACCTCTGAAGGAAAACTTCGAGCGCTTACTACTAAGCCTGTCTCTTTAGCAGGTGCTCGCAATCCTTCGACCAAACACGCTTCAAACCTACCTGTTGGAGCTACAAAACCAGAATTAGCTAGACTAGAGCAAGTAAGGGAGCCGATTAGAGGCAAGCGAAAGTTACCTCGCGTACCAACTTTAAGTCTTCCTCCATCGAGAGCTGAACTTTTTGATTTTCGGTACCTACTCGGAAGAAGCTCAGCGCGTATCGCTCTCTTCGAGATTGAAGCGCTCGTTGGTGATGAGCCACCAATCGTTGATGATGATGAAGCAAGCGACAATATCGCGGAAAGGTTTTGGAGATCGGAGAGTCGGTTCGTCGACGGAAATGAAACGTTCTTGTCGGCATACGGGCTTTCTGACGTAACCGATTGCGTTGGAAAATCGTTCGCCTTCTTTTTTCCACCAACCACTCAGCATCGTGCGATGATTCAAAGTTGGTGTGACGAGGACCTTGTGCTTGGCCATTTCGATCTCCAAACCGAAGAGCGCGATGGCTCACAAAAGAATTTCTCCGTAGCGATGTATGCCGTAGATGAAAGATCCAACGTTTCCAGATTCTGGATAGTACTTAGAGATGTAACTCCATTGGCTGCGGCGTTGAGCGCAATCACTCAAAAGGAGCGGTATTATCGCGAGTTAGTAGAAAATAGTGGCTTCTTCATGATCAAGGTCGATGCCAACGGAGATCCGCTCTACATAAGTCCGTCACTTGAAAAACTGGTTGGGTTTCCAGTTAGTGAATTCGAGACTAATCCCCACCTTTACCGCTCCATCATACATCCTGATGATTATGAGGCATACGACACGATTCTGACTGCGCGAGACTCTTTGAACATGGCAACGGTTGAGGCGGAGTATCGAATTCTCTGTCGTGATGGCACCTATCGCTGGATGTTCGAACGTCAAACCCAAAGCAGATCTGTTGGGAGATGTGAAACTAAAGAACAGGTTTGCTCTGAATCTTTAATTTTCGACATCCAGGAACGAAAGGTTTTAGAAGCAGAACTACGTCACTCTCAGCGACTCGAGATGGTTGGTCAACTTGCAGGCGGCATCGCGCACGATTTCAACAACTATCTTACCGCGATTCTGGGTCAGCTAAAATTATCTTTGTTAGAGGTTCGGCATGACTCTGTGACACACGCACGCCTACTAGCCACTGAGCACGCCACACTACGGTGTGCAGAGATGACTAAGCAATTACTTTCATTGGCGCACAAAGATCAACTCGTAAAGCAGCATGTCTCAGTTAAAGATTTAATGAATGCGACTGCGGGATTATGTAGCCATTTTCTGCCGGCCTCGATCTGCTTGAGCGTATCGCACGGCGTTGGAGACATGTCGATCGATGGTGATGAGGGTCAGCTTCAGCAAGTCTTGATGAACTTAATCATTAATGCTCGCGACGCGATCACTGGGGCCGGTATTATAACGCTATCAACTACAGTTCGTAAGATTACGGAAGACGATGGCATATTAACCTTGAAAAATGGGCCGTACATTGAACTGAAAGTCGAAGACTCAGGCACCGGAATTGCTCCGGAACATCTGCGCCATATTTTTGAACCATTTTTTACGACCAAAGCCTCAGGATACGGGACAGGGCTCGGATTAAGTTTGGTTGATTCTATCGTGAGAGGTCACGATGGTGGGGTCGGCGTTAAATCGAAGGTTGGATACGGAACAGCAATTTCGGTGCTTTTACCAATCGGTTCGACGAAGAATGAATCAATTGCGAATAAAAATACCCCCAACAAAGAGAGCCTGGGTTCTCTAGAGGTTGATTCGATCAGAACAAGTGAAGGACTTGATCCACGAGAAGTACTCGTCGTTGACGATGAGCCGTTAGTAAGGTCAGTGATTAAAGCATCCTTACTCGGCAGCGGTTATGTAGTGCTCGAAGCCACAAATGGCCTAGAGGCACTAAAAATCATCGAAACGTCTCCTCATCGATTTGCGTTGGTAATCATCGATCAGACTATGCCCGGCATGAGCGGAGCGGAGTTAGTCGGGAAGATTCGCAAGAGTGGCAACCGCGTCCCTCTACTATTGACCACTGGAATGAGAACTGTTGAAGGTGCTCCAATCGATCCAGACGATCCACATGAGATCA
>JBGSNS010000176.1:0-2309 GCA_041739515.1 Bdellovibrionota bacterium
CCTAAGTGTGCGCGTGATCAGCGAAGACTGTAGCCCTAGTAACACGACTAGGCTGCCGCCCAATACAACCAGCGCAAAAACTACCTCCACTAAGGTAAAGCCGGTCGACCGTGTGTTTGTGAAGTAAGTTTGAGGCGACGATGAATTTAGCATCTTATGTCTTATTTTGTCCGTAGGTCCAAGCGAATTCCCGGTACTCAGGGAATGTCTCTGTAACTCCGGTAAATGGATTTACTAAGATTGTAACGGATGCCCCGCTATTGCGTCGCAGGTGGATTACAGCAAACTCCGAAAATCCGCGCGGCGTAAATCGGATCTGAGCTCGCGTGCTGTCTCCGGAAATATCGCTAGTCGTATCGCCAGCCTTAATTGTGCCTCGCATCGTGACAATATCGGTGATCGTAAGCCCATCCGGAAGTTTGGTTGGTTCCGCAAGGGATGGATAATTCGGCGGCGGAATAAACGTCTGAGAATCGCCTGCAGAAGGATTTTGAAACGCCGCTAATTCGAGAGTTAGGTTTCCAGCTCCTACGGCGAGACTCGCTAACGAGGCAATAGCAGCATCGTCAGGTCGCAGCACGCCAGCACGAAATTGATTCTTAGTTAAATCGAATTCTAATTGGTAAAACGACTGATCGGCCATCGCCTGATAATGGAGAAATGATATGGTTTCAGAGATTCGTCGCAGAGTGGTTTCTTCGTTCCACCACGCGAAGTTGCCCGTACGAATTCCGATAATAGCGGAGGCCACGCCGATGATAACGATCACGACGATCAGTTCCAATAACGTGAACGCCTTTGATTTGTGTAAGGAATCACGTGCGAGCGGTCGCGATAACAGAAAATCTTGTCTCCTCCCGTTCCAATTCATCGCGTTCCGACGTGACATTATGGGCCAGAGGAAACGAGATCGCCGTCCACGCCCTCGCCACCATCTCGACCGTCAGCGCCGAGACTCTTAATTTCAAACGCTCGATCTCCCTGAGTCGAATAGACAAGGGGCTTGCCCCAACCATCGACTAGGGAATCCTCATTAGCAATAGGGGTACATCCGCTTCCGGTATCTTCGTTGCAACGGGTAAGACTTGCTAGCGAACTAGGCAGTTTGTTGTATTGCAGTCTAAATTGCTCCAAATAAGACGCCACTTCCTTCATCTTGATGCGCGTAATATTTGCCTTAGCCTTATCGCCAGCGGAAAAGATCTTGCCTCCAAAAACCGTCATCAGAATGGTCAGGATGATCAGAACAACCATGATCTCTACCAGGGTAAAACCGAGGCCTCCTCTGGTATGCCGCCTATGGTTCAACTCGTGCGTTGTGGCAAGGTTCTTACAACCTCGTTGCGCAACTTCAGGATTGGATTCGAGCGAAGTATTCTTTGGAAAAGTAATCTCATTCATGCTGAAAAGCGTACCATGCGGCTATAAACCCCGCGAGACCCCTGAAAGAGGCTAAATACTAGACCAATTCATACGCGAAAATTGGAGGAACGCCGTTCACATTCGCGCGTAAAACTGCGTCTTGCTGAGTCCGTATCCGGCACAAAGTGCTCGCGTCGATCGGCAACTTTGACGATAGTCAGTGGAGAATGGGCGCGTCGAACGAAGGGAACGATACTGAGAAGGAAGCCTCTGCTGGTGGATCGGTTGCGCTCGGTCAACTATCCGTTCTTCCTGCGGATCCGGACGTTCTTAGAGCACTCAAAGAGGAATTATCTGGAGCTATTCCATCTCCTGAACGCGTTACCCGATCTGTACTTCAAGATCCTGCCATCGCCATAGCGATCGCCCAGAACACATACTCAGTTCAGCAAGGGCTTTCCGATCCGTTTTCGCTCACCAACGTTTGGCAGATGATTAGTAGGCTCGGTGTCGATCGAGTACGCGTTACGTTAGATGCCTTAGGCGCACGTCCATTGCCGCCGACTACGTTGCGGGAGGCTATTCGCGAGCAACGGTTACGGGCGGTGCGAATCGCAAAGTTTACTCGAATAATCGTTAAGTACATTAACCCGCAGTTCGCGGATGCCGGTGAGTTGATCGGATTGATGGGATCGATCGGAAACATGCTCGCGGTGTTGCTACTGCGAGATCGATTCGTTCTCATGCTTGAGGAAACCCCCAATTACGCCAAAGCCAACTACCGGCTCCTTAAGGACTTCAACTTTAATAGCGAGCGTACGACGACTGAGTTCTTGCGCGCAAATGGCATTCCGGAGAAATTTCTCGCTTTGATGGAGCGCGAAGGACGCACCCCTGGTGTCCAAAGCCAGACCGAGCTAAAGACGGCGTTCTTATCTGCATCTGAG
>JBGSNS010000266.1:0-9730 GCA_041739515.1 Bdellovibrionota bacterium
GATATACATCCTGGGGCTACGATCGGCGCTGGGCTGTGCATAGATCACGGGACCGGAATCGTAATCGGTGAAACTACCGTAATCGGAAAAGCAGTTAAGCTGTACCAAGGGGTCACGCTCGGAGCTTTGAGTGTAAGCAAGGAAATGGCGAATATGAAGCGGCATCCAACGCTCGAAGACAATGTCACGGTTTACGCCAACGCCACTATTTTAGGCGGAGAAACGATTATCGGAAACGGTTCAGTAATTGGCGGAAGTGTATGGTTGACAGAGTCGGTGCCGGCCCAGTCAAAGGTCTTCATAGAGAGCGCATCAAATCGCGCGGGATAGTTGTACGCTCTAACGTGTGTTCGCCTTGCGCGATTTTTTCTTAGAAGTTTTCTTAGCGATGCGTGATTTACGGGATTTTGCTTTAGAAGATTTTCTTCTTGAAGACGAGGCGTCCTCTGGCATAGCAACCGATGTTAATACTCGGGCCCGCTGAGCAGGGGACAATTCCTTTAGTGCGGCAGCGAGTAGTCGCTGAGTTAGAGAGCTATCCTCGGTTCGCGATGTCTTGGTCAGATCTAAAACCGGGCTGCTGGGTAACGACTCTTTAGCGGAAGTTTTAATATTTCGTAAGCCCTGCATCGCCTGTTTCGCTGCGTTCGTTATCGCTACGATTTTTTCACCGGTCATCGAGCGCTTGGCAAGCAAGGATCGCACCGACATGTGCGCGAGTTGTCTTAATGTAATTAATTCCTCAAATGGAGCACGCACGTTCTTGTCGACCCAAAATTTCCCGAGCGCCTCGTTACCGTAAACTTCAAGCTGTGGCCAGGCAGCAAGCTCGTTTAAAATATTTGTAAGTAATTGTTCCTGCGCTACTGAGGAAAGCGTCATACCGGGATTCGTATTGTCAGCGGAGGCTGAAGTTGCTTGATCTACTTCGTCATTAGAATTCACGCCGACATCATTTGATTCTGCCTTAACTACGAGAGGGGAGAGTTGCTGGAGAATCACCTGACAATCGGTTTCACTCATTCCGAGCGCCCGAAGCTCAAGACTAGAGAGTTCAGCAAGCTCTGACAGGCTTAAATCCGCTACAGCCTCTGAAATTCCTCCGAAATAGGTGAGGCACTTAGCAGTTGATAATAACTCAAACGCTGGCAACTCGGAAAAAGCCCGTAACTTAGCGAATACTGCATCAAACGAAATATCGGCATCCATACCCGTATATTAATGCATGAAGTCAGGAGGCAGCGGAACCGGTTATTTGCCAACGAATCACGCCAAAGGTAAGACAATCCCGCACTTTCATTGGTTCTTATGACGGCAGTACTCCACCTTAAAAAAGATCGTGAACGCTCGTTGTTGGGCAAACATCCATGGCTATTCTCCGGTGCGGTACAGAAAACCGAAGGTGCTCCGAAGGAGGGAGAGCTCGTTGAGGTACGCAGCAGTAGCGGAAAGTTTTTAGGACGAGGATTTTTTGGCGATCGCTCGATCTCAGCAAAAATCATCACATTTGAAGATCGCCCGATCGATTTAGCATTTTACGTCGATCGTCTGAAATCATCGTTAGCAGTGCGCAGTGCTGTGGGACTCACCGATCGATGTGACCTTAACTGTTTTCGATTGGTGCACGGAGAAGGGGATGGTCTCGCTGGATTGGTGATCGATCGGTTCGCAAACGTAGCCTCCATTGAGGTGCATTCATCAGGACATACGCCGTATCTGCCGCTTATCAGCGATGCGCTCAGCGCTGTCTGGCCAGACATCACACACGTCGTTGCTAACGGCTCTGGATTGGATGACCCGCGTTGGCTCCGAGGCGAGCCTAGAGCTTCAGTCGATGTCGTAGAGCTTGGGGTAAAACTTCGTATTCCGCTAACTGGCGGGCAGAAGACTGGATATTTTCTAGACCAACGCACGAATCGGGCACTTGTAGCGAACCTCGCTAAGGGCAGATCGGTGCTCGATTTATTTTCGTACATCGGTGGTTTTGGTTTGCATGCAGCGGTAGCTGGAGCTACTCACGTTTCCGCGGTAGACGGTTCGAAGCCTGCGGTAGATGCGATAGCTGTAAACGCCGAGTTAAATTCAGCGAATATTAATCCGGTATTGAGTGATTGTTTTGAATACCTAAAAAGCTGTTCAGAGCGATTCGATATAGTGGTTGTGGATCCACCAGCGTTTGTTAAACATCGCGCCGCGTTGCAGTCCGGTATTCGAGGATATCAAACGCTAAATCAAGCAGCGATTAGAAGAGTCGTACCGGGTGGCCTGATGGTGACTTGTTCTTGTTCGCAGTTAGTCACTGAAGAGGATTTTTTTATCGCGGTGCGCACAGCCGCCGGCATCTCTGGGCGAAACGTTCGAGTACTCAAGCGACTTGGGCAGGCGGAATGTCATCCAACAAGCATTTTTCACGCCGAGGCGCGGTATCTAAAGGGGTTATTGCTGCAGGTCGAGTGAGTTACTGGGGTCGGAGAGGAAAGGGACGTCGGGCTAGCGACAAACCGATCAACAGAATCCCGATCGGAATTAATACCATGAAATTTGCCAGGCTATGGGGGCGGAGAATCTCAAAAATTCCAACCGTAACAAAGAAGATATGTACGTATAGGTAGATTCGTTCGTGCTTATAGAAATGCACAGCGATCCATAAGTAGCCAAATATCAGCGGGAGCAGAGAGTGACTCCATATATAAGGGGAGCTCATTAGAGATAGCGGTAAGCAAATTAAAAGGAGGTGTTCAACCCATTTTTGGATGTTGGCTCGCAGAGCAAAAATCGCTACTGAAATTGTGAAAGCGATCGATACGAGTGGAAAAACTAGCTGAAAGGGAAACAACTGATAGATTGTTTGAGCAAGTGAGGCGCCCGGCAGCGTCACCGAGGAAGTCGTCATGTTCGATGCGGCTTCGATAAAGTAATTGAAAATCTTAGGTGCGATTACGAGGGAGGCGCAGACCTGAGCAATAAACCCGATTGCGATTCCGGCGATGATTTTTAATCTACCACTCCGTAATGCAAAGATCATAAGCGCAGCAAAAAATCCGATGAAAAGCTGAGGTTTAACGAGCGCTAAAGAGAGAGCTATGCCCGCAGCTAGATCGAATTTCTTTCGCTCGTATAAAATAAATAGAGCAAATCCTAACAGAATAAAAATATTAGTTTGCCCGTTCCAGAACGTGCCAAGTAGAGGTGGAAAAGTGAAAAAAATAAATGGAAGAAACCAAGATTTAGTACTCAGGGGAGATGAAAAGAGGGAATGATTATCTCCCAAGGGTTCCAACGTGGATGCCAGCCATCTAGAACACACGGAAAATGCTACTAAGGAAATTAGTCCAGCCAACAGAAACCAAACGACGACTGCAATGTTAAATGGAAGCTCTCCCAAAAGTCCGAACAACCAAATCGTCCAAGGCGGATGAAGAAACCCATGGAAACCTTCCGTGATAGGCCAACCGACGGTTAACATTCTCTCGAATACCGCGACTCGATCGTATGGATCCCCACCTTCGACGGCCACACGACCCGCTGCCCAGAAATGATAGAAATCGTAGGGGAAAATAATTGGATGCGACGAGGCGTCTGGCGTCATACTTTAAGCCGCTTAATAACTTCCTGAAAATTTCCTGCATTAGCTGCCATGACAGCTGCAGAATCGTTCGCAAGGACCGTGTGATCATCCCGCAAAATAAGATCAGTCAGTTTCTTTCCCCAGACGGATTCAAAATGCTCAAAGAAGATCTGCTCCCGATTTAGTTGTTGCTGCCGTGTTTCAGCTCCGGACCAGCTCGACCTGCCGCCGAAGTGGAGCACAAATGACCGCGGCGCGTGCTTTACAGCGAAGCCGTGCTGAATAGCGCGCAGACAGTAGTCGAAATCCTCACCACCGCCCTTTCCGTACTGCTCATCAAAAGCACCCACCACTGAATATACAGTGTACGGAAGTTTAACGCAGAAAAACGGTAGGACTAATATATTGAAGGCCATCGTTGCCTTGGAATTGTAATCACTTAACCAATCTTGAAAGCCATTTGCGTGCTGATGATAGTATTCAATTGAGATATCATCCGTCCAAACAAACGATTCGGTATTATACGCGACTTCACGATTTGAAATTGGGGACAGAATCCAAGGCTCATCGACGAGTAGGGGAGAGATCCAGTTTTTCGTAAAAACGAGATCGTTATTCAAGAAAAAAACATCTGCTTTTCCGGTCTGTGCGATTCTAAGTATCTGGTTAACATTAGCAGCGAATCCGATCGGTGATGGATTCGTTATCGTTTGTAGCTGTGGATAGTTTTCAGGCATCTGATACGGGCGATCCGCATCGTTATTGATTAAAATGAAAACGTCATGCTCGGCCAAGGTTACCGTTTTAAAAAACGTATCGAGCGCAAGGTCGGTGTACCGAGCTGAAGACTTAGTGGTGACCATTGCGAACAGTTTCATTGCGTTCTTAGATATAAGCATACTGAGGTACCGGGGCCCAGTGGCTGTCTAAGTCGTCTCATGGAATCGTAAGATTCACCCTGTTGAAACTGAAGCTCACAGCGGAGAATCACCAAGTGACCCACTATATACGATCTTCTGATTTCCTGTTTGCTAGCTGGCGTCTGCTTTCCCCGCTTCCGTTGGGTAAGTGGCTATTCGGCATCGTATTCGGAATAGCTGTGCCGTATTCCGGGACACTTGGCGCGCGAGTTCAGCAGCTCGGAGGAGGCAAGGCGGTGATTGTGCTTCACGATCGCCGGCGTTTGCGTAATCATTTAGGGTCGATTCATGCAATGGCGCTCGCTAACTTTTGTGAAATGGGATCTGGGCTAGCGCTACTTTCTAAACTTGCGACGAATCAGCGGGGGATCCTAACCGGGTTTACGATCTCGTACGCCAAGAAGGCACGAGGAAGTTTATCTCTCGAGTGCGATCTCAGTGCGATTAATTTACCCGAGAAGGGGGCGGTACTGATTCCGGTTGAAGCGAAAGACAGTAGTGGGGATGTTGTCGTGCGAGCCGAAGCTAATTGGTTAGTAGGATTAAGAAGCGACGGAAAATAGGAATGATGAAAAATAAGTTTACCGAGTTACTTGGAATCACTGCTCCTATTATCGGCGGTGCAATGTATCCGTGTTCGAATCCTGAGTTAGTAGCCGCTGTGTCTGAAGCTGGCGGGATTGGGATCGTACAGCCGTTGTCGTTGGTATATGTGTACGGATTCGAGTTTAGAGCGGGACTGCGTAAAATTCGATCGTTAACTGATAAGCCGATCGGGATGAATATGATCGTTGAGAAGAGTTCGCGAATCTACGAGGATCGGATGCGCGCATGGATGGAGATAGCGCTCGAAGAAGGAGTGAAGTTTTTTATTACCGCTCTCGGAAATCCTGATTGGGTGGTGAAGGCAGTTCACGCAAGAGGCGGAATAGTTTTCCACGATGTCACTGAACGTAAATGGGCTGAAAAAGCGATCGCAGCCGGAATCGATGGTCTAATCTGCGTCAACAATCGTGCTGGTGGGCATGCGGGGACGAAATCGCCTGCAGAGTTATATACCGCGTTACAACCGCTGGGTGTTCCGCTCATCTGCGCTGGGGGCATTGGCGCGCCCCACGATTTCGCCGATGCGTTAAAACTTGGTTATCTCGGGGTGCAGATCGGGACTAGGTTTATCGCGAGCGTTGAATGCAGCGCTCACGATTCGTATAAACAAGCGATCGTGAATGCCAGCGCTGAGGATATCGTGTTGACCGAAAGGGTCACAGGCGTTCCGCTTGCTGTAATTAATACGCCGTACCTGCAAAAGATTGGGACACGAGCTGGACCTATCGCGCGCTTTCTACTGAAAAATCCGCGCACTCGTCACACGATGAGGTTTTTATACTCAGCGTTGTCGGTGTGGAAACTAAAGCGCTCAGCGTTGAATGGGTTAACCACCAAAGATTTTTGGCAAGCAGGTAAAAGCGTTGGCGGAATCGATCGGGTGGAGCCAGTAAAGGCGATCGTCGATCGATTTCTCACGGTTTTTTCGAGTTGATCGCAATCGACGATATGTAAATTAATTTGGTATCCCCGCCGGTAAATTCTAGCGTATCCGCCCCAATTCTCCCCCTATCGACTCGTGCATAATAACCATCAATCGCCACCGTTCGTCCTTTAAGCGCAAGAGCGCGTTCGCCTTTCAGGGCGGGTTCATTGGATAGTGGCGTGATCATCGTTACGTAGCGCTGGACGAATTTTTCCGGCATTGCATCTGAGCTAGAATACTCTTTCCCAACCTTAGAAAACGTTTCTGGTCGCATCAACGCCAGTGAACGACCGACTCCCGCTTCTTCTAGTTTGGCAGACCCGATACCTACATCGACTACTACACCCGTGTACGAAAATTTTCTTCCAAGAGTAAGATCTAACCATGAGCCAGACGGCTCACTGCCAGTTCTCGCTGCTGTTCCGAACGCAGCGAAATAAAAAGTATCGGAAATACAGATGACAAGGATAACAGCCCCGAAAAAGAGCCCAGCGAGGATGGGACCAAATGGATTTGTCGGAGGGGGCAGCAGTGGGGGAATCTCGCCGTATTGTGACCCTTGAACATGACTAGCTGACTGAGCATGAGTGTAGCTCTTCGTACGGCATTGTCCGCATACAGCCACTTCGGAAGCAGCTAGAAGCTGTCCACAATAGATGCACTTCATGGGGGGAGAATCAGGCCAAATCGCTAAAAACGCTAGACATCCTGTGAGCCATCCGATCCGTTGTTAAGTTTCACGCACGGAGGTAGATTTTCCGCCTTATTAGTCCATTAAATTCCAGGAGTTTATATACGATGTTTCGGATTCTGAGTGTTATCGGCCTGCTAGGCCTTTCCATGGGGTTAACTTGCGAAAGTATTTCGGTTGGGGCTGTGGTTGCCTATGCACAGACGCCTACTGTGCCTGTATCTAATACCGTGCCTGTATCTAATACCGTGTCTGTATCCAATACCATGTCTGGATCTGAGTCCGTTATCTCTGGGAAGGTACATAAGGTCGTGCCATCGGAACGAGAGATCTACGTGATTACCCCCGATGGGAAGAAGTACGAGTACTATTTCAATAAAGATACGGTCGTAACCAAGGTTAACGCGGACACTAACACGGCAGTTCCATCCTCCTTTGAAGATTTGAGGAAGGATATGAAGGTCATTGTAACCGCTCGAAAAATCGGCAAACGGTTAGATCCACTAACTGTTTCGATTGAATAATGACTGCCCCGATGGACCTTTGGCGGATCGAGCTGTTGCATCCGGTAACGGTACATTTCCCCATTGCATTTCTATTGGGTGCTGCTGCGATAATGGTGGTGTCTCTGGGTATAAACGGCTCCGAGTTGAAGCAGCAACTCAGGTTCTGCTCCAAACTTTTGCTGTTTTTTGGTGTTTGCGGGGCCTGGATTGCCATTTGGAGCGGTGGATTAGCTGAGAGTATAGTTAACAGGGTGATTTGCGATCCCGAGGTCACTCACCGGCACGCGGAGTGGGCTGAGAGAGCCACGTACGTTTTTACAGGCGCATTTTTCCTGTGGATCGGTCTCGATAAGTATAATGCTGTATCGAAGCGAATGGCTGAATGGATCATCGCGAGCATTCTTCTGCTTGGAGCAGCGGGCCTTGTTTACGCCGCTTACTTAGGCGGGGAGTTGGTATATCAACAGGGCGCAGCAGTGTATCGAACCACCGAGCAGTGCGTCGAATTTGAATAGAATACTAGGGCGACAGGGTATGACTCCCCGAACCAAGGAAGTTTTTTTGATCTAGGCGCACATTCGCTCAAGCTGCCTCGCACCGCATCCGATACGCATCTATAGAAGGGAAGTTTTCCATTCGGGTAGCTTTCAAAAAACCAAAATTTGATAACGGTGATGACGGTGAGGCTATTAATCCTAGCTATCGGGGTATTTTTGTTCCCGATCCATACTTTAGCCCAGGGCAATCAGCTTGCGATGAATATCAGCTCGCGTGTAACTCCTGCCGAGCGCACAGACTTTGAATACGAGCTCTTGATGATGATGCGTGGGGACTCGCCGGTTGTGCAACGTGGGGTAGGGGCGCTTGCGGAGACTCTGGCGGATCTTTCATCTCGTGGACGGATGCGACGTAACGAAGCCCTAAATATCGCCCATCATGTAGCTTGGCTCAACTCGCCCCCAGCAACCGGTCAGACTGAAAGATTCATTCAGGTCAAAAGTGGGATCGCAAAAATAGTGTCCGATGGACTTCTAAAGCGCACTGAGCAGCGTGAAGTCATACGGTGCGTCAATGCTCTCTTGAAATAGCGAGCAAAAAAACGTAACGGCTCGGTTTTCACGGAGAACTAAGAAGTAGCTGTGAATTGATCTAAGGCAGCCATCGCTTCGCATCCATACACCATTGCTGGACCTCCGCCCATCATCACCGCCACTGATATGGTCTCTAACACTTCAGCCCTAGTTGCTCCGGCCTTCAAAGCATCAGCTGTGTGAAAAGCAATACATCCTTCGCACTTACCAGCGATTCCGATCGCAAGCGCCATAAGCTCCTTAATCTTTGGGCTAAGCGCTGCACCATCGCCGCCCGCAAGCGCTGCACGATGAAGCTGAGTAAATGGCCCCATCACGGAAGACTGTGCTGCGCCAAATTTGCGCATCAGATCGGTAAGGTAGTTTTTATATTCAGGAAAATTTTTCTGCATTCGTAGGTCCTCTCAAAAATAATCGAGCATGAACGTCATGAATCAATCCGTACTGTGATTGCTCAATACCGTAGGGGGCTACGTGCCACAACCATTGGTCGTGCGCAACTTGGTTCATTCCCGGGATTTCCCAGCGCCTAACGTCCGGACACGCTGGTTCCTCGTTCCACAGCGACTCATTTGGCGTGTACGTGAGCCAACTTTGATCCCCTATTAATATAGCCGCAGTTCTTGCTATTTCGCCTAGTTGGGCCAAGTGCCTAGCGGCAGGATAGTTATGTTTGGGGCTCATCAAGGCAAGCTGACTGATCATATTCAGAGAGACTACAACTTCATCCGCCAGCTCTTCATCCGGAATGTCGAACACATCGCACACAGTCCATGTGAGCTCAATATTGCGCTCGAGAGACTCACGCTTGAGACGTTGATACAGCTCATTATTACTCGGATTACCGTCTACAAGATGCAACGCTTCTACTGATCCCGGTAGGCGATCTATGGCAGGAAAGTCGAGTAGCTGTCCGCTTCCCAGAACCGTGATTGATGTCGGATTAAGCTCGTTAAGTGCTCGTAAGATAAAAGATTGCGAAAGATTTAAGTGCGGCTCCCAGTATCTCTTGGCTCTACGATGACGTGCGCTGATGCCAAAGCCCTCGTCGATAAATCGCCACTGACGCGGGTGTCGAATGACTTGCCATCCAAATCGTAGAAGTTCCATAAGCGACATAGGTATGAACCGTTGCCTGCTCCGTGCTGTTACGCAAGATAGGTATGATCCGGAGCATCGAAACTTTAAGCAATTCTCGTAGAGATCACTGGGAAGTGCGGCGCAAAATTCGGGAATGTAACATAATTCGTGGAAGCGATATTACGTCAAGCGTCCGACTCTTCTAATATTTACACAGGAGCCCGTGGAGAACACGGAGCCAAATCAACGGGTTATCTACTGAGTTCTCCGCGAGCTCCAGTGTAAAAACATCCCGCCCTGTGGCGCAGCTTTGTTCGTCTTACACACTTTCTGTTACAGACTC
>JBGSNS010000263.1:0-29066 GCA_041739515.1 Bdellovibrionota bacterium
TATAACGACTACGGGCTAAAAGTCGTTACCGCGTTGGACTATTTGGCAGACGAGTTTTCTAGAGACGAGGGATATGATGGCTTTAGAAGTCATGTAGTCCCTAGTATTAGTGTGCCGTTTCACGTTGGACCGTATGTGCAAGGCTACTCGAGTGTTTCACTTCTTAGAACTGACTATCGACTCGACGACACGAACGATCCATCGAGTGGTGGAGATATAGATGATACCAATGATCGGACCTTGCCGATTTTCGTGGCGGGACTTTCGACTGCGCTTGAGCGGATTTATTCGGTTGATGAGGACTCGTGGCTTCGTAATGCTACTTCGTGGGGCTCTACCAATCAGGACGAAGGCTTGGTTCGAGTAAGACACACAATTGAACCGTTTACCCGTTTTACAGGAATTCCAGATCGCGACCAAGATGATCTACCAGTTTTTGATTCCATCGATCGAATCGGAGAAAAACGGTCATTGGCATACGGTTTTAGTACCTCTTTATACGGAAGGTTTTCATCACAATCCTCTATCTCGCAACGCAATGAAGATTTAATCGGGCAACCCAAGGTTCTCCCAGGAACCGAATTACTGTCTTCTACCCGAGACACTGAGGACCTAAGAAGTGTTGCCGGAGGTGCTAGAGTTAGCGATGGTCAAACACGCGAGCTTATTACCTTTATCGCGAAGCAGAACTTCGACATACTTGAATACAGTCGAGATCGTGATCCTGATGACAACGGGCTCTCCGACGTCGATACCGGAGTTTATCTCTTTCCAACCCCACAATTCGCTCTGGGATTTGAGTCAACAATCGATACGGAAGCTGGAAAGTTTACATCGTGGTCGATTATGACCAATATGAGCTCTGATTCCGGCCACGCATTGGGAGGCAAATGGGATTTCGTGCAGGACTCGATTGAGAAGGATGCGCTAATTAACCAGTTCGAGGGTAGTGCAGAAGTGGTACTGACCAATCAACTTAAAGCCGGAGTCTATTCTAGGATGGACACGCTGCGTGGCAATTCCTTGGAAAGCCGCGGAGCGTTAAGGTGGTACGGATCTTGTCGCTGTTGGCACGTAGATTTAGGGTACGGACAACGGGCTAATCCGAGTGAAAACGAGGTGTTACTCAGCTTTACTTTGCATGGCCTAGGCGATATTGCACAGGCGGTACGGGTCGATAGCGAGGATGCGGATAGCTAACCGTAGCTTTGTCTCTAGCGACTCACCCCCGTTCATTCGGGTGTTTCACACAACTCTCACAGCGAAAGACTGGAGCAAATATGAAGGGAATCGTACTGGCAGGTGGTTTGGGATCACGATTGCGACCGTGCACTCTAGTGACGAATAAACATCTTTTGCCGGTGTATGATCGTCCGATGGTCTATTATCCAATTCAGACCCTGATCAACTTAGGCATTACAGAAATCATGATCGTTACTGGCGGTGCGTTTGCCGGAGATTTTTTAAAACTTCTTGGTAACGGAAAAGAATTTGGTCTCAAGCATCTCGATTACACGTATCAGGAGGGAGAAGGCGGGATCGCGGAAGCTCTTGCTCTTTGCGAGTATTTTGTGAAGGGAGATTCGGTGTGTGTTGCCCTCGGCGATAATATTATCGAGAATAATATTGCATCAACGGCGAGGAAGTTCTTGAACGCTAACAAACAGGGTGCGGCCGTGGTGTTGAAGGAAGTCCCAGATCCACATCGCTTCGGAGTTGCAGAGGTAAGTGGCGATAAGATCGTTCGCATCGTAGAAAAGCCCAAAGCCCCGCAGTCCTCGCTAGCAGTTACCGGGTTTTATTTCTACGACAACAAAGTTTTCGATTTCATCAGAAACTGTAAGCGTAGCGCTCGGGGTGAACTGGAGATCACGGATGTCAACAATATGTACATCGAACGTGGAGAGCTAACATTTGATATGCTACCTGGTTGGTGGACGGATGCAGGAACCTTCCCATCGCTGCATCGAGCGAGTAACTTAGTCGCGGATAGTGGAGCAAACAAAATTGCCCCGGACGACCTACACATCCTGGGCGTGACGAAGTAATCAACGCGGTGCCAAGATCTCCGAATGAAGTGATGAGTTAATTATGAAAGTTATAATTACGGGAGCCGCCGGTTTTATCGGCAGCAATTTAACGCACCATATATTGGCAAAACGTCCGGATTGGAGCGTGACTGCGCTGGATTCTCTGACCTACGCTGGAAATCTCGGTAATTTATCGTCTCCGCTAGCGGAGAAGCGGATTGAATTTACGAAGACGGACATCGTCAATCTTGATGCACTAGAGCAGGTCTTCGCAGCGGGAAAATTCGACGCGGTATTGCACTTAGCAGCGGAAAGTCATGTCGATCGCTCGCTCATGGACGGAGCCGCGTTCGTTAAAACCAACGTGCTCGGAACTCAGAATCTAATTAGCGTATCGCGGAGCCATGGCATTAAACGCTTCGTTCACGTTAGTACCGATGAGGTATATGGATCGCTTGGTCCGACCGGACGTTTCGTTGAGACCACCCCGCTCGACCCATCGTCCCCCTACTCAGCTTCGAAAGCTGCGTCTGATCTAATGGTGCTTGCGGCATATCGAAGTCATGGATTTCCAGCCATCGTCACACGCTGCACCAATAATTACGGAGCGTACCACTTTCCTGAGAAACTAATTCCACTTTTTATTTCTAATGCGCTCGAGAATAAGCCGCTCCCGGTATACGGCGATGGAATGCAGGTGCGTAGTTGGTTGTACGTAGAGGATCATTGTGCAGCACTACTTTCGGTGCTTGAAGGTGGTAGGTTTGGAGAAGTCTATAATATTGGTGGGGCCGCTGAAGCGGAGATTGCAAATTTAGAAACGACGAAAGCAATTTTGCGAGTGCTTGGAAAACCCGAAACCCTCATTCAATACGTTGCTGATCGCCCCGGACACGATCGTCGATATGCGATCGACTATTCTAAGATAAATAAAGAGCTTGGTTGGAGGCCGACTGTCGGCTTTGAAGCGGGACTCAAACTTACTGTCGATTGGTATCTTAAAAACCAGGATTGGTGGCGCAGCATTAAGTCCGGGGAGTATATGAAATATTACGAGCAACAGTACGGATCGAAGGCAGAATAAAGGAAACTATTCAGTGGAAACATTACAGTGAAATTACTCGTATTTGGCGGTGGCGGACAGCTTGGATACGAGCTCCTCAGTCGCGCTCGTGATCTGCGTTTTGAAGTAATGGCGCCGGTGATTTCCGAAATCGATATCGCTGATCAGTCAGCGGTTGTTCAGTTTGCTAAGAACGTACATCCGTCAGCGATAATTAATGCTGCTGCGTATACGGCGGTCGACAAGGCCGAGAGCGAGAGGGATCTCGCCTATTCCGTGAATAGTACCGGTGCCCATAACGTGGCCGTCGCCGCAAAGTCCGTAGGCTGTCGTTTGCTGCACGTATCGACTGATTACGTATTTTCCGGAGATGGTTCCAAATCTCTTAGAGAAAATGACCAGACTAATCCGCAAGGAGTATACGGGAGCTCTAAACTTGAAGGTGAGCAGAGAATTAGAGAGGAGTATCCGGAGAAAAGCGTTATCGTGCGGACCTCGTCGCTGCATGGGCAACGCGGAGAGAATTTCGTTCACACGATGCTTAAATTGTTTGCTGAGCGCGATGTCGTCAAGGTCGTGGATGACCAACGAATGTCTCCAACTTGGGCGGGATGGTTAGCCGAAGCGTTGTTAGATCTCTCCCGTATTGATCTCGCAAATTTTGATTTTAATGCTTCGCCGGGCGCCGGACTTCTGCACGCTAGTTCGGTGGGCGACGTAAGTTGGTTTGAGTTCGCAAACGCGATTTACGAAGATGCGACTCAGCTAACGCCCTGGAAAGCGAAACTTGACCGAACTACAATGTCTGAGCTTGCACGCCCAGCGCCACGTCCTAAATTTTCTGTGTTTGACGTCTCCAAGATCACTCAGGTACTCGGTCGGCCTCCGCTGGGATGGCGTGAAGGGCTAAGAGCGCATTTGACGGATATTGGACGGTATCACCTGGAATCGTCATAATGGGCAACGGAAAGCAAATAAGTAAGGGTGATTGTGTGAGTGATGTAAAGGCAGAGCCAGTCGTTTCACGAGTCGTAATTCTCGCCGGAGGACAGGGCAGTCGCTTCTGGCCAGTAAGTCGCCAGAAAAAACCGAAACAATTCTTTTCAATCGCGGAGAACGGAGAATCCCTAATCCACGCCACGGCGGAGAGACTTGAGCCGTTAGTTGGGGCCGAGAACATTATCGTTGTTACCAACATTATCCATCGTCCTTTGGTTGAAGAGCACGTTCCGGATGCTCGCATTCTATGTGAGCCGTTTGGGCGAAACACAGCAGCTTCGATAGGCCTGGCCGCGATCTTTTTGCGGCGGGAGAATCCCAACACCGTCATGATTACGGTACCGGCGGATCACGCAGTTACCGATGCGGACATGCTCCTGCGCACGATTGAACGTGCCGTCGCGTTGGCGAGCTCTGGGGAGCGCCTCGTTACAATCGGAATCGAGCCAACATCTCCAAACACTGGCTACGGATATATTCGCTGTGGCAAGGAACTGGGTGAGCGCACGTATCAGGTCAATCGTTTTTTTGAAAAGCCGAGTTACGAGCGAGCGCGCCAATATGTAGCGAGTGGGGAATACTTGTGGAATTCCGGAATGTTCGCCTGGCGGGTGGACGCAATATTGAAGGCCATTTCAGATCACATGCCGAGTCTAGCTGAGGCACTCACCAAGATAGACGCTTCGATAGGGAGCAATAAGGAACAGCCGACAATAGGGGCGGTCTTTGAGAAGCTTGAATCGGTTTCAATTGATTTCGGGGTACTCGAGCATGCTAAGAACTGTGCGGTTGTTCGTGCGGAGCCGTTTGGGTGGAGCGATGTCGGGTCTTGGGACCAATGGGCTCAGCATTTTAAGCCAGATGCACGCGGAAATTTGACCCGAGGTGAAGCGATCGTTGTAGATTCCGACGGTTGTATTGTGCATTCCGAGCATCGCCTGACGGCCGTTATCGGAGCTGAGAACATGATCGTTATCGATTCTGGCGATGCAATCCTAGTTTGCCCGCGCGAGCGGGTTCAAGAGGTGCGCACGGTCGTCGACGAGCTGCGTAAACGAGGGCGAACTGATTTGACTTGAAGGGCTCGTGCTCGGCTGGGCAAAGGGGGAGGTCGTTCCTGGGGGTTCCATTTCTCAGCGCTTAGGTGGTAAGAAACCTCTGCATTTGAGAGGGGTATGTCGAAAAAATCAGCATTAATTACCGGAATTACTGGCCAGGACGGATCTTATCTTGCGGAGCTTCTGCTCTCGAAGGGATATCGAGTCGTCGGCATGGTGCGCCGCTCGTCTGTCGAGCGATTTGACCGAATTGCTCACCTAAAGGGCCAGATTGAATTACTTCAGGGCGATCTGCTCGATCAGTACTCGCTAATGACCGTATTGAAGGATGCCAAACCTGACGAAGTTTACAACCTTGCAGCACAGAGCTTTGTTCCCACTAGTTGGGTACAGCCGGTTCTAACGTCTGAGTTTACAGCAATCGGCGTAACCCGCATGCTCGAAGCAATTCGCTTCATCGACCGTGGCATTAAATTCTATCAGGCATCGAGTTCTGAGATGTACGGTAAAGTTCGCGAAACGCCGCAATCGGAGGAGACTCCTTTCTATCCGCGCTCACCTTACGGGGTGTCCAAAGCGTATGGGCACTACATTACTGTAAATTACCGCGAGAGTTACGAGCTTTTTGCTGTCTCTGGAATTCTTTTTAATCATGAGTCTCCACGACGCGGACTAGAATTTGTAACCCGTAAAGTTACCGACGGTGTTGCGCGAATTAAGTTAGGACTGGCTTCGCAGCTTTCGCTTGGAAACCTAGACGCGAAGAGAGACTGGGGATTCGCCGGCGACTATGTCCGAGCGATGTGGTTAATGTTGCAACAGGCTCAACCACAAGATTACGTGATTGCCACCGGCAAGACGTACACGGTTAAGTATTTGGTTGAAACTGCATTCAAAGCTGCCGGACTCGACTGGGAAAGACATGTGATTCTGGACCGGAATATGCTTCGTCCAGCTGAGGTTGATTTATTGGTTGGAGATCCTGCAAAGGCCAAACGCGAGCTGGGCTGGGAGCCATCCGTCACGTTTGAGCAGATGATTCAGATGATGGTGGACGCTGATATCGCCCGGCTTTCTTCATCTAATTCATAAAAGCATTGGCGTATTCAAGGGTTGTTGGTGAGAGCGCTGGTTACCGGAGCATGCGGATTTGCAGGGGGACACCTAGTGCGTCACCTCGTAGATGCTGGCGATCGAGTAGCAGGAACTTTCTTTCGGAAAGTTGAAACTTGGCATCCAACTACAAGCCTGTCTATTGATCGACATAATTTGGACGTATCCTCGTCCTCTGCGTGCATAGAATTGATCGATCGGGTCCAACCGGATGTTATCTACCACTTGGCTGGGATGGCATTTGTCCCGGAGGCAGAGGAAAATTTCTCAGCGGCGCTCACTCTGAATGTGGCCGGGTTGAGCAATATGGTTCGTGCAGCCTCGGTGGTAGGGATGCCGTGTTCGTTCCTGTTCACCAGTTCAGCTGAAGTATATGGACGATTTTTACCAGCGGAGTTACCGCTCACCGAGGAACACAAACTCAAGCCTCTCAATAATTATAGTTTATCTAAGGCAATGGCGGAGATGGTCCTTGAGCGGTATTCCTCGAGTTCGCTTAAGACGGTTGTGATTAGACCGTTTAATCATATTGGACCCGCACAAAACGATCGCTTCGTGGTTTCTAGTTTCGCTAAGCAGTTAGCGGAAATCTCGCTAGGACGTAGAGATTCAGTGATGCGAGTTGGAAATCTTTCAGCGCAACGAGATTTTACCGACGTCCGCGACATCGTGCGCGGATACCGACTCGCAGCGTCTCTAGGATCCGGTGTTTATAATTTTTGCTCCGGAGAACCAGTGCAGATGAGTCGCGTACTGGATCTTCTAATCGAACAGTCTGGTGTGTCGGCAACTATAGAGATCGATCAAAGCCGCTTGCGAGCCGTTGAAATTCCGATTCTTTACGGAAGTTCTCTAAAGGCAAAACGGGAACTTGGCTGGACCAGGAATTATTCTTTGGCTGAGAGCCTCAAAGATACCTATCAGTTTTGGCTAAACCAGTTGTCGAATTAAGCCCCTGGGAACGCGAGGCGTCGCCTCGCAGCCTAGCGTGGTACTTTGCATCAAATATTTTAAAATAGGATCGCTCACAAAAACTGTGTGGCTGTTTTAGATAAATTTAAAACTGCAAAGTGATCGTATAGACTGCGAGGCGTCGCCTCGCGTTCCCAGGGGGGAGGCGATCGAACTCGTTGTCGTTCGTCAATCCTCCCCCGGATAACCCACTGAAATACAAGTGGTATTTCACGCTCTGGAAATGGACATTCTCTCCGTAGGTCCGGAGTCAAGGGCACTACCATCATAACCTCCGGCAGGTATAATCCGGCCCGTAAAGGTTAGGTGTTTATATGTTGCAGTCCCGAGGCAGTGAAGGTTCCAAACCTGCTGCAAACGTCGTCTCGCCCAGTTTGGATACGCTTGATTATAAAGGATATACCGTTCGTTTATTCTACTCAGGGAAGAGGTTGTGCCTTGAGTTGGTTCGTGACGCGGAAGAACTGGCTGTGTGGACCTTTTGCTCTCAGCGCCGTCATACGTGGACCTACATCGGCGCTGAGTTCGATATTCACGTTTCCTATAGACCTGCCGAGGTAGAGGTGAGATTT
This sequence comes from Bdellovibrionota bacterium, assembly GCA_041739515.1. Lineage (GTDB taxonomy): Bacteria > Bdellovibrionota_C > UBA2361 > UBA2361 > UBA2361 > JBGSNS01. The sequence goes on from JBGSNS010000263.1 coordinate 7,808, forward strand.
ACCGAGCGGAGCGATGCTAGTGCGCTAGCTAGGCTGTTTAGATTAGCTGCTCCTCCGAAGGCGATGTGGAGCAGATATAAATTGGGTGGTGATGGAGCAGTTAAAATCTCTCGTCCTGACCGTGAATTCTCGGTCTGCTGAGATTTCAATCCAGGGGTGCGTTCGACCCAAATTTTTTGGTGCGGTATTTTGCCCGTTCGCTATCGTTTTCGCTCTGATGTCCGGATGCTCGTTTACCGACCCGGCGGATCCAATCAGTGTAGTGGAATCGCGACTTAACGGACGGGGTCCGGTTTATGTAAGTCCGGACAATCCATTTTTAGCAGCCAATCAATTTCTTAAATCGGAATCGGAGCGAAGTTTCATACTGGCCGGTCTCCTGAAACTGCGTGGTAACCCACAACGACTCGAGTACACTCACAATCTTTGGGAAAACCCACGCCTTGTACTTTACTACGATAAGTCACGCGACACGTTAGAGGCTACTAAGGTCAACGATACTTGGATTGTCGAGCAGCCGGGTGCAGCTGCAGTGCCCACCGTCGCAAAATCTGAAGCAATGAATGCTACCCCGTCTAAAGGCGATGTAAGAAATGACCGCAAAGTGGAACCGGTAAATTTTAACCCTGTTGAAAATCCCCCTAATTCGACTGCCAAATCGTCGCCCGTAGGATTTCGCTCAGAGCAACAAGCTCCGCCTAAGGGGCCAGCGTTATCCGCAGTAGTAACTGTGTGTCGATCGCTTGAGGCTCTGCCTTCTGCTGAACGTTCTCCCGGCGGGGATTTAATCCATTACATCGTTGATGATCGTGAAACCGTGAGCCTTATTGCGGAATGGTACACTGGAGAAACGGCACCAGCCGAGGCGTTATTGCGCCTTAATAAATTATCCCCCAAGCAACCTTTGACCGTTGGCGATCAAATTGTGATACCGAAATACTTAGTGAAAAATGGCCTGCAATTGGGAAGCCGTGCGCTTCGATGTGTTTTAACGGAGAAAGCGGTAAACTCGTGAGAGGTTCCCACCTTTTGTGTTTTAATGGTGAGAGATAATTATCACTCACGGTATTTATTGTGGAAGCTCAAAAGTTCCGCGGTGGCGCCAATAGATAGAACTCCTTAATTCCGCAGGGAACTTCGTCAACCACCACGCTGCGCACAGCGAGTGTCAATTTATTAAGCAGGTGTTCCCGATTGGCCTGAGGTATCGCAACGGAATCGAAAGTCGTTTTTACCGTAGCAGGAGTTGTTGGTTGCTCAAGCGTGAGCGTGTACTGGCCCGGGTCGAAAAACTCAGGAGTGGTACCTGGACGTGAAAATGTAGCTCCTTTCTCCGTTACTAATCTGTGAATCTGTGCCCCGATGGATTTGATGGTTGCGACTTTCTCGGGTGATACCGTAGCTATGCGCTGCGTCTGAGGGTTGTATCGCCCAGCTGATATGCGCCCACATTCCCAGATAAGTTTGTCGCTAGCTAATCGGTACTGCTCGTAATCGGTCCGACCGAGCGTACTTCGGTTGTACGATATCATTAGACCATCGATTGAATGCTCCGCGGACTCAGCCGATGGAATGGAAGTGGGTGCGTTCTCAGCATTGAAGGCCTCCCCGATCATCTCGCACCCACTTAAGTTTAATACGGAACAGAGACTAACCACTGCTGCGACTAAGTACGAACGTGTCTTCATGTTCGGTAACCTAGCGCGCTATGCCCGAATCATAAAGAGCCAGATCTTACAGACAATATTCAGCAAATATCGCGATGGTCTCTAGTATTAATGCTTGCAACAGCTGTTGCAGGACCTGCACAGTTTGCGATTAAGAATGTGCCCCGATGCTAGAGAAACGCCCCCAGCAGTCATAAATGCCCAATGAAAGCTCTCTTCTTCGTACCAGTGACCTAGAGCAAAAAAGCTCAGCGCTGCAGCGATAAAAAGAAAGGTTTTATACGAACCATGAATTCTGTGTCCCCAACACAGGCTCAAAAGTGCTAGTGTCACAGCGATCGAGATCATAACGATATCAAACATTCCGTGCGCTAAAAATCCGAGACCTAGAAACGGTAAACTAGTCAGTAAAAACGGCATCGCGATGCAATGAACGGCACAAGCGCTTGAAATAACCGTTCCGATTTTATCTAGTCGCTCAACCTCGGCGGATTCGTTGGGCCGATCGGTGCTGCTGTCGTGTGCTAAGCTAGTATTCATCGATAAAGGCTCCAAGGGGATTACAAATACTAAAGCAACTTAGTTGCATAAGGAAGGGGGCAGCACAAAAAGTCGAAATTCAATCCCGGGACGCATTAAATCCCGTTTTACTGCTCAATCGAACAATTTTGCGCGGCTTTTTTCCGCCTCGCCGCGCTGAGCTAGAGATATAAGGACGTCGAGTTTCTCCCTCAGCTGAACCCGAGCGGTCGTGCCATCCACAACGTACTCTACGGCCAGCAACGGTGATCGATCGATTTTTCGTGCAATGGTCCGTGTTAATGGGAGCATCGGGTGCATTCCTAATCGATCCGCTGGATTCAGCAGAAAGAAGTATAAGTTCGATATCTCAGCCATGCCGTGGACGATCTTAGAGAAATCAGCAAAGTCTGTAGCGCGTCGTGCGCCAAGGCTGGCTGCGAATACGGATTCCGCTAAAAAAATTCGTGACCAAAGCTCTGCACGAAAAAGAGTTACAGGCTCAAGCATAGCTCCAAATGTTAATTTCGAGGGGTTGGCGATGAAAGCGCTACAGGCATTCTCTACATTCTCGTGCATTGTTTGTAGTGCACGCAGTAAAATAAAATCGGTGCTAGAAATTGACGGGCTTAATGAGACATCGCTTATGATACCGGCGACCGGCCCTCGGGAGGCCCCTGCTGAATTAGAAGCTTGAGGTGCAAAATCGACCATCGGAATCCTCCGTTCAATTCGGCGATATTATCCATTTTGCTGGGCTATGATAGAGGTAAGTTCGGTTGGCGCGGCTGCTAGCTGGGCAGTACGGCCGGGATGCCGTGCGGTCTCTAGCTAAGCATTGTTGAGCTTTCTGGTTCAGATGCTCAGCTGAGCTTAAACCAATTGCGCTTACCGACCTGCAACACCCCGTCCGTCGGCACTTGGACTACGGTTGCGGGTTCTGTAATTTTAGTGCCACCCAAGGATACTCCGCCTTGCTCCACTAACCTGCGTAATTCGCTGTTACTTTTGTCTGGCAAACAAAATTTGAGCACCTTCATAATATCGAGCGACCCAGCACCAATGGTGACCGTGGGTATGTCGTCTGGAGTTTCTCGCTTGCTGAATGTCTCCGTAAACCAAGTCTCCTCCTCAAGTCCCACCGCTTCGCCGTGGTAGCGGGCAACGATCGCACGGGCTAACCTTTTTTTATTTACCATTGGGTTACCGCCGCGACCTAACGCCATCGCTTCAACTTCGTCCATCGGCAACGTGGTATAGATCTTTGCGTACATCTCGATTAAGTCATCCGGAATACTCATTACTCGCCCAAATTTGTCCCGTGGCGAGTGACCGAGTCCGATATAATTCCCGAGGCTCTTACTCTGCTTCTCCTTGCCGTCGGTGCCTGGGGTAAGTACCGACGTAACCAGAACCTGAGGCTGCTTACCGAACTTCTCCTGGTACATTCGACCCATCATTTCGTTGAAGAGCTGATCGGAGCCGATAATCGTGATATCAGCGTCGAGCATCACAGAGTCGTATCCTTGCAGGATCGGATACATCATTTCATGCATAAAAATCGGCAGGCTTTGCTCGATCCGTTTCTGAAACATGTCGCGTGCGATTAATCGCTCGTGTGAAACTAACGAAAGCAACGAAAGAAATTCTGAGGTCGGCATTTTGCCAAACCACTCAGAATTTCGTCGAACTTCGAAAACTTCCGGATCGTCAAGAAGCACCATTTTCACTTGACGCAGGAACTCCTCGCCGTTTGCTGCAATCTCTTCCTTAGACAGAATAGGTCGAGTCTTAGAGCGTCCCGTGGGGTCTCCGATGGTCGTAGTAAAATCTCCCAGTAGAAATACCACTTTGTGCCCAAGCTCTTGCAGGCTTCGATACATCCACAGATTTACGGCGTGGCCGATGTGCAGATACGGAGCCGTTAAATCAACGCCGTACTTCATTCGCATCGGCTTTCCGGACTTAAGTTTGTCGATTAACTCAGATTTCGAGTGCATTTCCTCGGCGGTGCGGGCAAGCATCTCGATAACTTCATCGGGGGTCATCTTCTGCTTCGGGAGAGCGTTTGACATAAAGGATAGAGCCGGGGGTTTTTTACGAACAACAGTTTAGACTAAAATCGTATTAAACCAGCGAGTTATCCTTTTTGTCTAGAGAATCGATCGAAATTGCGCCGATTCCTAACGTTGGGTCCGTATTCAGTCGAACTCTGCATTATGATGGGAATGGGGTTGTTACGATTTGGGTTGAAGATGGGGTTCTTCGTGGTGACCGCGCGTTGGATGTACGCGGAAGCGGCGTTGGTTGTGCCTAGCGCGTTGCCGCTCATAGATGGAGCGCTTGCTAAGGTGGCGATTCCGACGCACGAAACTTGGGGTGAGCACTTTGCTTCGGCCAAGCAGTTTGCGCAGAATTTTAAGGCGAGGAATGCGGATCTATTTGCTGAGGTGGTCCAAAAGCCTGCTGATTTCTCGAATAACGCGTCGGTTCAGAACGTGTTGGGTACCGTTAGTGAGTCTCTAGGTAGCGTCACTTTGGCGCTCGAACAGGCTAAGAGCTAGCCCGCTACTTCTGCTATCCAACACGAAATCGTTCTGTCTACCACCCGCTCAGCGTGGTATCTTATGAATATGGGTGCTCGATTAGATCCCACAGCTATTGTGGTGGAAGAGGTGGAGGAAGAATCGGGTGTGTCGAATCCTGGACCCACTGATATTGCTCGCGAATTAGCGCAAATTAAATTGGACGCCCTCGCCGCAGCTGGCAAACGCTCTCATCTTCCTCAGCCCTTGTTTTGGTCACTCTTTCACTCTCGATTAGCTGGGCTCAAATCAGCAAAAAAACAGGTGCGCGAGCTGGAAGAATTATTCAGCAATAAGTAAAACTATTCCCATCAAAGTGATCTGCACACTTGAGATTGCAGCTAAGGAGCGTTGTGCCGGAGTTACCAGAGGTTGAATCGACTGCGCGATTTCTTCACGATCAGATCGCTGGCGATCGGGTCGCTGATGTATCAGTGCTATGGCCGCGCACCGTTGGTGATGCCGGTTCGTTCATAAACGCACTACGCGGGGCTACAATTCCGCAAGTTTTTCGTCGGGCTAAATTTGTTTGCTTTCGTTGCATAGATTCCGCCGGGAAGGAATTCTTCGTGGTTGCACATATGCGAATGAGTGGAAGCTTCGACGTGTTGAAATCGAAGTCGCTACCAAAAAAACATGATCGGTTTTTGTTGGAATTGGCTACCGGACGAACCGTAGTTTTTTGTGACCCTCGTAAATTCGGCCGGGCGAAAATCGTCGAAGACTTTGGGATATTCTCGGCTGGGTTAGGCATAGAGCCGCTAAGCGCCGAGTTTACCCCCGAGGAACTGTATAAACGGCTGGATCGCAAACGAGCGCTCAAGCCGCTACTGCTCGATCAAGCAGTTATTGCGGGGCTTGGAAATATCTATGTGGATGAAGCGCTGTGGCACGCTCGGCTTCATCCATGTAAACGGGCTGCCCTTGTTCGACCGGATGAGGTGCTACGTTTGCGCACGGCGATTCGAAAAGTACTTACTAAAGCTATCGCTGAGCAGGGCACTGATTTCGGAGACAATGTCGTCGAAATGGGAAATTACAAACCGATCGCGTACGGACGAACGGGTAGGCCTTGCAATCGTTGCAAGGCGCCTATAAGGCGAATCGTAGTAGGGCAGCGCAGCACGCACTTTTGCCCCGTTTGTCAGGTAAAAAGATCAAGTGGAAAAAAATGAGCAAAGCGTTCACCAACGAAGAAAACGAAGTCGAGGAGGTAACTGCCGAACACAAGGCGCCCTCGGGTAAGAACTATATTACGCCGCAGGGTCTTAAGGCGCTCACCGATGAATTAAACGATTTAATGACACGTGAGCGGCCGGAGGTTACCCGGACCGTTGCATGGGCTGCTGGTAACGGAGATCGTTCGGAGAACGCGGACTATCAATATGGTAAGCGCCGGTTAAGAGAAATCGATCGCAGGGTTCACTTTCTTTCAAAGCGCATCGACGCCGCTGAGATCGTCGATCCGAGTAAGCCAGTTGATAGAGATCGAGTGCAGTTCGGTGCGACTGTAACTTTTCGCAACGAAGAGGATAAGGAAAAAACGTTCACGATTGTCGGTGTCGATGAGGCCGACCTAGCGAAGGGGACGATATCGTGGGTGTCACCAATCGGGCGCGCGCTACTTAAGGGTCGCGTCGACGACGTAGTTACGTTTCAGTCCCCTAAGGGTCCGTGCGAAATAGAGATTCTTAAGATCGTATACCCCACATAATCAACGTAACGAACAGGTATTCTAGCTACGACGTTCACTTCAAGACTCGCGGCATCTCAATACTTGCTGGGGTTTTCGTCTCCAAGGTTGATTCTTAGTTCCGACTCGAGCACACACACAACGGCTCTCTTAGTATCGAGAGTTTTTAGCCCCCCACCAGCACCGGGCGCTTTATTAGGAATCTGCACGTCAGATTCCAGGGTGTAGGTTATGCTCGAACAACCGAAGAAATCAGCGGCGCAGCACTTAAAATTGCTTCCAAAATTTGCAACGGATCTTACTGAACAAGCAAAGGACGGCGAGTTATCCCCGGTCTACGGCCGGGACGCAGAGATAGAACGTGCCTGCGAGGTTCTTTGTCGTCGCACCAAGAATAACCCAATTTTCGTTGGAGAAGCGGGCGTTGGAAAAACAGCGCTGGTAGAAGGGTTGGCGCAATTGATGGCGAAGGGGCAACTGCCGGAGCCGCTAGCGAATCGAAAGATATTTTCTCTAGATCTCGGAGCCCTCGTGGCGGGAACAAAACTACGCGGAGATTTCGAAGAGCGTTTGAAGGGAATAATAGAAGAGGTCGAGCAGTTCAATGTGATTCTCTTCGTCGATGAAATTCACATGCTCGTTCACGCAGGAGCTGCTGAGGGCGCATCTGCGATGGGACAGATTATAAAGCCAGCATTATCTCGTGGCGGTATTACGATAATCGGCTGCACGACGAACGAGGAATTTCGAAAATCGATTGAGAAAGATCCGGCTTTATCGCGCCGGTTTCAACGTATCGATGTCGATGAGCCGGATGCTAAAGCAACGCTTAGAATGGTTGAGGCTCAGGAGAGAAAGCTAGCCGCTCACCACAAAGTTACGTTTCATCCAGCAGCATTGTTGGAAGCTGTCACGCTTGCTGAAAGGCATATGCCGAAGCGAAAGTTTCCGGATAAAGCTTTTGATTTGCTCGATGAGGCTGGAGCCAGGGCGCAAACGCTAAAAGCTACGGTCGTAGATGTTGAGATGGTTCGCAAAGTCGCTTCGCAAATAACCGGGCTGCCGCTAGTGACAATGTCAGCCGATCAGAAAACTGAGACTCTCGGCATCGTCGAGCGGCTTGGTAATCGGGTAGTTGGACAAGATGTCGCGGTTTCCGCGGTGGGTAAGGCGATTCAAAGAGCACGCGCAGGACTTCGCGATCCGAATCGACCGATGGGAACGTTTCTGTTTGTTGGTCCGACAGGTGTTGGAAAAACTGAGTTAGCCAAGGCGCTCTCGGTTGAATTAACCGGTTCGGAGGAGGGGCTAGTACCGCTCGATATGTCTGAGTATATGTCCAAGGAAGACGTCTCAAAAATTATCGGAGCACCACCTGGATACCGAGGCTTCGAAGATGGCGGTGCGCTAACAAATAAACTTAATAACAAGGCGCAATTTGTGTTGCTGCTCGATGAGATTGAGAAGGCGCATCCTGATGTTTTGAATATTTTTCTACAAGCATTTGAGGAGGGACGTTTGACTGATGGGCACGGGCGCTCAGTTTCGTTAAAGAACTGCATCATCGTGATGACGTCGAATCTGGGAGTGCGTGAAGCCAAAGAGGGAAAGTTTGGATTCGCTGCAGCAGGGAAGGGGAGCGACTTCGATCGATCAAAGGTTATGAACGCTGTCGAACAGTTCTTCCGTCCAGAATTGATCAACAGGCTTGATGGCATCGTCGAATTTAACAGCCTCGATCGCCAAGCGCTTGAAAAGATCGCAGACTTGGAATTTAAGAAAATTCAAAGTCGGGTCGCAGCACTCGGATTTGCGCTTGAGATGACCAGTGAGGCGCTCGATTTGATGCTCGCAGTTGGATACCAACCAGAATTCGGAGCGCGTCCGTTGCGACGCGCGATGGGCACTTTAATTCTTGATCCGTTATCGGAGCTTCTGCTAGCAGGGGAAGTTCAAAAGGGAGAGGTTCTCGTCGTTGTGCGAGAGGGTGCTCAGCTTGGGTTTAGACCGGCTCGCAACGTGCCTCTTCCACAATCATCAGGACTCGCCAATGAGGTTGCTAAGGCGGCGTAGGTAGGGGCATTTCCCGAAAAATGAGGATTGCGCTAGGCTGGGGTATCACGCGGCGACCAGCTTGGTCGCCCTTATTTTTCATCGGCATTTTTCATTGGGAGAAACAATATGACTGCTTTTATACTTCCGACCCTTCCATACGCTGCAGAAGCATTAGAGTCAGCCATCGATACTGCTACGATGCAGATTCATCACGGCAAGCATCATCAAGCGTACGTCGATAAGTTAAACGAACAGGTGACTAAAATTCCTGAGCTAGGCGACATGCCGCTTGAGCGAATGATGGCACAGATGTCGAAGTTTCCAGCTGCGGTGCGCAACAACGGCGGCGGCCATTTCAATCACTCGATGTTTTGGACGCTAATGGCGCCGGCAGGAACTGGCGGTGAGCCATCGGCGCAGCTAGCTGAAAAGATCAAAGCTGATCTTGGCGGACTCGATCAGATGAAGGAAGCGCTTAACAACGCTGCGTTAACACGCTTCGGTTCCGGCTGGGGTTGGTTAATAGTTGGCGCTGATAAGAAGTTAGCGATCACCTCGACACCTAATCAAGATAATCCGCTGATGGACGTAGCTGAAACTAAAGGTACGCCGTTAATCGGAATTGATGTGTGGGAGCACGCGTATTATCTAAAGTATCAGAACAAGCGCGCGGATTATCTGAAGACCTGGTGGTCGGTGGCAAACTGGACCGCAATCAACGAACGGTTTGCTGCGGTGAAGTAGGAAGCCGGGAACGCGAAGTGATACTTCGCAGTCTTTCCAACTCCTTTGCCGTTTCAAATTGAATACGGGAAGCCGCGGAAACCTTCGAGGAGAAGCTGATTTGAAAAAAGCTGCCGCAAAGTATTCGCAAGACTGCGAAGCGACGCTTCGCGTTCCCAGAGGGCACGCTCTATTGTTTATAAAAAAGCACGCAGAGGACGACGGGGCACCGGGGGATACCCCCGAGAAATTCACCCATAGGTGAATTTGGCCTGTGCGGCCATGAGCACAAACATGAGCACAAAACAAAAATCGAACAAAATAGTGAGGAGCATTTCGGGTTTATAAAAGAAAGCTCGCCGAGCACGAACGGGGGCACCGGGGGATACCCCCGAGAAATTCACCCATAGGTGAATTTGGCCCGTGCGGCCATGAGCACAAAACTGGGCTAGGGAAGAGTTGAACTTCCGACCTCACGCTTATCAGGCGTGCGCTCTAACCACCTGAGCTACTAGCCCGTATCAGGATGGAGCGGCAGGGTAAGTTAGCGACCGTTCGCTGTCAACAATACGGAACTACAAGGGAACTGGTCACCCTAAGTTTAGAAATAAAGGAAACTTTTAGTGATCAAGGCCCTCACTGAGTAACGCATCTTATCAATTGCCAGCCCTAAACGGGCTGCCTGATTTTGTGACCAGTTAGGATTGTCACCCCCGATTTACTCCGTAAATCGACCCCTTAGGGGTATTTTCGGCATGTCCTCGCACTTAGCTGAAATTCGCCTTGTGTGACTTGGGTTGTTTGCCGATAATATACTTATAAGAGTTTTTTGGAGAGGCAACGTTCAGTACCACTTCATCTAGTACCGCTTCTTTTGTAGCACGCTCGGCACACGCGCTGAGTGACGCGGTCGCGAGCAGCTCCTGCCTTCTAAATCAAATCCATCACAATAACCAACTGATTTTATTAGGGTTGTCTTTTGGCATTCACGGTAACTTATGGAATCAGTTCTACTTCTAAATTCAAGCTTTGAACCGCTTAAGGTTATCTCGTGGCAGAAAGCGGTGACGATGTGCTTTCTTGGTAAGGTTGAAGTCATCGAGGAGTATAACGACCAAGAGATTCGTTCCGTGTCGCTAGTCATAAAGGCTCCGGCCATCGTCAGACTTTTAAAGTATGTTCGGTTGGGCAAGCGTACCCCGCCGCTATGCCGCACCAATATCCTCGCCCGTGATGACTTTAGGTGTCAGTACTGTAAGAAAGACCTGGCGTCGAAGGAAGCCACCCTAGACCACGTTGTTCCACGCACTCAGGGAGGCAAAACCACCTGGGACAACATCGTCTGTGCTTGCAGCGCGTGCAATCGCAAGAAGGGCGGAAGAACACCGGCAGAGGCTAGGATGACTCTACTTAAAAAGCCGGTTAAACCTGACTGGCTACCTGTTTTAAATTTTAGGCTACATGGCAGAGTCCCGCGATCTTGGCACTTGTTCCTTAACGACGCAGAAAAATCTGGGTAAGCGTCTTCACGCGCTTAAAATTCATCCAGTCACAGCGATTCTTCAAGATGTGTTCACCGGTCACGGTGAATTATACCACGTAGGCGGCAGCGTACGGGATGCGTTGCTTGGACGCGCAGTTCACGATCTAGATTTTTCATGCTCGTTGGCGCCTGAGCAAATTCTTAAGTTGCTCACCGCTAAAGGTGTGCGTTGCCTGGAAATGAGCGCGAAGCACGGTACGATTATCGCCGTCATAGATCACATTAGTTACGAGATCACACAGTTTAGAGATGCTGCGATTACATGCGCAGGAGATTTAGCGCTGCGTGATTTTACGATCAATGCGATAGCGTTTCCCGTAGTCGCCAACAAGATTGATGAAATCGTGGATCCCCTTAATGGAATATTAGATTTGGAATCGAAAATCGTTCGCGGATGCGTAGATCCAAGAGCAAGATTTACCGAAGATCCACTCCGCATCTTGCGTGCGATTAGATTCGGGCCGGCGCAGGATTTTACTCTCGAACCAGCAACCTTTGCGGCAGCGGGCGAGTTGCGAGAGCTCCTTACTAATATTAGTCCTGAGAGAATTCGTGAAGAGCTTGAGCGAATTTTGATGAGTGATAATCCGCGCGCAGCTTTTCGTGCTCTGCGCGATCTTAAAATCATAGACGTTATCTTGCCTGAAATGTTGCAGTCGATCGGAACCGAGCAAAACGAGTGGCACATCGAAGATGTATTCGAGCACACTCTATCCGTTATCGAGCGCGCCGAACGGGAGCGAATTCAGCGCTGGTGTGCGCTATTTCATGATTTGGGCAAGCCAGCTACGGCTACAGCGGGTGCCGACGGAAGGCGACATTTCTACGGTCATGAGAGAGTGGGCGAAACGATTGCCCAGTCGGTGACAGAGCGATTAAAATTTTCGATCGACGATCAGCGCTTGATTTCATTGCTAGTCAGACAGCACATGCGTCCAACAAATCTTGGTGAGTCCGGTGTACGTAGAATTCTGCGAGATCTTGGTGACGCTTATAGCGCATGGCGAAAGTTTAAGTGGGCTGATGCCGCCCCGGCGTTAGATGAAAAAATCGTTAAGGAAGAGTTAGCGCGCTTTGACGAGATGGTTGAAATCGAGCGAAATCGACCAGTTGGGTCGGTTTATAGCGCCCTTGCCGTTGATGGTACGGATCTCATATCGATCGGGTTCTCGCCCGGTCCACAGCTTGGTGCTACTCTGAAGGCTCTGCACGAGGTGGTGCTCGATAGTCCTGAGAAGAACGATCGCGATGCCTTACTCGAAATTGCGCAGGGAATCTTAGATGGCAAAAAATAAAGATCGCATTATTTTTGCGCTGATCGGCGGATTGATCATGCTGCTGTTCAACGTACGGTACTGCCAGGAAGTGCAGACGGCTGAGCGCGCTAACTTTAACGGCTGGGTAGGTTCACTTAGTCCAAGATCGCTTCCAAGTGATCTTAAAATTGAATACCGCGCGGGTGATAGCACTACTTTTTTTGTCGCTAAGGACGATAACTCAAAGGCCAAAGTGCTCCGGTTAGTTCAGGTGCTCCGCGAGTCCGGCATAGTCGGGCGTCTTGGAAGCTCTCGTGCGCAACGAGCAGTCATAGTCCATGCAGGCCCCAGGCTGGAGTACGTAGGCGGATTTAGCGAAGAGGAGGCCCGTCAGTCGCCCCCTTTGCAGGTTTTTGCTAGATTAATTTCGGAGTTCGCCCCACCAGCACCCCCCGAGGTTGCATCCGAGCCGGAATCTCGGTAATAACCATCGGCGCGAAAATTTGAGGGATAGTAGCTCAGTTGGTTAGAGCGCTCGCCTGTCACGTGAGAGGTCGCGGGTTCGAGTCCCGTCTGTCCCGTATTTTTGGTATTTCGGCTTGCGCCGAAATCACGGCGGTGTTGTTGGTATTTTTGCTAACGCAAAAATCACGGCGGTGTTGTTGGCATTTTTGCTTACGCAAAAATTGCGGTTTTATGCGTAAGGCAAAGGTAGAGATGCCGATGCTGGGTTTTGATATTGTTGTTTTTTTGGACCGTGCAACGGTCCATTCTGCGAAGCTCTTATAGGAGCGAAGCAGAACCCTTCAATGGGGCTATAGCTCAGTTGGTAGAGCACCTGCTTTGCAAGCAGGGGGTCATGGGTTCGAGCCCCGTTAGCTCCATATTTTTGCCTGTCCGATTTTTGCCTATCCGGGCTTGGCTGCGCCAAGATTCGTCTTACGGCTGGGACCGCGGACCGGCTTGTCCTTCGTAGCCGTGGCCCAGAAGGATGGTCCGAACGATCGATGAATAATCATCGGACGAACAAAAATTGATCGTTGATTCGCTCTCCCTTCAATCGCTCTCCGTTCAATCGCTCTCCGTTCAATGGAGTATAGCTCGGTTGGCAAAGACCCTTAGCCTATCCGAACTTCTCTTCCCCAAAATTCCAAATCTCTCAATTATCGTGTTTACCAAGGCCGTCTGAGCATGCTCGAGCGACTGTTACAAACTCTCGACGAGCTGCGCGAGGTAGGCACGATTCCGCGAAAGCGCGCAGCGGATCTTCAACTGTTGTGCTTTGATAGCGAGGATCTTCTAACTGCTCGTCAGTGATGCGAGGAAGTTCTCCGCGCTTTCGGGGCTCATCGTGTTTCTCGGGGTCCATCACGCCAATCTATCACGGATTCGAACGTAACCAAGAGCTTAAGTATTCGATTCTAAAGCTTCTTCATAGCTGGATAGAATGGTGTGTTCGAGGGTAGGCGGGATTATCTGTCTTCACACTAAAGTTGAGTAAGTTTGTTGCCCAAGCACTCTCAAAGCTTGGAAAGAATTGAGGACCTCCGCATGTTACGAAGGTCCTCGCGTCCAACTTGAATACTCGTCAGAATGTGTAGTTCAGAGTTGGAGTAATATAGGCGCCATCAAGATTGACGTCTTTGCCGGGACGATTAGCGTCGCCCCACATATACCCGCCTTCAAGCGCCACCCCCCAGTTGCCGTAAAACGCATAGTTGATGCGCGCTGATAAATGTCCTCCCACACTCGTCGAGGAAATGTCGTTCGCAGTATGGACAATATCCGGTCCACCTCCGATAAACAGATCCGTCGCTTCAAGGCCGGTGGGAATAATGTATTCGACTGAGAATGGGATCCGAATATACGTAATCCGTGGCGTCTTGTCGGTGAACTCCGCAGCAGACTGCGCGGCATCCTGTCCCAAATACATATGACGCCCTTCCACTCCCACTCGAAAGTTAAGGCGCTGTTGTGTATTGAAGACGTCTAAGTATGCGCCCGCACCAGAAGTATTTCCCTCTTTGTCAAAGAACCAAACCGGGACACCACCCGCAATACGCATACCCCATTCGCATTCTGTTTCCTCGTGGATCGTGTCGACTCGTTGCGCGCGCGGAGGAACTACGGCTGGTCGTGGGATCTCCGCTGGCGCCACCGCAACTGGAGGTGGAGATTTGCGGCGCGGATACACCAATCCGGGTCCGGGCTCGTCTGCACTCGACGGCAAGGGAATAAGCAATGCGATCAGCATCGCTCCACATGCAGGTAAAGCGAAGAACTTACATAGTCGAACATCCAATAAACTTTTCATATTCTCTCCAATTAAATTTCTAAACTCACTAAGTAAACAGACACTTAGCTTGCAATACTTAGGTGAGTCGATCGGTCAATGCTATGAGCAAGATCATGTCGAACCATATTCCGCCAATAAGCTGAGTCTCAGCGCTAAACAGATCTTTAATTTCATCCACTAGAACACTATTTAGGGTTTTGAATTTAGCCATAAACTATCCTCCCGTAATTAAACTTTTCGTAGTCTATTTTTGGTGGATAATCGTTTGTCCGACTATGTTCGGCGTCATAAACCAACGCGCAGCGACTAGGGTGATTCGGGTATTGGGGAACCCCTAGTCTAATAGCTATTAAGAACTGAACGTGCACCTTTTGGCAATTTGAGTAGCCATAGCTCGCATGGCATCGTTCACCGATGTACGGCAATACTCTGGCATCCATTATCCATGCGTTGATTGAAAAGAGTCGCCCCAACGGCCAGAATTTCGTCATGCCGCAGCGCATGGAGCCTCAGCCAGAGCAGATTTCGATTTTAGCACAACAGTTCCACAAGTTGGAGCGCCACCCTGACCTAAGATCGTTGGTCAATAATATCGGCGCCATGTCATTGATCTTCTATGAAGCGTGCTTAACCCCTGACCAGTGGAAGCGGGATAAAGTTCTTCAGCCAGCGGTTGCATTTTGCAAGAGACCGGTGCGGCCGGAGTTCGATCGATTGCTGGAATTAAAAGACCGCAAATCATCTAGTTCCACTGCCGAATCGGTACTTTGCTTAGCAAAGGAACTTCTTGAGCTGGCTGAGCGAGGCGCGCTATTGGCCCTTAGGGGCGCATTAACCAGCGACGTATTTAAGGCCCGGGTGGCCTTTGACACAGTTCTCGGTTCTGTCGATGCTGCTGCGGAATGCTTCGGATATCCTACTCAGAATCCTTCCCTAGCGTGCTACTTTTCGGACGATGAAACATCAGAAGATTGTGCCGATTGAAAAGTGCAAGCGGTAGGTATCTTCATCGCTGCGCCGTGCAATCGGAAATCCGACGTCGAATCCGATCGGACCAACCGGCGATAGATATCGAATCCCGAGACCGGTGCTGTGCCTCAGCTCATTTAATGTTGGCGAATCAAGAAACACCGATCCAGAATCTACAAATCCGAGGATCGCTATCGCTTCCACCGGTTTATAGCGCAGCTCCACGTTTTGAACCCCTAGGTATCGTCCCCCTTGGATAGCATCCGACGCCCCTGTAGGTCCAAGTGAGTTCTCTTTATAGCCGCGCACCGAAGTACGACCTCCGGTGAAGTAGCGTTGGGTTATGGGAACCTCGTCTGTAGAGCCGAATGGTTGACGCAGCCCAAGGCGTAGTTGATATGCCAATCCCCAGGGATACTTCAACTCCGTAGCCCAGGAGAATCTAGGGCTGAGCTCGAAGAAATTCGCTTCCGATCCAAACAGCGGCGATGCAAGTTTGCTGTCGAGTGAGAGTAGAAACCCTGATTGCGGATTCAACGGAGCATCTCGATCGTCGTACGATACTGTTCCGGATAGAAACCCGAGATTAACCGTTCCAGTATCGAATTCACCAAGAATAGAACCCGGATCTACATTGTCCAATTGATCCACCAGGAACGTATGTCCAAACGAGTATGTCCACGCCTCATTCTCGCCGCTTAAGAAGGATGCCAAAGACCAGCGATCGAGATCAAACGGTAAAGTAACCTGATCAAAACGCTGAAACCTTAAGTCCTCACTTAAGCCGAGATTTGAGTTGAATATTAGGGGCACTCGAAATTGAGCACTCGCAGTGCCCTTTGACACCGTGCTCGAGGATGAGTCGTAATACCCGTCCAATCGCAACGCTAGTTGGCGCCCGTCACCAAATATTTCACGATCCGCCGCCTCGCCAAACAGATGAAACCCGTATTCGGAATTTAGCCCGGTGCCTATTTCGAGGCTGCGGGGGGATCTTTCAAGAACTTCAAACGTAACGTCCCCATCGGGCGTAGTATTTGCAAGGACACGTGAAAATAACCCAAGTCGAAGGAGCCTACTGCGCGCGGCATTCAGAAGCTTTTGTGACATCGGATCTCCAACTCGTAGTTGGATCGCGTCCAAGATAACTTTATCTGCGATCAATAGGGTTCCGCTAACCGAAATCGAGCGAATTGATGTTAGTTCTCCCGGCAGAAAGGTGATGGTGCTCGGATCGGATTCGTTCTGGCTTCCAGCGGATACTTCAGCATTCAAATATCCTGCACTCCTCAACGTTGAGACGAGCCGTTCGCCGCGAGAATCCATTTCGTTCGAATAGGTAGGCGCTGTAAGGTCTTCAGGAAGTGGCACATACATTGGCCAGTTTACTATGTTCGGTTGGACTCGCTCGCTACGCTCTCCACTTTCTATTTTGTATTGGATTTCGACACTATTTGTATCGCCTATAGGAACAATCTTGCCATCAACGAAAGCGGATAAAAATCCTAGCTCCTTGAGCTTTATCGCTATTTCAAAAGCGTTTGCTTCGATCTCTTCCTCGAGCGCAACGGACGGGTGTAATAATTCGTCCCGCCGTTTCGCTGAAAAATTCGCCAATAGTTCATCTCGCACTGCTGGTTCGACACCCATCAACGAAACGTTGGAAACGGAAACTTTCGATCCCTCATCGATGGTAATCTCATACACAGTACGCCCTGCATCAGAGGCATCTTTATGGCGCTCGTACGAGACGGTGGCGAAGAGCATGCCTCGCTCTCTATAGAGACGCTCAATGGTGGCCCCAAGCACAGCGATGGTATTGTTTCCGAACGGCTGGGTACGATCGAAAAGTCTAATAGCATCCAAAAACTGTGCAGAATTAAATAGAGTGTTGCCGATGAAAACAAATGAAATCGGAGTGCCACTTGAAACGCTGAGCGCTAGTACGCAGTCTGCATCGCTCGAAGAACAACGGTAGTTTCCCGAAACTCTTGCAGCAATATACCCCTCGGAGCGTAGTGCATTGATCGTAGATTTAACTCGCGAACTCCTGAATTCTTCCGTCGCTAACTGTTTCTTAGGAATAGCGGAGAGGGCCCTTCGTGTAGCATTAGATATAGATGGAGGAAGCTCTGAATCGATGAATTCAATCCGCGATACACGTTGGGGTGCATTTTCCTCAAGAGAGATTACGATCTCGCTACAGGTATCTACGAGTTTGCTGCATCCGATCTTCACAGAGACTAACGGAAATCCCGCTTTGGCATAATAAGTTTTAAGCTGAGTCTCAAGCTCAACGATGTCCTGAGGAGTTACTAACGAAGTATTGGCCAGTCGTAGGGCGGAAAGAATTTCTCGGTCCGAAAATGTTTTGTTGCCTTCCAACGAAACCGTTAGTCGACGAGCGTGACGACTAAGTAAAGTATACGTGATCTGCAACTCTGTCGGGACGCTGGAGCGAGTAGCATCGTCTTCTGCAAGCGCTGCGACCGCCAAATCATCGGTCAAATCTAGTTGAAGTCGAGCTCTGGCAATGCCATCGACACCGGACAAAGTAGACTCGCCAATGAGTGTTAACGAATCGGCGAGTAACTTCTCTGCTACTAAGGCGGGCTCAATTAGACCGCTGCGAGGATTAAATAACGGAGAGATAGAAAGTGAGTCCACGTCAATCAATTTGGTGAAAAAAGTTCGAAGATGAAGTCGTGCAAGCTCTTCGAGCAGGGACGTTCCGTCACCGGTGCGACTGTCCCCTAGGGTGTTCGCTCGTGTGCGTGAGTTAAAAGAACCGCCGGCACTAACCAATGATAGTAGCTCACGCTCAGAGATCGGTTGATCAGAACTGAGCGAGAATGTTGGTGCGGTCAATGGCCCACGGCCAGTTAAGATCACCAGAACATTCTCTCCCGTACGCGCAGGGAGGATCGTCTCGGCGGTTAGCTCAAGCACCGGTTCAAGATCGGGTGGCGAAAATACTAATCGACCTGAGTTAACTTCGAACCGCCGATTCTGAAATCCGAGCCATCCGCTTCGTACCGTAACATCGCCCCGCAGTAGTGGCTCCCGCAATGTACCGGTGATAGATAAATCAGTGGAGAGCTCAGCAGCACCCAAGTTTGTATCTACTAGGATGTTGCGTGAGCCTTTTACTGTCAGATCGAGTTGAACCTGAGGCAATACACTATTGGTGCTTTGGGTGTTCTGAGTGCGACGAGAAATGATGGCGCGTTCAATAATTCTTAGAACCTCGGAGAGGGTAATCTCATCTGAAAATTCAGCGCTGTCGATAACTAACGTTCCGGATACTCGCGCTCCCTCAGCTGTTTGATCGATAAAAACATCCCCTGACGCAAGCAACGAAAGGCTATTCATCGGCTCAAAGGCGAACCGCTTCGCTGTTATGCGGGCATTTGACTGTGAGAAATTCGCAACGTCAATCGATCCGTTGATATTCACGATTCCGCCATTAAATGTGCCGGCAAGATCTTTAAAGGTGAGGATATTATTCTCGATCAGAATTGGACCGGTGACGTGACTGATTTCGATTCCGGATTTAGCCTGCTCTAAGCGAACGTCGCGAACGTCGACGCTTCCTGACACACTAGGTGCAGAGATCGGTCCGATTACCGTAATCTTTCCCTCTCCCGTACCGGATAGTTCGTCGACGCTTGGAATTAATCCTCGAATGGTTGTAAGATCAATGATGCCGGATGCTGTTAGATCAAAGCCTGTATCGAAGTTGACCGTGCCTTGAATGGAGAATGGTTTTCCTAGGCTAATTAAGGAGATGCCACTGACATGCAAGATGCCGTCAAGAATCTGGAGCTCTACTGGATTACGCAAAGTTGTTGCGGAGAGTTCGCAACCGCCGCCCAAAGTGATGAGTTTGATTAAGCCGGATCCGAGCTTTGGAGCGAAATTATTCCAACGATATTGCGCTGTGGCATTCAACGCGCCGCACGGAACTTGTTGAGCAATAAGCGTAGAGGCAACCGATAGATCTAAATCTCCAGTTCCGTGTGCCAAGTCTACGTTTGCAACTCCTTTAATGCTGTCCTCCGATCCGGTTAAAAGAATCCGAGCAACTCCGTTACTAACTCGCTCAATAACTAATGCGAGTTTCGGTAATCCAGGAAACAATCCCGCTCCCGTTCCTGAGATTTCCGGCTGGGCTAATAGATTCGAAAGCATCAAGGCTATCTGGATCTCCGAACCATCAGCGGACGCAGCGCTTCCTTTAAGCTTGATAGCTGGAGAGTCGAGATTGCCGATTAATTCGATGCCAGTATGACCCAGGAGTGGTGCGATGAGATGAAGTGTAGCCTTGCCGGAGTTTCCCGTCGCAGAGACGACTAATGGAGTTTCTAAATTGAGCTTTGCAGGATCGAATCCGACACTAAGTCGTGATACGCGAAGTGCCGCGGCCTCAGTATCAAATGCTGCGCTGAGCTGCTCGTTGGCAGAGAAACCTTCGACAGCCAAATCTGTAGTATTAACCGTGCCTCGCAATACTGGGTTATCCGCTGTCCCCGTTAAGGCCACTGAGGACGAAAAGTTACCCGTAATGGAGCTTGAGAGCTGAGCGAGATCACCAGCAATGGAAAATTTCCCAGTGACTTTAGAGGCCGAGTCATTGGATAGCGAAAATTCTCCTCTCGCCAAGATTGAGTCGAGGTGGGCGAAGATATTTCTGAATATGATCTGCTCATCAGTTAAATCCAACGCGGCCGAGACGTTCTCTATAATGATGGTCTTCGAGTCGGATTCGACTGCTACAGTTTGAATCTGTGGAATCAAGGAAAAATCGTCAGCAGGTGTGCGCATCATCTCCAGTGCCACTCCCTGAGCGATTACTCGATGCCCAGCGATTGTTTCGATTCCAGCAAGATCAACAACATCTAAACGTTGCAGCTTCACCTTGTAACGATCGGGGGTGTCTCGCTCCGGCGCGATCGGTGCTGCGAGCGAATCTATAAACTTAAAAGTAGTACTTTTGGCGGCGAAGCCTTGAGTCCTTCCGTCTATCAATGTTAGCTCGAGATCGATGATGCGCTCGCGAATTCGTCGGAGGCCAAATTTTGCGACGATTCGTTTAAAATGCAGGTGGGGAACTCCCTCACATGCGACCTGCGGATTGAGCGCAACTGCCCGCCCTCGAAGCAAAGAAATGTCGATCGAATCGACTACGAAATGGCAACCAGCGCTGGTATACGCCTCGACCTCTAGCATCTCCATTAACGCGAGCCCGATTTGACGTTTGACCTCGCGAATACCGAATCCGATCGCGACCCCGAAAAGGAGCCCGATAATTATTAAGGTATAGCCACGTCGTTTTGCCACCGAACTTCGACTATATCGGGAGCAGGGGAAACAAGGAACTGGCGTCGTTAACGAGCTGCTGTCCTATTGAAATGGGAGGCAAATAATATTTTCTTCACCACGAAGAACACTTAGGACACACAGGGATTGGCTCTCTTTTGTGTTCTTTTTGGTGGAATCTAGTCGGAATTAGAGGGAATATCTCTCTGGCACAAATGATTTAGACCGGTGCAGTCACCGTATGTTTCCAGGCGTGATACGAACTTCTTACCAACGGCCCAGACTCTACGAACTTAAATCCGCGACGCTTTCCTTCTTCTTCGTACTTGGCGAATGTTTCCGGCGTAACGAACTCACGGACTGGAAGTTGTCGTTCAGACGGGCGCAAGTACTGTCCAATGGTAAGGATATCGACGTTATTGAAGCGCATGTCGTCCATAACGGCCAGAATTTCTTCGAATGATTCACCGAGTCCGACCATTAGTCCGGATTTGGTCATAACCTTAGGGTCGATAAGTTTGGCGCTCTTCAAGATGTGCATCGTTCGAAGATAGCCAGCTCCCGGGCGTACCTTTTTATACAGTCGTGGAATAGTCTCTGTATTGTGATTTAGCACGTCGATACCCGCAGCAAG
>JBGSNS010000294.1:0-7657 GCA_041739515.1 Bdellovibrionota bacterium
TTTCGGCTTGCGCCAATATCGCGTGCTTATTTGTCTGCATTTCGGCTTGCGCCAAAATCGCGTGCTTATTTGTCTGCATTTCGGCTTGCGCCAAAATCGCGTGCTTATTTGTCTGCATTTCGGCTTGCGCCAAAATCGCGTGGTGCTTGTTACCCATTCCAGCTGAGCACATGACAATTCAATTTTAGTCAAGCAGACGAAGAATACATTGTACAAGCCCAGCCCCACAGCTTTGCTTCAAAACCAAGCACGTGGTATCTCGAAAGGTATGGCTAAAGCGCGCAACAAAGCACTGCGCAAATCGGAAATCTCATCCGACGGGGCCGTGGTTCCTCCGGAAATCGTCTCTTCGACCCCAAATTCTCCAATACTGAATTCTGCAATACTGAATTCAGAGCATATCAATGCCGATCGTGTCGATTCTGATCTCCTTAAGAATTGGATCGTCGATGATTTGCGCTGTAATAAGGCGATAGGTAGCGATGGAGCTCTCAGCGAAAACGTCGAAGCGAGTCAAGTTCATGATTTAGTTCAGGACGTGGTATCCGATCTCGATTCGCTTTTAAGGTTTATCATAAATCTTAGATTTGGATTGGATGGCTCTAAACCATGTACTCACGAAGAGATCGCTAACCACCTCAATAAAAATCTCAAAGCATGCGTTACAGAGAAAGTCCGAAATCTTTTGGGGATCACCAGCTGTTCAAAGATATCGGCCGACGACATCCAAGCGCTAGAAGCGAAAGCCGAGCGCGCTTTGTGTCGGCGCAGAGTGGAGCAGTAAGCAGAGTGGAGCAGTAAGACAGAGTCCCTGGGACAACTTGAACTGATTAATTTGGCCCATACCTTGGACTGATTACCTTGGACCGCGGACCGCCGGTCCGCACGATCGCATAATGGAATTCGATCAAGCGGTCCGCGGTCCAAGGTAATCAGTCCTCCCCACCCCGCCTATCCCGCTTCACCGCGCTGCGGTGGGCTTTGTCCTTAAGCATCTTGTTCTTGGCTTTGCGAGATCTTCGCTGCTTTTGCTTTCTAATTTTATGGGCCTCCATCTGGGCTTTGGACTCGGCGCCTAGAAGTCGGGCTTCGATACGATCACAAAGCTCCCGTCTCGCATGAAAGCGATTTAACGATTGTGAACGCTCCTTCTGGCAACGAATTTCGATCCCAGATGGACGGTGGATCAGTTGTACGCAAGAGCTAGTTTTGTTGATCTTCTGTCCACCCGCTCCACTACCGCGAATAAACCGCTCATCGAGATCCTCCTCGCGTATACCGAGACGCAACATTCTTATTTGTAGGTGTTGTTCCTTGTCAGCACCAACTCTAAACTTGCTCATATGCGTCTATTCTATGCGTTACTCTTATTAGCCGGACTATCATGGCTATTAGTAGAAGCGTCTCAAGATTCAACATATCAGGCTAGCAAGCGTGCAGACCAGTCGTCGTTTGTGTCTGCTTCAGTTAAACCGACAACGATTTCCGACGAGCAGCTTCCCGCTCCTGGGCTAACGTTTGGTCCGGATTTTTGGAGTGCTTCCGCTTCCACTTTCGAGAGTGACGCTGGTGACGAATCAGCCCAGCCGGCCTTAACCGCTGCTCCCCTTCCAACACCCATAATATCAATAACGAAGACATCACGGCGCGATTCGACTCCCGACTCAGCATCGCATACGGATGACGTTTCTGGGGCGATTCTCTCCTCCCTAAGAGATTTACAACAACCAAACGGCCAGACCTCAGACGAATCGAATTCACGGTTTAATCCTGGTGTACGCAGTGGTCCGCTAGAGGCTTCCGCGGTGTTAACTCCTGCTGTAACACCGACGCCTGATGGGCAACTTCCCTGGGTCACAGGAATTTCAACCGGCTTAGCGTCCCTAGCCTTCATGCATCCAAAAGCTCGTCCTATGGCGTTGCGCCAGATCGAGACCCTTGAAAAAGCACGCGTTCGTAACGTTTTCTTAGCCGTACTGGCTGACGGAACGTTCGATTTCGACGCTGAGTTTTTAAGCTCCTCAATCGCTAGACTCTCAACGGACGGTCGCCAATTAACTTTACTTCTTTATCTATCGAGTGGGCCTACCATGCGCCGGTCGGATACAACTCCGATTACAGCGGCCTTTGCTCGCTACGATCCAGAGTCCTTCCGAGAGGCGATCCGCATCGATCCCTCAACGCGCTTTCGATATACAAACATCGTACGCCAAGTTCGTTCTTTAGTTTTGACAACCCGCGCTGAGAACTCAGCGAATAAAGTCCTTATCGCTCCAAGTCTTGAGGATAACCTTGACCGTGAATCGTATCGCACTATCAGGGAGCTAATCCTTCCGATTCTGGGAACAGATGCCCAAATCATAAGAAATATCTGTCCTAATTGTTGGCGAGGAAACGATACCGATTCACTTGGAGATCCAATTGAAGGACATACAGAAGCGCTACTTGATCGTCTCGGGCCGGACGATGTTTTCACATTGGATGGGCTTGGATATCGATACGATACAGAGCTTCAAGACGACCAACTCACTATGCAGCGAGTGCGGGAGCTTAAAGCTTTGGCGATCGAACGTGGCGTGAGTTACTTTGGACTTTGGCGTAAACAGCGCCAAGGACTTGGAAATCAGTTGATTCATCCGGATGATCGCTCTTACGAAGTGCCGACAGACACGCAGGTGGAGGCGGACATCGCACTTCTCCGGTACGGACTCGAACTGGAATAGGGGTCTATTCAGTAGTTATCGTTTAACGAGGGAATCGATCACATCAAACAACTCATCGAACCTGACCGGCTTGGTAATGCAGCCGTCCATTCCTAGTTGACGATACCGCTCACTGCTCCCAACGACAGCATCGCCAGTCAATGCCACAATCGGAATCGAAGTTGCCCTTCCTTGGCATTCTCGAATTCTCCGGGTTGCCTCTTCGCCGTCCATTTCCGGCATTTGGATATCCATCAGAATGAGATCGAATTTTGATAGTTCGATCTTTCTTAGAGCCTCAATTCCGTTCGAGGCAGTTTCAACCTCATAGCCCTGGTGACGGAGGATCTCGGCCATGACTTCCTGATTCACGTCGTTGTCCTCTGCGAGAAGCAAACGCGTCCCCTTGCCCCGTGGTATGGCGGGATGAATAGTAGATTGAAGCGCCGGCTCGTAGGTGGGTTGAACTTTTACCTCTGGCTTACTATCCGCCGCAGCAACGCGCCCAAAGGGCAGCGTCACATGAAATGTGCTCCCGACTCCGGGGGTACTGTTAAACCAGATTCGCCCGTTCATCAGATCAACAAGCCCCTTCGTGATCGCAAGCCCCAATCCAGTGCCTCCATAGTGGCGTGTAGTACTTGAATCTGCCTGGGAGAATGATTGGAAAATTAACTTTCGCTTCTCCTCCGGAATTCCAATCCCGGTATCAGCCACTGCCAGGTGAACACACAAACTGTCTTCGGCCTCCGAATGAGGATTCGCATACACCAAAACAGCACCTTGCTGCAGACAAAACTTCGCTGCGTTCCCTAGTAGGTTGGTGACTATTTGTTGAAAGCGAATTGGATCTCCTATCACCTGATCTGGAATTTGATCTGCGACATAGATTTCATGTTCAATTTCGCGCTCAGAAAATTTCACTCGAAGTATTTTCATCACATCATTGAGGACATCGCGAATGCTAAATTGTGTTGATTCGAGAATCACCTTATCCGATTCAAGCTTCGATAGATCGAGAACCGAATCGATAATCGATTTAAGAGAGTACACACAGTTCTTGATAGTGAATAAATCGTCCCTAGCCTTCTTGGGCAATTCAGAATAAAGCAGTAACTCAACAAAACTCGCTATTCCGTTTAGTGGAGTTCTAATTTCGTGGCTCATATTGGCGAGAAACGACGCCTTTGCCGCAGTCGCTTGTTGAGCTTCGCTTAATGCTTGCTTAAGTTGATTAGTTCGCTCAGCCACCAGCGAATCTAGATTTCTATTTACATCTTGAAGTTGTTCATTGGCTGCGATTACGCGCTCCCCTGCGCGAATACGCATTCTTAATTCAGTAGTATTGACTGGTTTATTTATAAAATCATCCGCTCCGGATTCTAACGCTTCGATTAGATCTTCACGACTCGTTCTTCCAGTCAACATAATCACGTACTGATACTCGACTCGATTCTCTGTTCTCAGTTTCTTACATATCTCTGGTCCATGCATTCCTGGCATCATCCAGTCGAGTAGAATGATTTGCGGCGGAGGCTCAGAATGTAGTTGGGTCCATGCCTCGTTCCCGTCGCACGCAGTGGAAATTTCGAAACCCCACTTCTCAGCAAGCAATACCAGCATCTGGCGGGTCACCGGATCGTCATCAGCGATGAGTAGTCTGCGTGCCATAGAACCTAACGAAGCCGAACTCGCATTCGAAGTGCTAATTGCGTCTTCGAATAGAACAAAATTATAGGGCCAGTAGTTTGAGTCGGCCTATTTCGAGAGGAACTTAAAACCTATATATTCTATAATATTTCCGATTGGTTAACGTCGAGATTCCCACTTTTGTAGAGCCTTCTTCATCGCTCCAAGTAATCTAGATCCGTGGAGAAACTCTCCTCCATATATTTCAACGCAATCAACGCCAATCCATAGGCAGCGAGCGCTATCAAAAGTGCCGCAGTAGCCGCACCGAGCGGCGCACGCAACGCAACAAATCCAATACTGATAGGAATTATTGAGGCACGCACGAGATTAGGTATATTAGTCGCTACGGTTCCACGCAGATTCGTTCCGAACTGCTCTGCGCTGGAGGCCAATGCGCAGATCCAATATCCGACGAAAAATCCAAAAATTCCGATTAACCAACAAAACGATTCTGCTGAGTGAAAGACATTTGCGTTTATTACAGCGAGCGAGGTCAATCCTCCGAGCAGAAAAATTAACATTGGCAATCTTCTACTGCGCAGATACTGACTTAATAACCCGGATACTAGATCTCCAGCGGTCATTCCGATCGATGCATACAGCAAGACCTGCGGAACAGTTACCGGCTCAACCACACCCAAGGCCACCGCTATCTCAGGCGCGAAGATACCGTACAACCCGAAGACAACCCAAATCGGAATGCCGATAAGAATGCAGCGAAGAAATCGCATCGTCCGCTCTCTCGTTTCGAATAAGAGCTTTAGCGATCCGCGCCTTGCTCCTGCATCGCTCGCACTCATGCGATGGAACATCGAAGACTCTCGCACCAACACGCGCATTACCAATAGTGCCAGCCCCATTGCGCCACCAAGCAGATATCCATCCCGCCAATCGACATGGGCACCGACATACGCGGCCGCTACAGCCCCAGCAACACCCACTGTAGCAACGATGGTGACGCCAATGCCGCGCTTCGCAGTTGGCAGCAACTCGCTCACCAACGTAACGCCAGCTCCGATTTCGCCGGCCAAGCCGATGCCAGCGATCAATCTCAGCACCGCATACATTTCGACAGAAGTAACATACGCGTTGGCAACGTTTGCTATGGAGTAAATAAAAATTGACCCGAACATCACTCGCGAACGCCCGACTCTGTCCGCCAGCGTTCCCCAGAGCACTCCACCCAAGAGCAATCCAACCTGTTGGCAGTTAAGAAGCAGAGCCCCGATATTCGTGAGGTCATCACCGGCAACACCCAACGCTTTTAAGCTGGGGATTCTAAAATTTGCGAAGAGCCAGATATCGAAAACATCTACAAAATAACCGAGCGCGGCGACGGTAATGGCTAACCAGGCTTCCTTCGAGATACGAGTTGGGTCTGACATCGTCTGTTATGGCTCCTTGAGAATCGAAGCACTTACCGCAATTTCACTGAATTTCATATTCGATACATTTAACCCTGCCTCATATTCGCTATTCACCGACTGGTCGTATACTTTATGGATCTATCGCGAATTGCCTAAACCCGGATCGAGAAGCAGATGACCGCCGATGACGATACAACTTTTGAAACTTCGATACCTGCCGATGAGGTATCCGCCGCATCCTCAACGGAGCTATTTTACAAGCTTACCCCTGAGCGCGTGCTTTCAGCTGTAGAGGGATTCGGCGTGCGCTGCACCGGTCGATGCCTGGCGCTAAACAGCATGGAGAATCGGGTCTACGAGCTAGAACTTGAAGGGGACGCAGCGACACCTGATACGACCGTGTTCCGAGTAGCGAAGTTTTACCGACCCAACCGCTGGACGAAGGAACAGATTCAGGCGGAACATACCTTTATGGCGGATTTGCAGGAATCTGAAGTTCCGGTTATCGGACCGATCGCTGATTCTAGCGGTGAAACAATTCGTGAAACTGGGGACCTGGGCATCTTTGTTGCGTTGTTTCCGAAGGCTCGTGGCCGAAATCCAGACGAGCTCACCGATGAACAGTTGGAGTGGATGGGCAGACTAATCGCGAGACTTCACTTAGTGGGAGCTAGAGCCCCGGCCGCTAGCAGACTCTCTCTAGATGAGCAGAGCTACGGAATCAAAAACCTTGAATTTCTAGAATCCATTTCTGCGCTACCACTGGAAGTGCAGGCGCAGTATCGCGACGTCGTCATGCAACTGTGCAGCACGTACGCTCAAGCCGCCAAAGGTGTTCCGCTGCAACGCGTTCATGGCGACTGCCATCAAGGTAATATCCTGTGGGGTAGCGAGGGCCCATTTTTCCTGGATTTTGATGACATGGTGATGGGGCCAGTGGTGCAAGATCTTTGGCTCTTAATCTCCGGCCGAGACGATGACGGGCGAAGGCAGCTTCAATCGATTATCGCCGGATACGAGCAGATGCGCGACTTCGACCGCAGACAACTAAAACTCATCGAAGGGTTGCGAGCCTTGCGTTACATCAACTATGCCGCGTGGATCGCTCGTCGCTGGGAAGACCCGATGTTTAAGCGCGTGTTCCCACATTTCGGAACGATTAATTACTGGCAGGGACAGTTGGCGGATCTAAGGGAGCAGCTAGATCTTTTCCGTCAGGCTCTAGATACCTCGAACTAGATTAAGATCTAAGGAATATAAGTTGAAAATCATAAATTGGATATGACTGCGATTTGCGCCAAACCTATCAGTGCGCCCAAGATACCGCCTACTACTTCTATAAATTTTAGTTCCCGTTTCATTATCTCAACTAGAAGTTCTTCTAGGCGATCGCTAGAGAACGTCGCGACCTTAGAACGCACCATCTCACGAACATCGAGATTTTGACCCAACGAGCCCGTTAACTCCTTTAAAGTATCATCGATCACCAAGTCGAGATCTCCGCTAAAGGCCTCAGTGACTGTTTGAATGAGAGCGGGTGAAAGAAACATCACTACCATCGGAACAGCGGCCGGTAAGCGTTCCTTGATCGCAGTATCGAGAAATCGCGATACCCGGGCCTTGATAACTCCCCTCACTTTCGGATTATCGAGCTTCTCAGCGATCTCCCGGTCGGTGATGAGCTTTTCAGCAACGATATCGCCGAGTTTTTGAGCCAGGGCCGCCTGCCTACGCGGAAACACCCCTTGAATCGTTAAGAAGAAGAACCGCCTCGGTTTACGCGGATGAAACAGCATTTTCACAGCCAGCCAGTTCGTAAACCAGCCAATAAAAGCGCCTACAAGCGGTAATAACACTAAGGAGGGAATAGATAAGTTCATTGTGACTGTACAGCAT
>JBGSNS010000016.1:0-12480 GCA_041739515.1 Bdellovibrionota bacterium
TGATTTTTCTTCGTTTTCTTCAATACTTTCGATCTCTTACAAGGAAATTTTCATTTCCTACCGGACAGCAGTGAGCAACGCTCCGCGCTCCCAGGGCCTCACAGTCTAAACAACCGCTTTGCTGTTGCGAATTTATCCAAACATCATACAGCCAGATTAAACTGCGATCTTGTTCTTAAAAGAGTTGACGCAAAGTACCACGCTAGACTGCGGAGCAACGCTCCGCGCTCCCAGGGATCCGCATTCCGCGTTGGCTACCGGATGTCAGCGAGAAGAATACAAAGGAAAAACATTAGTCTCTTTGTGCTGTTAGCGTACTCGAGTTTAGATTCTACTACGTAAAAATCGAACTGGCTCGATCTCGAATAGATCGTAATTGTTGGCCATTCGCGGGCGAAACCTCCGTCAACATAGTATCAGCAAGAGCTAACAAGAGAGGATTTATCCAAACATCGCGACTAGCGGCATCGCCCAGGTCATCGATCGATTTTGGTCTATGTAATTCTAGCGAAATAATACCACCATGGGTGTCGCGTAGCGGGATCACCCGAATATCAAACTCTGGACTCGCTGGATCCCTCCTTAGATCGACGATTCTAATACGCGCTACTCCCGGCGTCGCAGATACAGCCTTGTACTTACATTCTAAATCATGAATCTCTCTGAGCGCATGCGGAGCGGAACTGCGATCAGGATTGGTCCATGTTTCATCTTTACCGAGCAACGGCATGATCTCTCTCAGCAAGTCAGATCGTGCTTGATTCTCGCGGAACTCTTTGGCGACTGCGCTATGGATAAGATCGTGCATCCGCACCATTCGTGGATCGGCCGAATCATCGGAACTCAAGGAGAAGAATTGATCCTCGCGGCCGGCAGCTGATACGCGCATCGAAACACGGTCGCCGTCGAATTCTGCTCGAATGCCTTGAGCATTCATGGAAAACCCTAGGCGATTTGGGATCATGATTTGTAGCTTTCCGATCGGTGTGTCGATGGCACGTGACGCCTCGTACCCAGCCTGTTGTCCAAAATTATCGCAGGTACGCCGGAAAAGACTCTCCCATTGGGTGATTAGTTCGCACACAGCCACGAAAGCCGGAGCAGCTTGGGGACCTTCATTTTTTCTCTCTACACTGGATACTGCCATTCCCACTCCTAATGATTATCGTCTCTAGTTAGAGGTTATGGGCTATCAGTTGAACTAAGTGATGCTGCATCCACACCTCCCTAACCACTTCAACATAAAGGAGAATTTCTGAAAATGACGCCACGCTTTCGCATACTCATCGACCGCTCAACCATCGTGTCTAAAAGCGTAGTTAGCGTCGCTTCTATCTCTGGTGACTCAAGCACTCCTAGCGCTCGCGCCACCGCCTCCATCGTACACAGGCGCGCGGGCTGCTCGGACAATCGCAATCGATATCGAGATGGAGCACCGTTTGGCACAGATAGTCGGCGAGCGCCTGGAAGCATAGATGCGTGCGCCGCGATTTTTTTGGCCTGCTGCCAAGTCCCATCCGGAACGATCAACGTGACCGGGCGTCGTAACGTCGCTGCAAATTCCGGAGTGAGCGGCGGATTAGAATTCTCCGGAAACAGAATTAATGTATCGCGTTCAGGTGAAACTAGCTGGGAGAGATTGAGCGGGTGCAATGGAGAGCCCTGCAAGCGAACCTCCGAGTTAACTAACGCGGCAGATAATAATCGTGCAGTATTAGTAGCCTTCTTAAGCTCTAAGCTGTGAACGATCAACGCGACATGCGTGTCGGTAACGATTTTAGGGATTTCCGCGCACAAACAAAGATCGACTCGCAGCAAACATCCGGGACACAGCGGCATTCTCTGAGAGCGCGAGATAGAGCTTGACGGATTTAAAGCCACGGCGATGCCACAACTCCTAAGAAGAACACAACGCTTGCAATC
Organism: Bdellovibrionota bacterium; assembly: GCA_041739515.1. Taxonomy (GTDB): domain Bacteria; phylum Bdellovibrionota_C; class UBA2361; order UBA2361; family UBA2361; genus JBGSNS01. Next base: position 1,924 of record JBGSNS010000016.1, read on the forward strand.
CCATTGCGGGTGAAAAACGCAGCGTTTGCCCGGGAGAGATCTTTGGCAGAAACAAGACGATGCTGGGAAGCTATCAATGCTAGAAAGACTCCGAATAAGATCCAGAACGAAAGTCCCAATCCAAATGTGATCCCGAAACTCGCAAATGATATCATGGCACCGATGTGAAGAATCTTAGAAACTCGCAACGCACGCTCGATCCCGACTTTCGCTGGAATGGAGTGAAGCCCAGTCTCTCGATCAAACTCTGTATCCTGACACGCGTATATTATATCGAATCCAGCGACCCAAAGAGCTACTCCGATCATTAATGTAACTGGAGCCCACGCAAACGCTCCAATCAGAGCGTACCAAACTCCGCCGGGAGCCATCGCCAACGAAATGCCTAGCACTATGTGAGCAAAACTAGTGAAGCGCTTGCAATACGAGTAAAAGAACAACCATCCAAGCACAAACGGCGCAAGCCAAAGGCAATGCGAACCGAGCAATCCTGACGCAGTAAGGAATGCTAATGATGAAAATACGATCAGGGCGGATGCTTGCGAAACGGATACGACTCCAGCCGGAATCTCCCGCTGTGCGGTACGGGGATTTTGAGCATCGATGCGCCGGTCTAGCAAACGATTAAATCCCATCGCCGCAGTGCGGGCCGAAACCATCGCCACCAAGATCCAGATAATTTGGGACACCGATATCGGAGAGATCCGGTCGCATACCACCACCATGCTTAGAGCAAACGGCAGCGCAAAAATCGAATGCGAGAATTTTACCAGACTAGCAAAGTTCTTAACCGCGGTGAGCATACGCAGCGATTCCGAGAGAGCCTACCCTTCCGCCTTCCAGCGCTTCACCAGATCAATTGACAGCCCCATCTGATCGGTAATTTTCATTACCTGCATATCAATGAGCTCTTCGATCGTTTGAGGTTGATGATAAAATCCTGGCATTGCGGGGACGATAGCCACGCCGAGTCGTGAGAGCTTAAGCATGTTCTCTAAGTGGATTGCGGAAAGCGGCGTCTCACGCGGAACAAGAATCAAAGGACGACGTTCCTTGATCGTTACATCCGCTGCCCTTTGGAGAAGATTCATGCTGATGCCGTTTGCCACGGCGGCAACTGTCTCCATGCTGCACGGACAGATAACCATTCCGGTTACCGGAAACGATCCACTCGCTAACGATGCGCCAATGTCCTTAACCGGATAAAAGGTGATGTGCTCACTTTCACGCCCAATCAAAGCTATACTCGAAAGTTGCCCGGGCGAGAGCTTTATCCCCTCCTCTTCCGCTAGCACGCGCATCGCAGCCTCACTCATCACGACGTGCAGACGCAACCCAGATGACTCAAGCACATCGAGCAGCCGCAACGAGTAGCGCATGCCACTAGCTCCGCTGATTCCTACGATCCAGGAGTTCTTTTGATTTGTTTGAGGAGTTGCACTCACGGTGGTGATACTATCGGAAAAATCGGGGATATTCCATCTGGGCTCCTCTCCCCGAAAAGCGAAGTAAACAAGGATAAAAGTGACAGTTCCATTTAATCAATCGGATCTCCTGCGATCGTTTTTTGCCTACTAAGGTATGTCGGTGATCGGTTGGCCTCGTCGTGCCGGGCCGAATCACGCCGATTCGGATCTGATGAACTCGCCCCGGGGAGAGTTGCCGGAATTGATTCAATCTCTAGATTTAAACTGAATGATTTTATCCCTTCCAAAATACCGCTCTGCAAGAAGTCTATTATGCGCTGGACAGAGCAGCCTTAAATTTTCTAGCTCGCTTTTCCCGCCACAAGAAAACGGCACGATGTGATCAAATTGCAAGTAATGCCGTTCCGTACACCGGCTACCGTCTGGAGCTTGAAAGCTGCATTGGCTTGCATCCCTACTAACGACAGCTCTTTTTACAGCCTTAGGGATATACCTAGTCTTCGATGAAAGGGATTGAGCGCTAGTTTTTGGCTTAACTCTGGAATTTAGCAGCTTCTCTAACAACGCTTCAAGCGAAAGCTCACTACCTAATGAGTTCGACAATGCAGCCTTTGCGCTCTCAAGCTTACGATAGAGCTCCTCACTGACTGAGAACTTCAGTTCATATCGTCGCTCAGCTTGCAGCTCTTCTTGTTGAATAAACAGTGGAAGCTCTGGCGGCTTCACAGCTATAGGTTTAATTCGCTCTCGTGGCTTGGTTTCTGAGCTTCTAGCTACAAGCAGCTCTACCTCACGCTTAGTCTTACCGACTATCTGCTCTACGGTGGTAGTTTCATCCCGTAGCGCTCTTGAGGCTGTGGTTAAGGTGCAGAGGTTAATTCTACCTTCAGAAAATAACCCACCAAGCTCTGGATTATCCCGCAGGCATCGACTCGCTGTAATCCGCTTATACGCACCGCCCTCTGAGTATTGAAGTTTTCTGGTGCAGTAATCAAAAAGGCTTGAGTACCCTTCGCCTCTAAAGCAACCACGTTGCTCTATTTCAATCAAATGATACAGAACTTTGAGTGTAATCTCCCGCTCATCCCCAATCAGATTTTCTAATGCGAGTAAAAGCTCTTTGTCTGTAAGAATTGATAGATTCATAACGATCTCCTGAATTTCGGAGAGCATATCACATGGTTTTTCGAGCTCGTGGCTAGGCCAACATAATGAAATCGGAACCCGAAACGGAATTTCTAAATCGAAAACCGAAAGAATCGCGCAGAGATCTTTTACGAGCGTGTAACGCAATATTTTATCGCTTCACTCGTCAGTGAATTTTTTGCGACGGAAAACCTGTCAAGGTCTAGCGAAGATAAATTTGAAATTAATTTGCGTGCAAGAAATTTCTTTGTGCTAGCAACTCGCCCCGGGGCGAGTTGCCCTGATCCGAATCGGCTTGACGCGGCTCTCCCCTTTTTGGACCCCTTGCAGTTGAGCTGATAACAATAAGAGTGAAATGGGTCCAAAAAGGGGAGAGCGAGGCCAATTAAGTCACCGACACTCATTAGTAGGCAAAAAACATGATCGCAACAAGCCGATCATGAAGGCAGCACCATCTTCACGAGGCTTCGTCAGTGATTGTCTTTCTTCTTTGACTGTCTTCCTTATTGCTTAAGCAGCTGAATCACTTCGCAGATTCTTCCCGCCTATATACTTGCTCGCAAATTGAAGCGTAGTAGCAAGGTTGCGCAATACACGGTGGCAATAAGGCATGTTACGCGACAGCGTATACCGACTAGCGAACGCCACGTGATCTTGAAGGGGCTCAAAGGAATACGTCCCCTCCGCACCGGCTTGGAATGCTCGGATCACCTGGTTTAAACATCGCATAAATTCGCTCCGTCTCAGAACGACCGAATCGGGAAAAATCATATCTAATTCGCTCTTCAGTCCACGCAATTCGACATCGATTATTTGACGAGCGAGATTTTCAGCGTCCTCGTGCATGCCACGCAATTGCTCCCGCACATCTTTTGAAGCGTTTGCCAACGACCTTTCCGCTCGATTTACCCAAGCCGTAATCGCCTCACACTTAAGAAACAACAAACGACAGGCATTTTTCGCGTCATCTTCAGGGACTCTTGTCTCAAGAGCCTCTAAAAGTTTACTTACGGAAACTGCCCTACGGTCTTTAATAGGCAATCGCTCCAATAGCTGATGAAGGCCGTGAAAGCGGCCGCGCAGACTCTGACAAGCGTGCTCAAAACGATTTTCAGCCTGCTGGGTTGTCTCTTCCCCGGGCCATTCTAAATGCTCACTTTTGACTCGGTCTAAGAGATCCAAGCAGTCGCCGATAAAATCTTCATACTCAGGTTGGGGAAACCGGTTCATCAAAACCCGGCCTATATTCATTAACAACTCGGGGGTCGGATGGCCGTTGGCGATGGTGTCGCCATCTCGTGCAACGATGTGATTGTGAGCCCCTTTCAGAATCGAACACACAACCGCCTGCGGAGTTAGGCAAATGGGGGCGTCAACAAACATCTGTCTGGTTTGGCGATCAACGGCTAGTTCCCCAAGACCAAGTTCATCAGCACACCGTAGTGCAGCGACAAACTTCTCTGCCTTGGTACCCTTGAGCAAAGCCCCTCGCTCGTTCTCATCACTGTCACCAAGGCCGATCCGCTCGTCGCTAAGATTGTACTCAGCCGACTGGGGAGAATATCCGTTCGACTGTTGAGGTTGGCGAGCAGCACTAACCATATTCGCAGATGGTGAATCGCCTAGAACGGGACAGCAATACCTTATTTTTCGGGGCAGAAAGTCCTAGGGAACCGGACCAAAAGGCTCGCTCTGCAGCTACGATAGCAATGGACCCATCGCTTTAAGGACATCAATGTAGCTTACGATCCCCACAAGCTTGTTATCGTGTCCATCAAGCACAGGCACAGCGCCGAATTTACCATCGATCAGAACCTCCAACAGGTCAGCTACATCATCACTAGCAGCGATGCTTACAACGCCAGATGACATAAATTCTGAGATTGGTTTACTGAGGAGCATCTCGTACGAGTCCGTGTTTGCAAGCGCCGCAACTCCGCGCAAATCACGGTCGCTCACCATGCCGGCAAGTTCGGTGCCACGCATCACTGGTAGATGCCTAATATCGTTCTCTTTGAGCTTCGCAAACGCGGTCTTGACTGAATCTTGGACATCAACCACTTCCGGCGTTCGAGTCATAATTTCTGAAATTTCCATAAACAAAACCTCACAAATGTAGTCTTCAAGCAGCATAGCGCGAAAACTTCGAAAAGTGGACAGTTGGTTTGAGAACCAATTTCTTTCTTTTTAGGAGTTATTAAATTAAATAGAAAAGCAAAGGATCGGTTCCCTATGAATACAAAGACACTGCGCAAGCTCTCGCCTGAGCTTAGGAAATTAATCACCCACGATAACATGCGAAGCACCGGGGCGAGCGCCAAAACCGGAACGCTCTCGGATTATGTGAACAAACGCAAAGACTCCGTTTCAGCGTTTGCAGAGCGCACACTTAATCACTGCAATGGCGGCTCGACGATGGACGCCGCAGTCTGGCTTAAGCGTCACTTGGCCGGGGGCGGCAAACTCGTCGTTACAATCGCGGGCGCCCTAAGCTCCTTTCAGGTCGGCATCATGTTAGCGGAGTTAATCCGTAAGAATAAGGTTCATCTGGTCTCCGCTACCGGAGCAAATCATGAAGAGTCGTATTATCGCTACATTGCACACTCGCATTATGCCTATATCCCGCACTACACAGAGCTAACTCCGAAACAGGAAGCTGAGTTAAGGGACGCCGGTCTAAGAAGAATAACGGATACGTTTTTGCCGGAAGATGAAAGCGTCCGCATCATGGAGCCGCACTTACTCAAGATGTGGAAGGCGGCCGAAAAGCAGAATAAGAGCTATTTCCCGCACGAGTATTTTCGCAAACTCTATGCTGAAAAGTTAATTAAACCCGACCCACAGGCAAACCCTAACGATAGTTGGAGCTATGCGTGTTATCAGAAGAACATTCCGATCGTTGTTCCAGGCTTTGAGGACTCTACGATGGGAAATATTTTTGCAAGTTATACCTATGCTGGTTCACACAAGAAAAAAGGTACGCCAACTATCGAAAACTCCGTAATGAAATCCGGTTTAGAGTATTTTCATCTGATGTACGATTGGTACATGAAGGAATCTAAGAAACATCCAATTGCCTTCCTGCAACTGGGCGGCGGCATCGCCGCAGATTTTCCGATTTGCGTTGTGCCTTCTATTAAGCACGATTTGCAGCTGCACAACGTGCGCGACTGGGCTGGATTTATCGAAATAGGCTCATCTCCGATGTCTTACGGTTCTTACTCCGGTGCGGGGGGAAAAGAGAAAATTACCTGGGATAAACTTTCCACCAAGAGTTACTATCAAATTATTCAAAGTGATGTGACCGTCGCATTCCCATGGATAGCTGCGGTATTGCTCGACCTATAAGGCGCATTCGCTTTGAAGAACGCGAAGATTATAAATCGTCTTATTCAACAGCACTAAGCCGGTACGCTACGATAAAGCTTCCTGTCTGCGATTGCGGCGACAACAGCAGGATCGAGAAACTTTGAGATTTTCTGCACTTGATCATCGCTAGCGCTTGGCGCAAAAGCCTCTCTGACTGCGGTAGATGATATCTCCACTGAAAGTGGTACGAATCGTTTTTTTAATTCCTCGCGTAATTCTTGCGAAAGATTCGTGCAGCTATCTATCGCTGCGGCCCCCTGAGCTGCATCTCGCCCTACGACCCAGACTTGCGCCAACGAAATTAAGGTTGGGTAATCTCGCCATTTATGTAGAGAGGGTAATTGATCAGATCCTATCAAAAACTGTAACGGTAGCGTCGATGCTTCAGTTTTTATCCTTGTCAGCGTTTCAACGGTAAAGGCAGGGCCGCCTTGGCGACATTCGATCGGGCTAACATAGAACCCAGAATGGTTTTTAATCGCTATTTCGAGCAGTTCCAAACGATCGGAATCGGACGCTACGGGACTGTGTTGTTTAAGCGGATTTTGATGGGTGGGTATCAATACCACATTCACAGCACCGGAGGCCTCTTTCACCCGTGCGGCCGCCTCTATATGTCCGAGATGAACGGGATCAAAGGTGCCACCGAAGATCAAGGTCGTACCGGCTAAATCCTTAAACGATTCGAGTCGGCGACTCTCTCTCGGATGCGATGCGTTAGGACTATAGCTCATCATCTATGTGACTCCGGCGCTTGCTGTCACGCAACCTTACCCGATACCGATGCCTTAAGAAAACCACGCAGAAATTCCCGAATATTAGGATCGTCCCAGTTTCGAGGGCCGGAGGTTGCGCCCAACATCGGTTGAATGTTTCCATGAGAGTCGAGCAAGACCATGGCCGGCAGTCCGTTAACTCCTAGCTCCTTTCCGATCCGGGCCTCAGGATCGAGAATTACCGGAACATGAAATCCAGCACCCTTCATCGCCGCCTCAGCTGCCTCTTTTGAATCCATCATCGCTATCGCTACTACATTCAATCCTTCCGGCTGCATGGTACGCGCAAGACGATCAATCGCCGGAAGTTCCAATACACATACCCTGCACCAACTAGACCAGAAAAATAATGCGGTCGGCTTGCCTGCAAACCGAGAGATCGTTGGTGAAGTTTCAGACACTACATCCACCACCGATGGAACCGGATCGGTAACGGGAATATGGCTTGCAGAACATCCTGAAAGAACGCTTACGAACAGGAAGTTTTTGAGAAATTTATATTTCACTGATTACTCCAATGGTAATGGAGTATCAGCAAGTGCGCCACCTGTGAGAATTGTAGGATTAAGCCTTCCGAGCCACGTATAGATACGCAATTCCAAACGTCAACGGCTCAGTTCGAATCGGAACAAAACCAACCTGAACGAGCCTTGCCTCAAACGCCTGCGCACATGGAAATCGTGCAGCGGTTTCAGGGAGATATCGGTAAGCGTGCCCATCGCCGGTCAATAACTTTCCAAGAAGAGGTAAAATATACTTTGAATACCAATTATACAGCGCTGCAAAAATCTTATTTTGCGGCTGGCCAAACTCTAACACCGCTAACGTTGCTCCAGTCGCCATCACCCTGGATAACTCCGAAAGTCCAGTATCCAGCGATTCAAAATTTCGCACCCCGAACGCGACCGTAACACCATCAAACTCAGCCGCCCCAAACGGCAACTTCATCGCATCCGCGAACACAAACGAAACATCCGGAAAACGCTTGCGGCCGATCTCCATCATCGGTTCACAGAAATCCGCCGCCAATACCGTGCGTCCGTCTTGCTTTAGCAACGGCACGAGATCCCCTGTCCCCGTACACAGATCGAGCACTCGCTTAGCAGACTGCGGTATCGCTGCTGCTGTGCGACGCTTCCACAAGTGATGGATTCCCCCGCTTAAAACTGAATTAGCGAGATCGTAACGACCCGCTATGGACGCAAACATTCGCTGCACCTGGGGCCCTACGACTTCAACCGCTTCTGTCATTCGATGTCTTTTATCGTGCTACCGGATCTTTTGCCAACTCTCGGACCCAAATCAACGAAATTTGGGCATGATAAACGGAGCCCATCCCGGTATTCTCTGGGGGTCCACACTCTGCTATCTTATCCCATATGAAAATAACCAGGCATTCAATCAGGCCGCTCTTCTTGACAATCGTCTTGGCGCTTACAACCCACAACATCGCCGAACAGCAAGCATTCGCTGCCCCAAAGCTTGAGGCTAACCCCCGCTCTCTCGAGGCTAACGATCAGGGAATAGTCGCACTACAGAGCGGCAATACCCGCACCGCTGAAGATCGTTTTCGCCGCGCGCTCGAAGTCGATCCGGGAAATCTCACCGCAGCTTTTAACTTATCAGGCGCACTAGTAGTTAACGGTAAAAAGTTGGAAGCGATCACTCTGCTATCAGATTACGCCAAGAAGTATCCGCTTGATGCTGGGTTCGATGTTCGCCTCGGAGATGTTTTATTCTCTAGTGAGAAAGTTAAGGAAGCCATCCCTCATTACGAACGTGCACTTAAGGTTCAGGCGAACTATCCTAAGTTATATGAGAAGTTGGCGCTTGGTTATGCGCTCAATCAACAACTCGTCGAGAGTGAAAAGATGTATGAGCTTGCTTGCAAAGCGGCACCTAAGGATGGAGAGCTGCTGACTAACCTCGCCAGTATTCAACTAGCGAATAACAAACAGGACTTAGCGATCGCCACCGCGAAGCGTGCAGCACAGCTCGCTCCATCTGCTCGACTGTATCTTACGCTAGGGTCTGCTCTCGAAGGAAAGGGAGAATTCGGCGATGCTTTATCAGCGTTTAAGAAGGCGAAGGAGCTCGGAGATAAGAGCGACAATCTGGCGGATCGGATTGCGGCACTCGAAAGTCGGGCTAAAGCAGGATAATTCCCCCTGGGACCGCGGACCGCCGGTCACTGTTGTCCCATGTGATCGATTCACGAACAAATATTTTAATACGGAGGACGCTAAGGTCACGGAAGCATTGGTGCCTTTACTCCGCGTCCACCGCGACCTCCGTGTTACAAAATTCAAATCGGCAACAATACATTTTCTATATTATCCTTTCTGTTCGATCACCTAGCTCACCTCTAGGCCTTTCTTATGGGACAGTAGTGACCGCTGGTCCGCACAATCAAGACCTTTGCAGTTTCGAATTTTCCAGGACAGCCACACCTCGCATTCGTGCGTTCATAGTTTGAGAAATGATGCGGCAATGTTTTCCCAAGACTGCGAGGCAACGCCTCGCGGTCCCAGGATTAACTCACCGCCAGCATCACGAATTTAAGATACTGCAGCTCGGTGCAGGCTAAAGGAAACGGGTGATCCTCTGGTTGCCCGTAGATTCCTAGTACCCGAGCACGCCTGCGGGCTCTAGAAACTGAGGTTTCACAAATTTCTAAAAACATCGCTGGCGAAATATGACTAGAGCATGACGAAAGCGCCACGATACCGTCCGATGCACACGCTTTTAGCGCAGATGTAAACAACGCTTGATAACTATCCCGGGCTTTCTCAACTAAACGCTCCGAAGCTGCGAAAGATGGCGGATCTACTACGATCGCATTCCACTGGCGGCTCTCCTTTTCTGCGTGCGAAAAGAAATCGAACGCATCCGCAACGACGCCTGTGTGATTCTCAGCGGGTAATCCGTTTAACGCCCAATTTTCATTCGAGGCGTCTATCGCAGGTTTTGCGATATCAACTGTAGTGACATCGCGAGCCTGCCCCAGTCCTGCATAAACGGAGAATCCTCCGGTATAGCCACAGATATTTAACACTGAGCGCCCAGAAGCGAGCTTCCCAAAACGCCGCCGATTATCGCGCTGATCGAGGAAAAATCCTGTTTTTTGCCCCTTCACTATATCGGCGCTAAATCGAGCTCCGTTTTCGGAGAACTCAACTACTGAGCTCGAGGGAGCTCCACGCACGAACTTGCCGGCAGAGTCTTCATCTGAACGCGGTTTGTGATAGACCACGGAGACTGCCGCGTTCTTGGTTAACCACTCAGCGATACCATCGCAGCTCCAAAATCCTGATGGGCCAGGACCATCAAGCTTAATCACGGCAGTGCTTCCGTAGACATCGCAAACCAATCCTGGAAGGCCATCGCCTTCTCCGTTTACAAGACGAAATCCAGTCGTAGTTTTATCGAATAGCCGCCTGCGATGATTGAGGGCTGCCGCCAAACGCTTAGCGATCAAATCATCATCGAGCCGCTCTCGTTCAAGTGCCAACACCCGTACCGCAAGTGGGCTATTACAGTCATACATGCCGAACGCTAACAATGAACCGTCTCTATCTCTCACCATTACACGACTGCCTGCTGGCGCGGGCGGAAGTTCTTCGAAACAGTCCGCATAAATCCAGGGATAGCCTTGCTTGAGACTGCGAGTACGATCACGTTTGAGCTTGAGCTTAATGGTGTTGGTTACAACTGCGTTGAAGAATGACATCTCTGGAACCACGAATAAAAAAGCGCAACACACCTAGGAATATTAAACTGCGAGCCCCTGGGACCGCGAGGCGTTGCCTCGCAGTCGCTTCAAATCCTTTGTATTTGCG
>JBGSNS010000019.1:0-12773 GCA_041739515.1 Bdellovibrionota bacterium
CTTGGTTAACCTACGGGTTATTCGTTCACGGCGGTCGATGCGAGTTGTTTCAATTAAACCTGAAGGTAGCAAGGCTTCAGAGGGCTCCGTGGATCCCGTTCGGCCCGCCTCAAAAGTCGAATCCGCCTAACATCCATTAGAATCTAAAATTCACCAGCGTAATTCCCATGATTTCTCCATCGGAATCTTAGGAAGACGCTGATTTCGATTGTAGACGACCAGCGGGCAGAGAGTCCTGATAGTTGCATCGAATCTAACCCACATAGTGAGCCTAGAACATGACACAAACTGAAAGTGCATCAACGGTTGGAAGTGGTTCCCCAACAGAGACTAATGTCGTAACGACAGATCAAGTAGGAACTGGAGAGATTCCCTCTCAATCCCGCGGGGATGTCTCCGCGGTAACTGTGGCTCGCATGATGGGTCTTGCTACATTGGGCGAAGTTAAGCTGATAGAAAGCAAAGTAGAGTTACTAACTACAAAGCTCAGCAGCGTGCAGGTTAAATTGGAAAAGATTTTTACCGTGATGCAAGGAATTCCCAGCGGAGCGGATCTTGAGCGTATCGATCTTCATATCGGCGCCATAAAGAACATGCTCAAAGAGGTCCTCGGAGACAAAGCTCCCGCAACGCCGGAGGGCGAAGCTAAGAAACCTAGCTCTAAGATCGTTACTAACTAAATACCGTTTACCGTTGCGGAATAGGATTATATGGCTCCATCAAAGAAAGGACTTGCAGCTAAGGTTGAAGTTCGATCACCAAGTCCAAAATCCACCGGTAAAGCGCGCAACTGTTTGCTCGACTTGCGAATTCACTCCCCTGCATCGATCGGGTACCTGAGCCTAGGGGGCATAGATACCGCGCCAGCACTGGTGCGACTCGCAAAAGTCAAAGGTCTAGATATGATCGGGTTAACCGATTTTTATAGCGCGGCGTTCATTGATCGAGTGGCGGCAGCAGCAAAGGGTGCTGATCTCACAGTTCTTCCAGGTACTGTGATTCGTTGTCGACTAAGTGGATGCAATGATTGCGTTTTGACATGCTTATTTCCAGAGTCGTTCGGCAGCGGTGAGGTGCAGGCCTTTCTGACGGAGCTCGGCGTTCCGGCATCAGCGGCAGGCGATCGTCGATATCTAGTAGAAAAGCCGTTTAAAGAAATCCTTGCTGCGCTTGAAAAGCGCGGAGGCTTGGCGTTGCCGTCACGCATGGACAAAACACCTCACCGTTTAGCGTGCATGGTGCATTTGGTTGAAGAGTGGGGATTTAGGGCGTTCGATCTAGCGTATCCGGATTCCGCCAAAATGTTCCGTGAACGGTGGCCAAAGATTAAGTTTAATCTCTTCTGTTTCTCCAACGCGCACGCGCTCGCTCAGGTGGGAAGCCGGATGGCAAAAGTTAAGCTAACCGACGTTGGGTTCAACGGCATCAAGAGCATGGTGGAGCGATCTGTCTAGAGTAGGGTACGGAAGGAGTTGTTCCAATTTTAAAACTTTAAATTCGCCTCCTTCGTGGCCGAAATGACGGCTTTGCAAAACGCAGCGTTATTATTTGCTTTAGCTGATTCGTAATAATCTCTAAGTTCCATGCTCATACGCGTATATTCCTCGGCATCAAAGCGTGTGAGTTGTTTGAGTTCCCTCGCGTAGCGATAGGCAACATCTCTGTCATCTAATGCTGCCGAGCTAACCAAAAGTAGCACATATGTATGAATCAACGAGCCACTTGGAAGGACAGCCTTAGCGAATTTGTTGTGGATATCAAGCGCTTCGTGGGCGTGTTCTCTGGCTCGTTCATATGCTCCGGTCTCAATGAAAAGTTCGCACGCTAGGACATTGATGGTGGCCGCATCAATTGGTGAAAGACTCTCGAGCCTCGACTGTAGTTCGCACGCGTGCTCGACGAGCGGTAATAGCTCCTTCCGCATTTGGAGAAAATTCGTGAGGGCTATGAATTTAAAAAGATGCCCAAGGTAAAGCTCGTTCTCTGGTAATTCTGAGTGTGCATAATACTCAAATGCTTGCTTAAAGGCTTGCGCCGCCGTGGAGAACTCATCCTGAGTCATGGCTACATTTGCAATTCGAAACGATATACGGGCAAGCGTTTTGTCGCTGCGATCAGGAGCTTCCTCAGCAATTTTTAAAGCCCTAGAAAGCAAAGGCGGTGCATCCGCCTTTCGATCTCCGATTAGATTCAAATTTGCGTACATAAGCAGAAGCTCAGCGTGTAGAGTTCTCTCAGAAAGTTTTGGTTGCGTGGCGATGAGTTTGAGGCCTCGTAGAGTAAACTTCTCCGCTTGGTCAATCTCCTGACAGAGAAGCTCAGTCATGGCACGCATGTGACAATACAAAATAGGAAAGTTGGCGGGAAGTTTAGCCCCACTAAAGATCCAGGATTCTTGCTCAGCGCAATAATCACGCGCAATTCTTGGGTCGTTCTCAGTTGAGAGTTTCTCGTACCGAGCCAGAAATCCAACGAAGTTACGTGTTGCTACTCTATTGAGTTCTATGTCAGCGCTCGACGATTGCTGTTGGGGAACCATTTACCGAAAGTACACGGATCGAGAATCTTAAGGAAATTACACCTGCTAGTAAGCTATCTCATCACCGAAGAGCCGAATTCGATCGCTCCGTAATCTGGCAAAGCACTGCCATTTCCATCCCCATCTACGGGGCGAATTCGACCGAAGAAGTCGTCATCAATCGTTGAAGTTGGAGCGGTGTCGATGGCTGCGCTACCGGCAAGAAGTCTGAAGTCTCCAGCGGAAGGGTCGGCGAAAGTAGAGGTTGAGAGGGATATCCCGCCGCCAAGATTAGTCGTGGCGCTATAGAGGTTTCCGGAAAAGTTGTAGGTTCCGCCGACTGGAAACGAGGATCCACCGTTGTTATGCAGGGAATTATGGTCAATTTCAATAGTCGATTCGTGATCGAATCCGGATCCAATATTGAAAACTGATGGATTGTTATAAATCAAATTGTTGCGGACCAGTAAGTTTACTGCTCCCCTGATCCAAAACGCTCCAGCAGGATTGTTGAAAATTCGATTTCGCTCGACAATAAAATTTTGCAGATATTGACCAGTTGTATAGTCCGAAATATCAATCGCAGGCGCTCGAGTATTGTCATGGAAGGTGTTGTCCCGGATTATATGTCCGTTCTGCACCCCGTGAAAAACGATGCTAGTTCCTGAATCTCCGCTAAAATCATTGCCCTCAAAAAGCCAAGAATCCCCGCCGCCTAAATATATATTGTGATCGAAAATTACTCCGAATTTACCGTTGTTGCGAAAGATATTATTTCTAACTATCCCGTGGTCCGATCCGTGATATACCCACAGTCCTTGCGAGTGCCCGCCTCCGGATTGCGAATTCTCGTTATCATTTAGTACGCTGTCCTCTAAAACAAAATTGGTTGCATAGACCATCATTCCGTAGGCAAGTCCGTCCAAGTGAATATCACGGAGCGTTATGTTTGAAGATATTCTTTGGGGATTAAAGCCGACGCCAAACACCCCGATGGTTTTATCGGTTCTTGTCACGTGTATCCCATCCAGTAGAACGTGGGCAGCGTCATCAAAGTTTATCGCTGTGATCGGAGTGCTGTATCGAAACTCGGCGCGGGGCCCGAATCCGTAAGTGCTGATCTGCAGCGGCTGTTGAGTCGAACCTCTGGTCTTTATGAGGAGGTTCCCCTCAGTCCATGTATCACCACGACGGAAGAGGATCTTGTCTCCCGGGACGATATCGCTATTTAGCAGCGATTGAACCATGCTCAACGTTCGAATCGGAGCATTCGGATCTCTTCCGGTATTAGAGTCAGAGCCGACGCTACTAGAAACATAGTAAATACTTCCTGCGTTGTAACACTGCGAGTCTTTGTCATCGATCGCTCCGTTGCAGTCGTTATCGATCCCGTCGTTGCAGATCTCTACCGTTGGTGAACTACCTGAGCAACTACAAGTCGAGCTTGTCATACCTGGATTTTGGAAAGCATTCTGATCGTTGCAATCCAATCCGGCGTTGGCACAGAATGGAGTATTCATCTGAATCGACGAGTGCCCATCGTTATCATAATCGATACAGCGAGGAGAACATCCAAAATCTAACTGTACTGAAGCAATTGTGGTGCGGTCTTGTGATTTAGCGCGATACCAAACCTGAGAAGCGGGAAATGAACACCGCGGATCGTTGAGCTCCCCATTTACCTCGCACCAGGTCGTACCATCGAAACTTAGTTCAACGGTGGTGTGGCCAATATTACTTTCGTCGATTAGAGCGCTGATCGAGTAGGCAGGTTGCTGAAGTATGATGCGTCGCGATGTAATCTCCCCGGTGCGGCGCATGGTCGAGAATAAGTGAGAGATCTCATCACTCGAAAGCGCACGGTCATAAAGCGCTACACCGTCAAGATCTCCACGAAATCCGTTGGAAGCTGGGAAACTAATTCCCGACATGCCGATCGCAAACTTCCCGCACGTAACATCTCCGCCTAGAGCACTTCCCGATGTTTGAGCGTCTAGGACACCGTCTACAAACAGTTGCATTGACCCTGTGTCGGCGTGCCTTACGGCGACTACATGGTGCCACTGTCCGTTGTTCAAGCTCGAAGAGCTACTGAAAACCTCAGCGGCACCAGCGCTCGCAGGGTCGACGTAGAATTGGAGCCGTCCACCGGAAAGTTGAAGCTTGCTCTGTAGGTGGCCATATCCACAATAACTTCCGAAGAGACTCTGAGTAGCGGCGGAGGAACTTTTAAACCACATCGCCCAGGAAAGATTTTTGTTAGTGAAAGCATATCGGGGAAGCTGTGCCCCAGTGACCAAACCCTTGGTTCCATCAAAAGATGCTGCCTTTCCAATACGACCGTTGCTGACGATCGTCGGACAGTCGTCACATGTCGCTGACAGTGTTCCTAATGAGCTATCGAGGCCCGGTGGATCGTTATTTTCAAAGTCGAGTTGAATAACGGTGCTCGATTCCGGAAGTGGATGCGTCACAACGTTTCGGGTTGGGGATAGCCCGAGACCGGGGAGTGATGTGAAGTCCTGTAGCTCAACTAATCTTGAGGTATCCTGATGGGTGAATTCATCGATTATTTGTAAACTAGGCGCACAGGAATGCGCATCGATAATTGGAGCAATGGGGGTAGGGGTCGGAGTTGGGTCGGTGTTGTTGTTCGGAAGCACATTGATTCGGCGAGTACGCGTAGCGGCGGTACGATTACCTTTTCCACGGACTTTCATAATCACGCGGGCTGTTGCAGACAATCTGCCCACCGACGTGACTAAACGGCGAACGGTGCGTCCTTTTACTCGACGTCCATCGCTGAATTTCCACTCGATACGTGCACCTGATGGGAGCTTTCGGTTGGTCACCGCCTGAAAACGCACCCGCGACGGAGCAGTGGGTGTGCTAGGAGATACTCGTATCGATACTGAGAGCCGCTTCTTTCGAACGTTGGTTTTTACCGCAGCAATGGTTCGAATAGTGGATGCCTCGTTCCCACTACGGGGGAAAGTTTGCGCAGTGGCGTCGAGTGTATGCGCTATTATCGCGATAGGAAGCGCCAGTAAAGCGGAAATACAGAGTTGAATACAGCGGCGTTTCACTAACTCTTAAAACCTCGACAACGTGTTTGTCAGTGCAAAATTCGGACCTTACTAAACTATCCACTTGTCGAGCTTTTTCGCGCAGTTGCTCCATGAAATCTCGGGTTTGTTGCGTTTGGTATCGCTTCACGCTGAGGGACATCAAATAGAACTTTATGTCGATCCGCCATAAAAATCTGGACGGAAGGAGCTGTTTCTGAGTGCTCCCCACGAATCCTGATTAAATTCCACCACACAGAACACTAAGAACAAGCCAATTCCTTTGTGTTTTTGTGTTCTTTGTGGGGAAGAAATTTTTAACCGCCCATTAAAACGGCGAAGTAGATCGAGATTGTTCCACCAAGTGCCTGGTATTGCCGAATTTTTGCCACACTTTCGTGGCGATTCGTCAGGAGCTGTTCCCATTTTAAAACTTTCGCTCTGTAACCTGGCAAGGCACTGCCATTTCCATCCCCACCTACTGGGCGAATTCGATCAGTAACGCTTCTATCCGCGAGAAATTAAATACCCATGCGCTAGAAATTAAAAGGCGAGGCCCGCTAGGTCTGCTCAAAATTTAACGAACGATGGTAAGTGACATTCGTGGCCAATACCCGCGCGAGGCCTAAGGGGAGAAACGGCCTACCTCAAGGCATCTTCACCACGTCGCTTTCTCGAAAGCTCGAATGTAAGAACCGAAAGTGCGGTGTGGTAGTGCAAAGAATAGTTGGCAATGCGGGGACTATCTCTACGGAGCGCTTAGAAATGACGGGTTGTCATGCTCTGTTCCCGTCGCCTATTATTTGTATATCCCGCTGTTTGGCACACAGCGACGATGTTTAATGTCGATGTTTAATGTCGATGTCTAATGTAGAGGTTTCGAATCAATGAGAGGCAGAATACTTTTCGCAGCTATCCTTTTATCAGCTATCCTTTTGTCAGTTGGAGCGTTCACCGAGGCGGCTCATGCGCAACAGCTACTGTGTATTAAGAACCAGCTCACTGCCGCATCGAATCGCTCAGTTCCGCATAGATCGGCGCTGAGAGTGACGAATAATAGATCCTGTCCCAGAGGATACCGTACACTTCTCTCTACCAACAACTTCAAGGGCGATACTGGCGCATCCGGGGCGGCTGGTGCGCAGGGTGCTCAGGGTGCGCAAGGGGAAGCGGGTCCTCAAGGGAGTGCTGGTGCAGCAGGGACATCCGGTGCAGATGGCCTCGATGGCGCCATCCGCGTCTATGGCGATGGCTCTGAAGGTGACCTTACCTGGACCGGAAGTGGATCGATTCACGGAGTAGTGACCAATCTTCAGTTTGAAGATGTGGTGGTAAACAGCGGCGCGACCCTCACCGTACCAAGCGGTACCACGATTCGGTGTACAGGTACCTTTACGAATAATGGTTCGATCGTCGTTGAAACGGGTTCAATCGGGGGATTCTTCAATACCAGTAACTACGATGCGACGGCCACCATCAGTGCTCGACAACCAGCAGCCGGTCTCGCGATTTCAGCGGGGTTAAACGCCCAGATCGGTGACGATAATCCAGCCTTCGTTCGACTTGGGGGAACAGGAGGTGGTGGAATATCAGCCCACCTCGCCTACAGACTTATCGGCTCAGATAGTTGGCAGGCGGGTAGCGGTGGGGGCGCCTCGTTCTCTCGATTTGGGGGAGGAGGTGGTGGCTTTTTGCGAATCCTTTGTCGCGGAGGAATAGTAAACAACGGCTCAATAACTGCCGAGGGAGCTGATTCTATTAATGGCGCCGGCGGGGGTGGTGGCGGCATCGTGCTGCTCGCTTCCCAAGCATCAGTGCAGAATTCCAATAGCGGCGTGATCTCGGTTCAAGGTGGAGACGGGGGGGCTGCAACAACAGTTGTTTCGAACGGCGGCGGTGGTGGCGGAGTGGTCTTTTTTCTCGCACCAACTGTAACAGATACTGGCAGCGTTGATTTTAATGGTGGAGCTGCTGGGCTCTTCGACGCCGGAGTCCCAGTTACAGCCAATCCGCGCAGTGGCGGTGGCGGAGGGGGCTCACTTTTTGGCGGTGGCGGCACCGGTGGGCTCGTCGATAATTCAGACGGATCTGCAGCCGGTGCGGGTGCCGGTGGCAACGGCGCTATTATATCAATTTTGAAAGATCCAACAGCGCCCCTCATTTAACTCCTTTGACGGGGTGGGTGCTTTACGGATAGGAAATCAATAAATTATTAACCTCTACGTGGGCCCACGACCATCAAGTTAAGCTGGGAACGTCCCGAAACATGGCTCATTTTATTTGGACCGCTAACCGCTGGTCACTGCTGTCCCATGTGATCGATTCACGAACAAATATTTTAACACGGAGGACGCTAACTAAGGTCACGGAGGTATTGGTGTTTTTACTCCGCGTCCACCGCGACCTCCGTGTTACAAAATTCAAATCGAAGACAATAAATTCTCTATATTATCCTTGCTGTTCGATCACTTAGCTTACCTCTAGGCTATTCCTATGGGATAGTAGTGAGCGGTGCTCCGCACGATCGCTGGGGAGAATTCGATCAAGCGGACCGGCGGTCCGCGGTCCAAGTTGGCAAAGCCTATTTTTATTGACCCAGAAATTCTTAACTTGATGGCCGTGGACGCGTGGGCCAAGCTCGGGGTGTGGTCCCCGCTGCCGCCTCACCCAGAGATGACTCAGGGGGCGATTGGAGATTGCATGAACACTGCAGATTGTACGAATACGGTGCGCATCCCTCCTCAACCCCTCTTCGGCGGCGGCACGGTGTACCGCGCTGCTCAGCTTATCGGTGCTCACGCTGTCCCTTCCCACTCGTGGCAGTACTCAGATGTGTGATTATTTCAACAGTCGAGGACTCCTCAGTCCGTGTGGCTACTAAAAGACTCAAAGCAATTGCCAATGAGTCTAGGCAAATCCTTACTCTGAGCTAACCCACCCGCGGATCAAATCCTTAATTTTGGTTTGATATCGCAACCCTTCGAGCTCACATTGGATTCTGAACGCTGAAAGTAGATTCTCAGGTATTCTTATACTTATCAATTTCTGCGGGGAGGTCTCTCGGCTGGAGGCCGCAAGTTGACGGAAATCTTCCAAAAACTTGGCAATAGCCGTTGGGGACATTTTGCGGCATTGTTTCAAATAGTCGTCCGAAAAATATTGAACTGGCCGATTCATAGTTTCTCCAATGCCTTAATATCTTCAATATCCTGTGGTCTTCCACTAGCACGCTTCATAGCGATCAGATCTCTAATCGCGAGAACTTTCACTTTTATTCCGTCTACTGATTTTTCAACCGTCTTCATCTTTGCAAGGTCATGGGTGATGATGATATCGACGAGCCCGATAGGGTTCTTCGAATTGCTAAAGCTCCAGGCAACAAGATTTCTCTTTTTGATATACTCATCGCGAAACTGAAAAATATCCTGACCGGAGACGGGGATTCGCGATTGAAGTCCTAGTGAAAGGAGTGTTTTCTCAACAGCTTCTAAAGATCTACTGGAAATGGTCACGACCAGATCTATGTCGACCGTACCGCGCACTGCGCCATGCAGCGCTACAGCGTACCCACCAGCGATGGCGTACTTGACGCCGGCATGATCTAAGGCTTTCACAAGAGTAGTAAGAAACATTGTATATACAAGTATATACAAAGAACTTTGATTAAGGAATACATTAGTTAAAGTAACTTTACCTGCTCGGGAAGCAATTTCTAAACTAGCTTCGCCAGCTTGCTGACAGCTTCTAGATCTGGCGGAAAGTTCATTTTAGCTTTTGCCCGAGCGAGCGCCATTTCAGAGTAGAGCACTGCGGCCTTCTTGAATTCAGGATCGCCAATCGAGGCTAAGGTTCGAAACGCTTGCTGCAGCGGAGTTATCACTTCAATCAAGCCCGCCCCATCACGCGAAATTGCACTGAATGCGGCAGAGAATAACTCGTCGATAGGAATCTCTGGAATCTCGAGGCGATCAAAGTTAGTTTTTTTCTCCTGTTTTTGTTCGTGCGATTTGCTCCATAGTGCAAACAGGCGCACAAACGATCCGATAATATCTATTGCTGTTCCCGGATCGTTTACCGCAGGAGACAACGCTCGGACCGCGATCTCAGAGAGAGCGATTAGTCCAAAACGTGGGTCCTCGTCAAATTTTCTATCATCGCCGATGATAAAGGACTTCACGATCTCCTCTGTCTGCAGTTCTTTAGAGCTATCCGGAAGCGCCAGTGCGTAGGCAATAGGGACATCGGGGGCAATGAATGTCCCTGGGATAGCGGCTACCGAAAGTCGTATTTTTAGTTTTGCAGCACAAGCCTGTAGCGCATTAAAATTGACTCGCTGTACATAGCCAATTTCCTCCGAGTAAATCGGTTTACTATCGACAGGTATCGAACTTGCCGGGAGCGCACCAAGCACAGAGGGATGTTTATACTTTTTAATAGCATTTTTTGCGGCAGCTTCAACTTTATCTATCGTAGAACCAAGAAGTCCAAGACGCGCAATCTGGTCTACCCAACGAACGAAAGTTGCTACGACGATCATAAACGCAACGACGGTGACGGTAAATAAAACAAGGAGTCCAGCTTTATCGAAGACTTCATTTTTTATTGAAATCAAGGCTATGACGCTAAAGATAAACGTGCCGATGAATGTTGATAAAGCGTTCTGCGAAACATCATCAGAGACTATCAATGAGAATGATCGCGGTGTCGCGGTGGCGCTAGCGGATGTGTAGGCCGATATCATCGAGGCCACCGCAAACGTGGCTCTGACGAGCATGCTAGAACTTAAGATATTTAGAAGCTTCTCGATCGACTCCAGCGTGATGAACGGAAGGAAGCTAACAACTTCAGTGCCATTCGCGAGTCTTGCGAGGCCAACCACCAATATAGACAATAAACAAATCAGCAACGGCTTTATCCACAGCCGTTCTTTCAATCGGTTATACAAAAACTGAAATCGATCCAACATTTGGCAACCTTATACTAAGAGCCTGATTCCCGCCGAGACAACTATAAGCACATCTTTGCATCTAATTTGAGCAATTTTTCGCAGTTGTGTAACGTACTCCCTCTCAAAAGGAATTTACAATTTAAGCTCTGCGTGCCCTCATGTCGGATTAAATCTGAATTGATGGAGCAATTATATGTTTAGACGCATATTTGAATTCGCAACAAATCACCCGAGATCAACCTTTCGCGGAACCATGGTATTTTTGATTTCGATCGTTATTTTACAGAACTACGAATCTACATCGATCGATTTTCTCTTTTGGACTCTTGCAGACTCCCCGAAGATTTTTGTGATATTGATATCCATGCTTATCGGAGCGTTAGTGTGGGAGATGTATCGTCCGGCTTCTTTTATGGCGCTGAACAAACACTGATTAGCCGCTGTTTTATTGCTACACGATAGGCGGCTATGAATTTTTTCGACCAATTGCTTCCGACCTATGTTGTTGCGGCACACTAGTTATTGTGGCAGCCAACTAGCTGGATAAAGTTGCAATGTACGGCTGGGGTTACCGCTACATTTCGTGGGTAGCCATCGCCGACAATATTTTATCTTCCTCTGTACGGCACCACTCCTTGCTCCGGAATCCACACTCCCTTTGGGGCGATTCCGGTCTGATAAAATACATCGATCGGAATTCCACCGCGGGGATACCAATACCCACCTATGCGGAGCCATATTGGAGAAACCTCTTTGATAAGTCGCTGTGCGATACCCACCGTGCAGTCTTCGTGAAACGCGCCGTGGTTTCGAAACGAGCCTAGAAATAACTTTAACGCCTTGCTCTCAACGATAAGCTTGCGTGGCACATAATCGATGACTAAGTGCGCAAAATCCGGTTGTCCGGTGATGGGACAAAGCGAAGTAAACTCAGGGCATACGAATCGTATACAGTAGAGTGTTTTTGGATGGGGGTTCGGAACACTTTCAATAAGAGCAGTGTCCGGGGACGCCGGGAGCGTAGTCGTTTGCCCTAGGGATTTAAGTTTGGTTTTTGTAGCCGTCATGCCCATCCTAGTACCGCAGTGACTGAGACTGGTAAACTATTCGCGTAAAGCTATTAGATTAAAGCCGTTCTGCGTCTCGGCGCATTGTATAAAATTTCTGAACTATAGTTTATGTTGTTCTATGTCCGCTTTAAAACCGCGTACATCATCGAAATTACTACTAGTACCGCTGCAGCTATGAGTGGTGCGATCGGGTCGCCAGTAAAAATTCTACTGCTAATCATAGCTAAACAAATAAAAATTGCGAGCACGGGAACGAACATGGGCACTTCGAATAAACCATGCGGTTCATCACGTTTTCGCTTCAGTGTAATTAGCGCGGCATTCACAGCCACAAATGCGGTAAGCATAAGCAGGCTGGTGGCAGATGCGAGATGAGAGAGGTTTCCTGAGAGGGCCAAAACTAGGACAATAATCCCAATAACAATGATCGCTACATGAGGTGTCCGCCGCGACGCATGCACCTGTCCAAGAGCTTTGGGAAGTAGTCCATCGCGGGCCATGCCGTAAGCCAAGCGTGAGCCCATAATGAAATTGAGTAATGCGGTGTTAGCGATCGCAAAAAGGCTAATTACTGAGAACACCCGAGTGTCTAACCACGGGGCTGCGACCCCGGACACTTTCGCAAGCGGGCCCGTGGCCTCGGCGATTGAGCCTTTAGTTGTGGCTAGTTCAGCGTGATTAACGACGGATACAGCGGTGATACTAACAGCGACGTAAACCAAAGACGTGAGAATTAGAGCTACTACGAGCGCTTTTGGAAAAATTCTTGGGGCGTCCTTCACTTCCTCTGAAACGTTGATCATATCCTCGAACCCGATGAACGAGTAGAAGGTCAGAACAGCGCCCTGCATCAATAGTACCGTGGTTAGTTCGCCCGAGGGATTGGAAAGAGAAGTGGAGTCGAGGAGGTCGACATTTCCCAGGAACTTCGCCCCTACAATAACTATGAAGAGCAACCCACCGAGCTCTAAAAATGTGCATATCACATTAAAGGCGGACGACTCGCGCATGCCCCAAAAGTTTATAAACGCTAACAACGCAAGAAACGCCGCGATTATAAAGCCGGGTGCGAGTGTCGGCGCAAACGCTTCGGCGTATTGGGAAAACGCTCTGCTTGCTGCAGCCATAGAGATAAAGCCCGATGACATTACGGCAAGCCCAACTACGTAGGA
>JBGSNS010000037.1:0-6899 GCA_041739515.1 Bdellovibrionota bacterium
CGTGGAGCTACTAAGGCACGTCATGGATGAGCTTGGTGTGCGTCGTGGGGATGCAGGTCGCCCGCAACGTGTTGGCTCAATCGGGGATCTGATCGATGGTAGACACGAGAACGACCTAGAGGCGTTGTATTTTGCGAAGCACGAATTAGATTTTATCGTTGCTGGCAATCATGAAGTAGCTTTCATGGGCGGACCAGGCTTTATCGGTCAACCACACTTCGTGCAGGATACGCTCGGCGATTATCTTAAAGAGCTGCGCTTTCGCGGCCTGCTCGTAGCTGCCGTAGCCACCCACGGAGTGCTGCTCACACATGCTGGAGTTAATAAAGATTACGCTCACGTCGATGCGGAGCGAACCGCTAAGTCCCTAAACGCGGACTGGGATACGTTTCTTAGTATGCCCCCGGCAAGAGCACGAATGCTCAGAGAGCCCGCCTCAATACTTGGCTTAAGTTCGTTGCGAAGTGGTGGGGGTATTTCAAAACTTAAGTCCTCGGCAGCGCCCGGCTGTCTTTGGCAAGATTGGGAGGAGCTTTTGGTGAACTATCCGAAGAATTTTTCTCAAGTAGTGGGCCATTCTGCCCGTGGCCGAATCGAATCCTCACTGGACAACGTACTATATAACATCGATACCGCTGGATACCGCGTCGGCATCGCTGTGATTACCGGAAAGGGGGAGATTATTCTTGGCTCCGACTTTCAAGCCCCGTGATATGTTCTTTTCACTAACATGTTGTAGTCTGGAAGCGCGAGGCGCCCCCTACTTCGAAAAAGGAAATCTATGATTCGCACCATATTTGCCGTCACACTGACCGTCCTGTTTCTAATTTCTGTAGCAAGCGCTGCCGGTGCCGATACGACGCGAGGGCGAATCTCTGCCGCACTTGATTCCGAAACTGGTTTAGGAAAATACGAAATCGATATCGAGGGCCGCGCAGGGCTAGTTACCTTAACTGGTGAAGTAGCCTCTGCCGAGGCAAAAAGCAGAATAGGGGAGATAGCAACCCGTGTGGCTAAAGGGGATGAAGTTAGAAATTTGCTAACCATCAACGAAGCTTTTGCCAGCGCTGCAAATAAAAGCTCAGCTCTTGAACACGGCGTATCCCAAGCCCTAGCGGATCTAAGATCCACCACCGTATTCAAAGTCTCCGCCTCAATTCGTGGTGAAACCGTGACTCTCAACGGCGATGCTGCCACGCCCGAAGAACTCGCCCGGATCGTAAATGCAATTCAATCCGTGCCCGGCGTAAAATCCGTCACCAACAATCTCATCGTCGTCGCCCGCTAACTTTCCCCTGGGACCGCGGACCGCCGGTCCGCTTGATCGACGTTGGTATCTATAAATTTCGCCACCCCACACAAACTAGCACTCCCAGTCTCCATCCAAAGGCTATGTTTTTATTGGAAGCGTATATTTCCTCGATGCACATCCGTGAAAAAGATGCGGTATCGCATTTCAAGTTCCGCTCAATCCGTGCCCGGCCTAAAATCCGTCACCAACAATCTCATCGTCGTCGAATCCCCTTCCCCTGGGACCGCGGACCGCCGGTCCGCTTGATCGATGAATTGGCCAGGACATAGGTAACAGAACAGTTATTGCTGACTGATTACTTGCAAGAAATACGATACCTTGAAGCCCACGTCCCAACTGGTTATCAATTGCGATTCCAAGTCGCGCAGTATAGGCTTTAGCCTGTTCGGTCAGTAGTTCGCGAGAATAGAACATGGATGAAAACTTACCCTACTCAGCTGAAATTGACATGTATCTTGAAGTCGGTGGTCGTCAGATCGGCGTCTCCTCGTGTCTTGTGAATCGAATCAGAATTACCGAGCCGTGTGACCTCCCGGCAGGGCCTGTGACGTTCGTTATCGTCGTGGATGGAGTGGCTCGCAAGCGCCCGTTTTATCTACGGCATGGACTGTCAAAAGATCGCGCAGAGGTCGAGATGGATCCGGTCGAGCGATCCCATTAGACGCGCCTGGCCCACTAGGTTCGATCTTGAAATTTTTGCGGAAATTGTTGGGTCTCCTGTGCTGATTGCGGCGGCTTTAGCTGTGATGGCCCTCTCAATTCTCTGGACCGACAGGGCATGTGCCACAAAAAAAGCTTCCCAGGCTGAAAGTATGGTATCTGTTTTCGGAGACATAGATAAGTTGTCGTTAACGGATCAACTAAATTTACACTGAGCATTTATGAAACAATTATTTCAGGCACTAATCAAAACAGATCCTTCTAACCTTTCAGCGCTTATCGCTCGGCTGACCCTTGCGGTTGTGATACTGCCGCACGGTTTGCAAAAAACGCTTGGAATGTTTGGCGGCCATGGGCTGTCGGCGACACTAGGATATTTTACCGCCGCGCTAGGAGTTCCGTTTGCGGTCGCCGCACTAGTTATCGCATGTGAATCTCTCGGCGCAATTTCACTTGCGTTTGGGTTTCTAACTAGATTCTGTGCTGCAAGCCTTATTATTGTGATGGGCGGAGCAATCTCAATGGCGCACTGGGAAAACGGGTTCTTCATGAACTGGTCCGGTCAACAAGCAGGCGAGGGGTTTGAGTACCATCTTTTGGTGATTGGACTCGCCTTAACGCTAGTGATCACGGGTGGTGGAAAGTATTCGGTGGACCAGCGGCTGGCGAAAAGTAATTCACGTTAAATTCTTTAGGCATCGTTTATTAAAAAGGTTTGTTTGCTCAGCGCCGGGTCTGAAAGCCTGCCACTTTCAGCAAAGCTATAGAATCCAGTTTGGGTAAAGACGATATGATCTAGGAGTTTGATTCCTAGAATCCTGCCTGCCTCAGTTAACGCGGCTGTGACCTTATGATCTTCATTGCTTGGCGTTACTGAGCCTGAAGGATGGTTGTGAGCCACTATCACCGCGCATGCTCTATCTACGATTGGGTCGCTAAAAACCTCCCGGGCATGCACCTGTGTTGCATTGACCAATCCGATCGTGATCACGCGCGAAGCGATAACTTCGTGCGCTCCGTTAAGTGAGATACAAATAAAATGCTCCTGCTTTCGATCCGCTAAATGCCGCACCAGCGGCAGCACATCCGCAGCTGATCGAATCTTTACTCCATTCGGCCGAATTCTGCGCCGCACAAACTCTAGCGCAGCGCATATCACTCCGCCCTTTATCGGACCCACGCCAGGCACCGATTCCAAACCGGCAATAGACACATCGGCGCCGCAGCGATCAATCGCTGGCAGCAATTCAGTCGCAACCCGCATTACATCGCGCCCCTTTATCCCTGAGCCGAGCATCACAGCCAAGAGCTCGACGTCTGATAACGCAGCGACCCCGCGGTTTTGCATCTTTTCTCGCGGCCGATCCGCCTCTAGCATTTCTCCAATCGTTAACATCATACCGCTATCGCGCGCGTACAAGAAAAGTTGCGGTCCTGGCGGGCAATAACTCCCTGGGACCGCGAGGCGTCGCCTCGCAGTCTAGTGCGGTACCTTGTGGAATCTATATTTGAAGCATGGTTGCTAAGAAAAGTTTTAGAAGTTGTTCAACTATCCTGATTGGCTCGGAACTCGCCGGGCAAAACGATCTCTTGACGAAGGCTCATAGACAAACATCGCGGGCGAGACAAAAATGCCTCGATTAAAACAACTGGTCAGGCGATATCAGACCATTTTGCTGCCGTCAGCAAAATGGTTGGCGAAACGCCCCTCGCTGAGCACTGGGGCCGCGCGCCGGCCCGCTTGATCGGTGAATTGGGAATACCCCGCCGCCACTAACCTTCATATCGATTTTCGACACAACGAATCTCGTCAGGAAGCGATTACAGCTCTTGCCACCAAAACGATTTTCAACAACCCAGACTACTGTAATAACGTTTGATGATAATAACGCGACACGATACTATAAAGGAAGAAGTATGATAAAGAGCTTTAGGTGCTCAGAGACTAAAAGAGTCTTCGAGCGTGAACACTCTAAGAATTTCACATGGCAAACAAATCCAAACCTATTCATCCAGGCGAAGTTCTCGAACAGGAATTTCTAAAACCGCTCAAGGTAACCCAGTACCGCTTAGCCAAAAGTATATCTGTACCAGCCCGCCGAATTAACGAAATCGTTCACGGCAAACGCGCAATCTCAGCCGACACCGCATTACGCCTATCGCTCTTTTTTGGCCTCTCAGAAAAGTACTGGATCAATCTGCAAGCCTGGTACGATCTAGAAACCGAGAAAGACCGCTTAGGCAAACGGTTAGCTAAAGAGGTGAGGGTGCTTGCGGCGTAGTCCATCACGCCACGCCCCAGGAGGGTTTGGCATTACCAACGCGCCCAGACGACCCATACGGGATGGAGTAGGCGGCCAAGTCCCATCTTGGAACTGGATATTTAAGTTATTGAGAAGGCAGGGTTATTTGCAGTCGGCACCTCGCGATTTGCGCACGTTCAAAAGCCCTAGAAATAGCTATTGATATTGGCCAGCTAGGCGATTATTATGTCAGAAATATTATAATACTTTCTGACAATAAGTCAGGCGCAGTTACTGAAACATGGAATCTATTCAGAGTAGAATCGAAAACTTTATCACCCGAAAGAGAGGTGGCGGAATTTTTCTGCCGGTAGATTTCCTAGAGTTTGGAGGGCGAGATGCAATCGACAAGGCTCTAAGCCGTCTCGTGAAAAAAGGGATTATCAAGCGAATTGCTCAAGGCCTATATGTACGACCGAAATATAGTGAGCTCCTAAAAACAGAACTCATTCCCAGTGTGGAAGAAATTGTTGCGGTTATTGCAAAGAGAGAAAAGCGAATTGTGCAACCAAGCGGAGCGATGGCCGCAAACATTCTTGGACTCTCTTTTCAAGTCCCGGCGAGACTAGTTTACCTCACAAGCGGTACCGCCAAGAAACTAACAGTCGGGAAGTCTCAGATCGAGTTTCGTCCAGCTACGCCGAAATCACTGGTAGGAGCTGGCACCACAGCTGGCCTCGTTATCCAGGCACTCAAATATCTAGGCGAGGATGAAATAAACAAACAGGTCGTTGAGAAGCTAAGCCGTACCTTGAGAATCGATGACAAAAAGGCTCTTAAGAGTTTGATTCGGTTTATACCCGCTTGGATGGTTCCAGCGATTAAACAGATAACTCAAAATCGCGAGAGTAAAGATGGATAAGGTTGCTCATCTTTCAACCGTGAAACGATTGGAGATTTTTCAGCAAGTAGCGGCTCGCAAAAATCTTTCTCTCGAAATTGTCGAAAAAGATTTCTGGGTTTGCTGGACCTTAGAGATTCTCTTTAGCTTACCAAAGCTTAAGGACAATTTAATTTTTAAGGGAGGCACTTCACTTTCTAAGATCTTTAATGTCATCGAGCGATTCTCTGAAGATATTGATATCTCCGTTTCAAGAGAAGCGCTTGGTTTTACTGGGGAGAAAGATCCGGAGCGGCAGTCATCGAAGACCAAAGAAGCACAATCGGTGCTTGCTTTACGAGAGGCAAGCCAAGGATTTGTGAAGCGAGAGATTTATCCGGCTTTTGATCGAGGAGTGATGAGTCGTACAAGCACTTAATGGCCCCCTATTTGGGGACACTCGGTTATAAGCCAAGACAACGAAGGCAACACGGATCAAGGAATTATCAACTTTTCCTATCCCCGCGTGGACGACTCACTTTCAAGTTATATACCACGTCAAGTCAGAGTGGAATTCGGCGCAAACTCCGATCCGTTCCCGGTATCAAAGTACACGGTGAAGTCTTACGTCGAGGAAGAATTTCCACATCTGTTCGATTACGCAAAGCCGCTAATTACCGTCCTAGAGCCCGAGCGAACCTTCTGGGAGAAAGTCACTATTCTTCACGTGCAGTACCATCGACCCCAAGAATTAAATACTCAGCCGCGCATCTCTCGCCATTTCTATGACGTGTACAAGCTCTCTAAGACGCCATTCGGAGAGCGTGCGCTAAAGGACCTAGTACTATTAGCGCGAGTGGTCGAGCATAAAAGCGTCTATTTCAGATCTGCCGCTGCACACTATGAATTTGCAAAACCAGGAACGCTTCGCCTGCTTCCGCACCCGGACAGAAACCAAGCGCTGAAAGATGACTACGATAAAATGCAACAAATGATTTTTGGTAAGTATCCGGCTTGGGAGGAAATTGTGGAGAGTCTCAAACAGATTGAGAAACGGATTAATGGAGCCTAGAGGAGAGTCGCAGCAAACGCGCAATCTCAGCCGACACCGCGTTACGCCTCTCGCTCTTTTTTGGCCTCTCAGAAAAGTACTGGATCAATCTACAAGCCTGGTACGATCTAGAAACCGAGAAAGACCGCCTAGGCAAGCGGTTAGCTAAAGAGGTGAGGGTGCTTGCGGCGTAGTCGACGCATTACACCCTCTTCAGGGGTTGGCACTCCCGACGCGCAAAGAAGCGTGGCCCAAACCCATACGGGATGATTGGGCGGACGGTGTGGTGGCTGTCCCTATCTCACATCCGACGACGAGGTGTTTTCTTCGGGTCAAACTGAGCGAAAAGCGAGTTTGCTATCGGGCCAAAATCCCTTGCGAGTTCCGCATCCGAGAGAGCTTCTCTAAAATGATAGCTCATGCTGTTGCCCTGGCGGATGCCGAATGTCTCCCCGAGCTTAGATACGAGGCTTCCCATTAAGCTCATTCTCTCTGGCAGCGTTAAGCCAAAGCCATTCACTCGCGCAGACCCCATAATATGTGCGCGCGACATCGGATCATTTACCGCGCGTTTGAACTTACCCGTAGGGTCGACGTCGTCTCGAAAGTTATAGTACGGATACCTATCGTTGAATCGCGCGAGCTCTACACCGCGCATTTTTGCGCGGTGTGATTTAGTTATAATCTGCTCCGTCATGTTTTTTATAGCGCCAAGGGCTGTAACTTCTCCGAAATCGAAGCTTAAAGTTCTAT
>JBGSNS010000039.1:0-7468 GCA_041739515.1 Bdellovibrionota bacterium
GAACGCGGAGGTAAATCCGAAGATCTCCGCGTTCTCCGCGAGCTCCAGTGTAGAATATTACAGCCCTACGTCGCACCGATTGATCGGCTCACGCGGGCGCTATACCGACTCAAATTTCGTGGGGATCACTCAGGGACGATCCTAATAGCAAAACCGGGACGATCCTAATTAATTTTCAATTTAATTAGGATCGTCCTGGTTTCCCCAGCAGCTTTCTATTTAGCGAAATCTTTTAACGCCTTGAGTGCGCGTACCTTGATCACCTTTCGTGCAGGCTTGGCCTTAAACATTTGCTCTTCTTTTGTGAATGGGTTGATTCCTCTTCGAGCCTTAGTGGCAGGTTTTTGAATAACCGTAATCTTCATAAGACCAGGAACTGCGAAGACCCCTGGGCCTTTTTTCCCGACAGCAGCTTTAATCTGCTGAGCCAGTGCGTCGAATACCGAAGCGACTTGTTTGCGGGTCAATTTAGTGACCGAGGCGATATTTGTTAGAATTTCCGATTTTGTAGCAGCTTTATTGGCCATAATGATCCTTAACTAGACTAGATTAGTAACCTTAGATGTCGAGTCTCGCCTCAAACCGCTGTATCTGCAATCGTAATAAATCGAGATTTCATATTTGACGTTGATTTCGTGCCGTTGATTTCGTGCACCCTAACTTATTCAAAATCACGGTTGCGAGGCCCGCCGGGTCATTGGCTTCAACAAAGAGGGTAAGCAATCGCAGTGCTGCCTAATCTAAATCAGTAGAATTTTAGGCAGGAACAGAGCAGCTGAGGTGCGGGATCGTTGGAGATAGGAGATTAGAGACATGTGAAGCTTAGCCCTTCTTTTGCTTCAGGAAGCTTGCATAATCCTATCGATATCTATGTTGAATGTTGATGAAGTCTGGTAATTTTTTGGAATTGGCGTGACCAGAGCCGCTAGATTGGTGAGCCGCTCTTCGATCCACCATTATGATTGACTAACTGGAGATGTTGTTTGGCCCTCCTTGTTGTTGGTGGGGAACTCCGGATCAAGTGCGAGTAAATGAAAGCCCGAACTCTAAAAATCCTTCTGATCGATGAAAGCGAAGAGTGCTTTTGTATTCTCGATCGTGAATTAAAGAAGATTACCCACGATTATACAGGCACCCCGATAAAGGTGGAGCTGTTTTGGGAGACCAGCTTCGATGCGGCATTAGGGCGGGCAAGCTCTGAGAACTTCGATGTGGCTTTCTTGGGACTATCCCCGTTGGAGACGACGAAACAAGCCGCTTTTCAGCAGGCTGCTGAGTTTTTCGCGGCACAACCGTTGCTTCCAGTTATTATCTTGGGTCCCACGATGGATGAAGAGTCGGAAGAGTATGCGATAAGATTGGGTGCGCAGAATTATTTTGTTAAAGACCAGCTGGCTTCAATTAATCTGCGAAGATCGATGTTGTTTGCGATCGATAGACAAATCGTTCGAGGTGAGGTCGAGGTTGCCCGGAGCGAGGCCCTTAAGCTAGCCGAGGACCGCAATAGGTTTCTATCTCAGTTGAGTCATGAAATTAGAACACCGCTGACGTCGATTATCGGATTTGCGGAACTTTTGGGCGGTCCAGCTCTGTCAGTCGCGGAGCAGAAGGATGCGATAGGCGCGATTCGAACGAACGCGAATTACCTCTACGAACTTATTAACAACGTGCTTGATCTGGCGAAATTTGAGGCGGGTAAAATTGATCTTCACTTAGAGCTAGTATCGCCGCATGAAGTTGTCTCAGCGGTTGGTAGTATGCTGGGGCGGCTCGCGTCCGCAAAGGGGCTTGCGCTTCAGATCGACTACGAATTTCCGCTTCCTGAATACATCAGAACCGATGCAACCAGGTTTAAACAAATTCTAATTAATCTCGTTGGAAACGCGATCAAATTTACAGAGGCCGGTTCAGTTACGATTAAAGTTTGGATGGACACAGGATCTCATCAGTTATTAATTGAGGTAATTGATACCGGCGTCGGATTAACAGACGAAGAGCAGAAATTAGTATTCGATCGATTCGTTCAGGCTGATACAGGTAGCCGTAACGCGAGTAAGGGGACAGGTTTAGGACTCTCTATCTCACGTAAGATCGCCAAAACGCTCAAAGGAGATGTGTTTGTTACCAGTAAAAAGGGAAATGGAGCAAAGTTTACGCTGAGTCTTCCGTGCGGCAGGGCGGATTCGGTGGGAGTGATTAATAGTAGCAGCGAATATTCCGAGGAATTCAGTAATCCTTCATCGAGGCCGACTCAGAATAAGGCCGGCGCAACGGTTCTGGTCGCAGATGACGATCGAGATATACGTCAATTGTTGACCCATTTCGCAACCCAGGCAGGCCTCAAAGTGGAGTCGGTCAGTGACGGCAAATCGGCTCTAGATAAGGCCCTGGAGAATCAGTTCGACATTATTTTGATGGATATTAACATGCCGAATGTGGGTGGCTACGAGTGTGTCCAGACTTTGCGAGCCAAGAATTATCACGGGCCTGTCATCGCACTGACCGCGGATACTTCGCAGACGTGCACGGCGAAGTGTTTTGATTCCGGTTTTGACGGTTTTTTAGCCAAACCTTTTCGCTCAGAGGATCTGTTTTCGTTAATTGGTCGACACATCGGATCGACCACGGGACTGGCTCCAACTGAACTCGAAGATCTAGAGCACAATTCCCAATTTCAGAAGGTCGTAGATAAATTCGTTAGCGGTCTTGATTCCCGTGTCGATGCGATGACGAGCGCGATCGAGAAGAAGGACTGGGAGCTCGCAGAAATGCAAGCCCATAAGCTAAAGGCTGCGGGGTTGTTCGGTTTTCCAGCGATAGCTCGCAATGCCTCGAGAGTGGAAGTTGCGGTGAAGGCGCGCGATGAGAGTCGAGTGCATGAAAAATTTGAAGGGCTTAAGGATATTATAAAAGGCGTTATCGAGTCTGCATCAAATTCACAGTAGGCGGGAAGTTGAGTGAGAGCCGTTCAGATTGGAAAAGTTCGCTTTCCTGACATTTTCGACTTATTTTTCTTTGGATTAAAGCCTCTTCACGATATCGATCAAGGCTGGTTTGCTATTTAGCGAACGCTCCGTAGCTCGTTCGACCTGAGTCAATAGCGCTATCAACGCATCACGCGAGCCGCGACCGACACTGGAGCTGTCGAGAAATCCGGCGTCGCTTAGTAGGTCGGCTACTCCCCTAAAAAGTACGGCACAGTTCTCGCGCATCCCCACGCGAGATGACAAATCCTTGAGGCAGGTCATTAACGCCTCAAAGCAGATTCGTTGTGGACCTCCATCTTCCAAATGCAAAAAATCTGTAACCTCACACGCAACGCTTGCAAGGGTTAATACATCGAGGCTCTCGCGCAAGTGATGCATCGGAGCCTTAGGCACGAACCCCTTAACGAGTCGTAGCGATCCGCGTCCTCGGCGCAGCTCGAACTGACCGCAATCAAAAACATCGACAGAAGGCGCTGAAGTTTTCCGGGTTGAGCGTGTTAACTTCGCCAGAGCTGAGATTTTTCCCTCCTCTACGGTCAAAATTCTGAGCACGAGGTCAGAATCCCCGCTCGCGTGGGTGCGTAGAACGATCCCGGTCACCTTTTCTAGCTCTTGCATTGAAACAGCTCGTTTTTATGCTTATAGACCGGGGGCACAATATTTAGGAACAAAGTATGAGTGGCGATAATATTGACGAGAGTCGTGAAGTCGAGAATGCGGCCAATGACGAATTGGAGAGCGGTGGTGCCGCGAGTGGGGATACGGCGCTTTTAAAGGCGCTCTCGGAGGCTGCTGAGAACAAGGATAAATATCTTCGCCTCGCAGCGGAGTTTGAGAACTATAAGAAGCGCACCATGAAGGAGCGCTCTGAGCTGATCCGGTATCAAGGCGAACCCATAGTGGTAGAGCTTCTAGAAGTTCTAGATGGATTTGAGCGAGCTCTGGCCCACGCCGAAGCGGATCCAGCGTCGTTGGTCGACGGCTTGAAGATGATTCACAAACAATTTCTGGACGCCTTGGCAAAGTTTGAGATTCGCCCTGAATCAAGCCTTGGGCGCCAATTTGATCCGAACCGTCAGAGTGCGATCGGCAAAGAGCAGCGAGAAGGGGCAGCGCCCAACGAAGTCATCGCGGAACTTAAAAAAGGGTACGTCTATCGGGATAAGCTCGTTCGTTTAGGGGAGGTTATCGTGGCGGATGGCGACGCTTCGGATGGTGAGGGGAACGGAGAAGATAGTTAAGGTGTTTAGCCTTGAAACGCGAGCTCTGGATGCTTATTAACTCCAGTAGCTGACCAAATGATAAGCTCAATATTTTCAAGATGTTAGCTAAGTAGATTTGTTTATTTGCAGTTTTTTAGTGGGATAATCATGGGAAAGATAATCGGAATCGACCTTGGAACAACCAATTCATGCGTCGCAATTATGGAAGCTGGTTCACCGGTCGTAATCGCTAACAGCGAAGGTAACCGCACTACTCCATCTGTCGTAGCGTCCACCGATTCCGGCGAGCGCCTAGTTGGTCAGGTAGCTAAGCGTCAGGGTGTGACGAATCCGAAGAACACGATTTTTGCAGTTAAGAGACTTATCGGGCGCAAAGCCGATGCCAAAGAGGTAGTCGATGCTAAAAAGCGCCTTCCCTACGAGATCGTAGCCGCTCCAAACGGCGACGCTTGGGTGAACTTGAAGGGAGAAAAGAAGAGTGCTCAAGAGATCTCAGCAATGGTGCTTCAGAAGATGAAGCAAACGGCGGAAGATTATCTCGGTGAGGCCGTTACTGAGGCGGTTATCACGGTTCCGGCTTATTTTAACGATGCGCAGCGACAAGCAACCAAAGATGCCGGCAAGATCGCTGGTCTTAACGTTCTTAGAATTATCAACGAGCCAACCGCAGCAGCACTTGCGTATGGTTTAGATAAAAAAGCTGAAAAGACCGTGGCTGTCTTCGACCTTGGAGGCGGTACCTTCGACGTATCGATCCTTGAGTTAGGCGACGGAGTTTTTGAAGTAAAATCGACTAATGGCGATACGTTCCTAGGTGGAGAGGATTTCGACAATAGGATCGTAGATTTCTTGGCGGACGAGTTTAAGAAAGATGCTGGCATCGATCTTCGAAAGGATACTTTAGCGCTTCAGCGTTTAAAGGAAGCCGCGGAAAAAGCTAAGCACGAACTTTCTTCATCGATGGAGACCGATGTAAATCTTCCGTTTATTACGGCAGATGCTTCTGGTCCTAAGCATATGAACGTTAAACTTAGCCGTTCTAAGCTTGAGTCGATCTGTCAGGATTTGCTGCAAAGGTTGGTTGAGCCATGCAAAGTGGCGCTCAAAGATGCAGGGATCGCTGCCAACCAAGTTGGCGAGGTAATTCTCGTCGGTGGTATGACGCGCATGCCAGCGGTGCAGCAGAAGGTAAAGGAAATCTTCGGCAAAGAGGCTTCTAAAAACGTCAATCCCGACGAGGCTGTGGCGATCGGCGCTGCGGTTCAGGGTGGAGTTCTTAAGGGTGAAGTCAAAGATGTATTACTTCTTGACGTAACGCCTCTAAGCCTTGGAATTGAGACGTATGGCGGAGTAGCTACCAAGCTAATCGAAAAGAACACTACGATTCCAACTAAGAAATCGCAGACTTTCTCCACGGCGTCGGATAACCAGCCGGCAGTTTCCATTCACGTCATTCAGGGTGAGCGCGAAATGGCGTCGGATAACAAGACTCTCGGGCGGTTTGAATTGGTAGGAATTCCTCCGGCTCCGCGTGGTGTCCCGCAGATCGAAGTAACTTTCGATATCGATGCAAACGGGATCGTTTCGGTTCACGCTAAGGATCTCGGAACGAACAAAGAGCAGTCGATTAAGATTACGGCTAATTCTGGTCTTACCGACGATGAGATCAAGAAGATGGTTAAGGACGCTGAGGCGCACGCAGACGAAGATAAGGCTCGTCGTGAATCGATCGAAGCCCGTAACCAACTTGATACGTTGATTTATAGCACTGAGCGCTCGATGAAGGAGTTTGGTGAGAAGCTAGAAGCTGACGATAAGACCAAGATCGAAGCAGCTATCGAGGAAGCTAAGAAGTCACTTGAGAGCAAGGATACTGCTGAGCTTAAAGCTGCGTCTGAAAAACTTGGAACAGCGGCGCATAAGTTGTCGGAAGAGATGTATAAGAAAGTTGCAGAAGCCCAAGGTGCTGCTGGGGCAGGAGCTGCCGGTGGCCCAGCGGGCGATGCGGGAGCTGATGCTGGAACGACCGACGGCGCTGCTAAGGGCGGTGATGATAACGTGGTAGATGCGGATTTCGAAGAGGTCCGGAACTAGGGCGTTTTAGCGATGATTTATGCAGGATCGGGAAGTTTTTTGCTTCCCGATCCTTTGTTTGTATCAGCAATCTGCCACGAGCAGAACCGTGTTGAGGCTTGTTAGGATCGTGGAGTTGTAAATGTCTAAGCGCGATTGTTACGAAGTTTTAGCGATATCGCGTACAGCGACCGTCGAAGAGATTAAGAAATCATATAGAAAACTCGCACTCCAGTTTCATCCGGACAAAAATCCGAACAATCCGGAAGCGGAAGTAAAATTCAAGGAAGCGACGGAGGCGTATTCAATTCTCAGTAACGCTGAGTCGCGAACCAAATACGATCAGTTCGGTCACGCAGCATTCGGTCAAGGTGGCGGCGGTGGATTTAATCAAGGTGATTTCTCCGGATTCGAAGATATTTTTGGCGATATTTTTAGCGCATTCTTCGGAGGTGACCCGCGCGCTGGAGGTTCGGGTCGTACTGGGCGCGGTCGCACCGGTAATGATCTGCGTTACGATTTAAAAGTTTCGTTTTTAGAAGCGGTAAACGGCACAGAGAAAGAGATTAAACTAAATCGCAGACAACCTTGCGGCGATTGCGATGGATCTGGTGCCGCGAAAGGCACGACTCCTGAAACATGTCCGCAGTGTCGAGGTGCTGGGCAAGTCAGAATCCAGCAAGGATTTTTCACTATTCAACGACCGTGCTCAATGTGTTCCGGAAGCGGCAAGTTTATAAAAAACGCATGTAAGTCATGTAATGGTTCCGGTGCGAAGGCTGCACAAGCAAAGCTGAGTGTAAAAATTCCAGCTGGAATCGATAGTGGTCAGCGTTTGAAGCTTCGCGGCGAGGGAGAGCCAGGGCAGGGCGGCGGAGCCCCCGGCGATCTCTATGTGCAGGTTGCGGTTGAATCCCATTCTATTTTCGAGCGTGAAGAGACTGAGCTTCTGTGTGAAGTGCCTCTACCGTTCACAATTGCTGCGCTCGGCGGTGAGATTGAAGTTCCAACCTTAGAAGGACGTACGAATATCAAAATTCCAGCCGGTACGGAGTCAGGAAAGGTCTTTAGGATGCGTGGTAAGGGAGTAACAGAGATTGGCTCAACACGTCGGGGTGATTTGCATGTACGGATGCGCATTCACGTACCGAAAAAATTGTCCGCAGCCCATCGTTCAGCGTTAGA
>JBGSNS010000289.1:0-9030 GCA_041739515.1 Bdellovibrionota bacterium
GTCGTGGGCTCGGACTGGACATCCAGAATACGAAGATCGCGAGTCCCGACGTACGGACACCGCAAGTATTGAAAGATTTACTGAACACGGTTTTACTGAAAACGGTCGATGATGCGTGTGCGCTTGAAGCGCAGGGATGGCGCTAGGGTTCGAAAGGATTGACGACTCTTACCCCATTAATAATTTGAGCGTGCCCCAAATCTTCACTAAGTAAAGTTTTGCAACCGCTCGCTCGCGCTGCCACTACTATTAGCGCATCCCAAAAAGAAATTTTCGATAAGATACTACAGTCAACTGCGCTGAGTATTAATTCAAGATCTATCGAAACGACTTCAAGCTGACCAAGCATTAGCAAGACTCGCTTAGCCGCCAATGGGTCTACGCCCAACTTTTTTGTCGCGACCACATAAAATTCCTGCGCTACTTGAGTAGACACTATTCCGGAACCTGCCTTGATAAGATCTCGGATAATTGTGCGAGCCTTTTGCCTCCGCCCCTTGTCAGATTTATCTACCGCATAGAGCAGGATATTGGAGTCGATAAAGGTTCTACCGAGAGTACGCATCTTCCCTCGACCATTTCTTGCCTTTGCTATCACCAACTGCCTCGTCCAAGGCCTCCATCATTTGAACCGCCGTCTCATCGCCAGCGGCACCAACGACCCGCTTTCGCAGGAAATCCCGAAAAAGCTCATTAATAGAGGTTCCCTGAAGCTTAGCGTAGCGTTTGCCAGCCTTGATAAGATCTTCATCCAAAGAGATCGTCAAATTCTTTGTTTTCATAGCCGAATTTTCACACAGCCACACAGCCTGTGTCAATGGAAGCGATTCAACCGAATTGAAAGAAATTAGCTTACGATAGGGGGAATTTTGCCTAAATCGTTCCCATCTCGATCTTTCCCTCCAGATAGGCGATCTTACGCGCCATGTGTGGAATCGTTGGATATATAGGGACGCGTCAAGCAGTACCGTTAATAATCGGTGGTTTGGAGAAACTGGAATACCGCGGTTATGACTCCTCCGGAGTTTGCGCTCTCGACGCAGGTAAACTTTCAGTCGCCCGCGCTATTGGCAAACTATCAGCGCTCAAAAATTTACTTAAGGAAACGCCGGTCATCGGAACCGTCGGTCTTGGACACACCCGTTGGGCTACTCACGGGCGTCCAACAGAGATCAACGCCCATCCGCACACAGCTGGACGCATAAGCCTCATTCACAACGGCATTATCGAAAATTATTCCGAGCTCCGCCATGAACTAGAGGCAGCAGGCGCAAAGTTCAGCTCCGAAACCGATACGGAAGTTGGCGCGCATCTGCTTAACTTTTATCTTGGACAAGGGTTAAGTCCGATCGTAGCTCTGCGCACCGCATGTAGCAGAATTAGGGGAAGCTATGCGTTTCTCGCCCTAGATTCCGCGCACCCGGATCGAATCTTGGTCGCGAAGAATTCCACCCCAATCGTAATCGGCGTCTGTAAAGACGAGATGTTCGTAGCCTCTGATATCCCGGCTCTACTAGAGCACACCCGTTCAGTAATTATTCTAGAAGATGGCGACATCGCGGAAGTTACAAAAAGCGGCGTAACGATCGAACATGATGGCAAGCCTGTTACCAGGGCTCCGCAGCACATCGCGTGGGACGCTGTGACCGCGCAGAAGGGCGGATTCAAGCATTTTATGCTTAAAGAAATTCATGAGCAGGGCAGGGTCGTCGCAGA
Source organism: Bdellovibrionota bacterium (assembly GCA_041739515.1). Taxonomy (GTDB): domain Bacteria; phylum Bdellovibrionota_C; class UBA2361; order UBA2361; family UBA2361; genus JBGSNS01. The sequence goes on from JBGSNS010000289.1 coordinate 1,717, forward strand.
CACGTTACGATCGAGAATTCATGAAAGTGGCTGCGAAGTTGCAGAGCTTGGATTGTCAGACGCCGAGCTTCGCAAAATAAATAGAATTTCGATCGTTGCATGCGGAACCGCTTGGCATGCAGGCCTCGTTACCAAGTTTTTCGTCGAGCAATTCGCTCGCGTCCCGGTAGAGGTCGATTACGCCTCAGAATTTCGGTACAGGCAGCCGGTTCTAGAGGCCGGAACGTTAGTACTGGCGATTTCGCAATCAGGGGAAACTGCCGACACGTTGGCAGCGATCGATCTTGCGATGAAAGAAACGAGTGGTCATGTGGCAGCGATATGCAACGTGGTTGGTTCTTCGCTTGCGCGCAAGATTTCGCGAACCATTTTTACACATGCAGGTCCTGAGATTAGCGTAGCTTCAACGAAAGCATTCACGACGCAGGTGACTGCGGGATTACTTTTAGCGATCGCGCTTGGAGCGGCGAAGGGGAATCTAAGCCCCGATAGAGTTCGAGAGCTACTGACAGATTTGGCCAAACTTCCAGCTGCTCTCGAACATACGCTCAGTTGCTCTGGCGATGTTGAGCGGGTTGCAAAGAAGTTTTCAAGCTCAAGAGATTTTCTATTTATCGGGCGTGGAAGCTGTTATCCGATAGCGCTTGAAGGAGCTCTCAAACTAAAGGAGATATCTTACATTCATGCGGAAGGATATCCGGCAGGGGAACTTAAGCACGGTCCGATCGCGTTGATCGACGAGAACATGCCGGTCGTAGTTGTAGTGCAACGCTCAGGTTTGACGGACAAGGTGTTGTCGAATCTGCGTGAAGTGGAGTCGCGTGGAGGGAAAATAATCGCCGTAACGGATGAGCAATCCAACGCCACGCTATCGCAATACGCAACCGAGGTTATTTCAGTGCCGTTTGTGTCCCCGATATTGAGCCCGATGCTTCTAACATTGCCGCTACAACTATTGGCGTATTACGTTGCGGTGCAAAACGGTACCGATGTTGATTTGCCTAGAAATCTCGCTAAATCGGTGACGGTAGAGTAAGTGTAATCCGACTGCAATTTGAAGAGTTGAGCAAATATGACACCACTAATCAGCCTCCTTGAAAATAATAAACGTTGGGCGGCTCGAATTGAAGGGGAGTCCCCCGGTTTCTTTCAAGGGCTTCAGCATCAGCAGTCTCCACAGTATCTGTGGATCGGATGTTCCGATAGTAGAGTGCCTGCAAACGAAATTGTCGACTTGGCGCCTGGTGAATTGTTCGTTCATCGCAACGTTGCAAACGTCGTAGTACATTCTGATTTAAATTGTCTTTCTGTGATACAGTTTGCGGTTGATGTTCTAAAAGTTAGGCACATTATTGTATGTGGACATTACGGTTGTGGCGGTGTGATTGCAGCGTATCGAAATTCGCAACTGGGGCTGATCTCAAATTGGCTGCGCCATATTCAGGATGTCGCGCTTAAGCATCAGACTGAATTGAAGAGTTTGGACAGTGAGGAGAAGATAATAAGTCGACTCACAGAACTCAACGTTTCTGAACAAGTCTTAAACGTGTGCCAGACAACTATCGTTCAAGGAGCGTGGGAGCGTGGCCAGGCGCTCACCGTTCACGGTTGGATTTACGGTCTTCATGATGGGATTTTGCATGATTTGACTCGCTCGTTCTCTGGGCAATCTGGGGTAGAGGCGTTTCGCAATGGTTCCGGCTCATAGGCGACTCTGGCGTTGTAGCCTCTAAGTGATTCTTGTAATTGACGTTTTTCCGTCAAAAACTGTGATGCCTTCTGCCTGAAAAGCTCCATAACACAGGCACCAATACTTAGGTTTGAGTTTGGAGGTTTTACTTATGTTGCATACAGGGAATAACCCCGTCCATGGCGATCGTGCAGAGCCGTCGCACGTTTCTCAATCCTCAACTTCACTCAGTACCAGTGCGATCGACCTAGCTGCGACAAGAGAGCTGCCACCGGTAAGGCATTTGTTGAGCCCATCTCAATCAGATCCTGGGCAGCACCAGGATTCGAGCGCTGCAAGTAACAGAGTCGCTCATTGGGCCAGAGTTGGGCTATCCGGACTCGCCGCTGGCATCGGCTTAGCTGCAGGGTTATCAGCTTATCTCGCGTTTTAATTTCCGCTTATTATTCAAAAGTCGTGAACTTTCTTGAAAGTTCGTTGTCTAACACAGCAGTACTTTACCGGAGTTTAATATGGCGCAGGTCGGAGCACTTTCTAAAATCGTAATCAATTCTCCTTGCACGGAAGATTGGGGAAAGATGACTGGGGATGCAAAGAGGCGTCTTTGCGCAAACTGCGATAAGCATGTCTATAACCTAGCAGAGATGACTCAATCGGAGGCTGAAACTCTTGTAACCTCCGGACAACGGGTTTGCCTGCGACTGTATCGTAGACCGGACGGAACAGTACTTACCAGGGAATGTGGTCGCGGAATGCGGCGACGGTGGCGTGCTCAGGTGATGCTAGCCGGAATGATAGTGGCGTGCCTCGGGTTCTTCGGAGTCAGGAGAGCGTCCGCTGAACCAATTCTCAACCATGCGGAGTCGGGAGAGATTGAGGAACCGCCGGATTTGCCTTTCGTAATGGGGGATATCGAACTTGATCCACTAGGTGCTGTTGGAACACCGAAACCTACGCCCGCACTAGAGCTGAATGATATCAAAGACCATACTTCCGAAGGCTAGTGTTCGAAGTTTACTACTTATAACTTTGTCTCTTCTCGAATGACGAGCTTGGCAGTACCCTCACCTAGAATTGCCTAATGTGGGTGTGGCGGTGTCTAAGACTTTCGAACCAGAGGCCATTGAAACCGTAGACGAACATGTGGCGCTGCCACCGCCCGGATTCTTAAGCACGTTATTCGGGCTTCTTTTTTATCCCGGTGAGACGTTGCCGAAACTACTTCACTCATCATCTGAAATACCAGTGGAAGATGCGATACTGCCGAGAGTGTTCCCGCACGTACCTTCAATTCTCCTGGCGCTACTGGCCGCGATATTTATTCCGATGTTCGTTCAAGTCGCGCGCTGGGATTTTCTTGATACTCGAATCGACGAAATTTTTGCATTACTGTTCGTCTTGATATTGACCGGAGGGATGTTCGTCATTTTAGAGCGATTTGCTCTGCGCTGCTTCGTGCATGAACCAATGAATTCAAGGACGATATTTGCACTAATGGCGTACGGATGTGCGCCGTTAATACCGTTGGTATTGATCGGGTACGCGGTGAATTATTGGATGTTTGGTCGGTTAACCATCGTTACCTTTATGATTACCGGGGTTCCCAACGCAAACGATCCGACGATGAAACTGTTCCCAGTCTTGCATCTAATCGGAAAACTTCTTTTTCTTTACACGTTTTATCACGGCATTCGAACAGAGCGGAGGTTGTACCCGGAAAGCGCTTTCTTCATCACTATTTTTTCAGCGATCCCGTTTTATTTAGGTCTTATTATCTCTCTCTATTTCATAGATGCCATTATGCCGGGCTCCGTCGAGGCGAGTTGGATGCTGACTAAGTCTGTGGTTAAGTTGGTTGGTCTGTAGCCGGGTGAAAGTAGATGCCTTTAGGTCAGTCCCAGTTCGACTAGGCCGATTTCCCAAGGGAGGACATTGATTCCCTCAATTTTCTTGGGGATATCATCCAGGCTCAGGCAGAAGCATTCTGCTCCGCCAAATTCGCCGCGAAGTTTAATAAGTGATGAGAGATCTAAATCGGAAATCAGTCGCTTTGATTTAATCTCAACTAAGGCTAGTGGTTGTCCCGGTCGATCAATTATAAGATCTATTTCGACCCCTTCTTTGGTATTAAAATACGACAAACTATAAGCTTTGCCCTTGTAGCTCGATAAGCGCTGAATTTCGTTAATCACGAAGTTTTCGAAGCATTTTCCGTATTCGTACGTTGATGGACGAAGCGGTGCTACGACAGTTCGATCAAGTGCACGGCGTACGCCGTTATCGAAAAAATAGAATTTCGGGGCTTGTCGTTGTTGCTTGCGAATTGATTTGGAGAAGGAAGGTAGTAACCATCCAATTAAGGTATCGTTAAGAATCTCGAAGTATCCCCGTACTGTCTTGTCGTCAACGTTCAGGTCTCGACTGAGTGAGGAAAAATTCAAGATTTTACCATCGGCCTGGGCCGCAATCTCCAAAAATTGTCTAAATGGCTCGAGCTTACGAATGAGTTGTTCGCCCCAAATCTCCTCCTTGAGATACATTTGAGCATAGGAGAGTAAAAATTTTGTTTTCAGTTCCCCTTCGATATCAAGGAGCCCAGGGAGCGTTCCAAACGCTAACGCGTGGTCCAAATCGATCGAATCGAATTTTCTTCCAAATTCACGATGCGTGAGCGGAAAAAGACTAAAGTCCAAGGCCCTACCTGCTAGCAGATTTGCTGCTCCCCGTTTTAGCTTCCGAGCACTTGAGCCAGTGAGGGCGAATTTAAGTTTCCGTTCCTCGATCAGCGAATGAACTACATCCAGTACTCGAGGAGCACGTTGTACCTCGTCGATAATGATCCACTCTAGCGACGGTCCTATCCGATCGATCTGCTCGACCAAACTTTGCGGACGCTGCAAAAGTTGTCGTTCAACATCCTCTTTCAACAGATCTAGATAGAGGGTCTTCCCCTCCGAGATGGGGAAAGACTTTTTGACTAACGTCGATTTCCCCGTTCCTCTGGCCCCAAATAGGAAAAAGCTCTTGGACGTTGGGAGTTGAATAATGCGTTCGACCATATTCCGAATATATCCGCTAATTTCGGAATATAGTCAACCAAAATGACGCAATATTTTCAACTTCTCACGTAACCAGCTGATATTACCTGAGATATACATGATTTCGAACGATCTGGTCATAGCCATTGGCGGCTTGATACGACGCTACCGCGCTTCGGCCGTCCTCAAGTGGGTCAGTTCCTCATCCCTAACCAAACGTTACGGAGCGCCCGAATAGTTTAGCTCTGAACAGTAGTTGTCTCCCGCTTTTGTGACGTAACCGGTCATTTCACGACGTGGTTGCAATTATTGTTTTCTTCTTCTGTTCTTTCGCCCAAACTCTCGGCGTAAGCTGTTCGACGTGAGTAGCGGGATGCGAATCGATCCTTTGCAAAACATCGACGAAGTATTCGAACGGATTAACGCCGTGAAGTTTGCAACAAGCGATTAGGGTCTGAATTATAGCGGTAGCGTGAGCGCCGACTTCCGTCCAACAGAAGAGCCAGTTTTTTCGTCCCATCGGAATCGGTCTGATCTCTCGTTCTAGGTGATTGGTATCGATCGGCACGGCGGAATCTGAGAGATAGACGCGCAGTCCAACTTGGCGCTTAAGCGCATAGGCAGCGGCTTTCTGAAACTTATTAGAGGGTAGCAAGGCATTAGTTTTTTGCTCCTGTTTGAGCCACTCGAAAAATTCATCCACAAGCCTTAGCGCATTCAAGACGCGATAGTTTTGCTTTTTTGCATCGATAAGTTTGAGATCTCTAATCTCTGCTTCAATTTGATAAAGCTTGCCGATATAATCCAGCGCTTTGGCGCACCGCTGCGGTTCGTAATTGGAAGCCTCAAAGAACTCGCGCCGCGTGTGCGCCCAGCACAGCGCGTGCTCGATATCCTCATACTTAGCTGTAAGTTTATCGTAAACCGTGTAGCCGTCCGTGATTAACGTGCCACAGAAACGCTTTACGTGCTGCCCAACCGCGCTCATCGCGCGGGTGTCGGAGTACAGAAAGACGGCTTCATGCTTATCGCCGTAAAAGACCCACATATAGCCGCGATGAAGCTTGCCTTTCGATTCCTGACCAGCCTTAATTGGGGTTTCATCCAGCGCGAGCACTCGGCTTGTAAGTACTGAGGCGAGAGCCGCCTCATATATAGGCGCTAAAAGTGCCGCAGTCCGGTGCGTCCAGCTCGTTAAATTACCACGAGCTAGCTTGATTCCGCACTGTGTCATGCGCTGATGTTGCCGGAAAAGCGGTAAGTGATACTGAAACTTATCTACCAGGATGCCAGACAACAGGGTTACGTCCGCGTACGAGCGATCAAAGACCCCCGCTACGGCGGGCGCGGTTACGAGCTCATTACTACTTTTAAGTTTCACAACCGGACGCACGAAGCGCTTTACAAAGTAGCTAGAACGTTGGCACAGCCGCTCCGTGACCTTGGTATCGATTACTTCGTAATCTTCCGGATTAAGCTCTGCGATTTCAGCCGGAGGGCATGCAATCTCCTCCACCGGCACAGTGCTATCAAAACGTAAGCCTGATTCGCCACAATCGTCTACAAGAGCCTCTTTGCCACAGCGCTTACGGACGTGCTCCGCAACCGTCGTGTTAGCAGATACTTCGTTTTGTGGGGGCGCTTCGCCTCCCAACCACAGCTGCTCTAACGCTCCCGGGGTTACGATCTTTTCCGACTTCTCGCCAAACAGCTGGCGCTTAAACCAGTCGTTCTGTTGCTGGAGTTCTTGGTTCTTTAGCGTTAATTCGTTGATGACAAAGTGTGCTGCGATTAAGTCTGAGGGAAGATTACTCGCATCATTTTTCACCCCGAATTCATATCATACTGCGATCTGTGGCACACCAGTATTTCGTTGTTTTTCGCGGCAATATCGCAGTTTTTTCACCGCCAATCCTTCCAACATACAGACTAAATCTCGGTACGAAATCTCCTCTAACAACGGCACGCTGTACGTGCCGCTCTCTAAGCGCTTGTACCAAATGGAAAATCCTGTGCGATCAAAATAAAGCACTTTAACGTGCGTCCGTACTCTATTCAAAAACACAAACAGATGTCCGGATAACGGATCTTGGTTGAGGGTTTGCTGCGTAAACGCAGCTAGCTTATCAAACGAACACCGCATATCGGTTGCTTCACGGCATACGAACACTCGGGTGGACGAGGGCAGGCTTAGCATGATTCAAGAATTTCAATCAGTTTGCGCAGCGAATCAGAGGTAAAGTTTGCGTTGATCGTTACCTTGCGCCCGTTGCGAAGCTCTACAGTGTACGGATCGCCGCTCGCCGCAGGTATCGGAAGCTCACGAAATTTCGGACTCGGATCCTTCTTTCCCTCAATACCAAGCGCTTCTCGTCTCAATATCTTCTGCCAGTACTTAAAGCTGTAATACTTTAAGCCGCGCTCTGCGCAGAAGGAATCTACCGTCTGCTTTGCTTGCCCAAATTCTTCAATCACCCCCTTCCAACTCTCTCTCGCTGAGGCTCGCTCTTCATTCATCATCGTCATGCTTCGTTGTTTCGCATGACAACTTCAATGCTCATAGGACGGCGCAGAATGACCGGTTAC
>JBGSNS010000146.1:0-15130 GCA_041739515.1 Bdellovibrionota bacterium
ACCCACTACTATCCCGTAGTGGTCAAACCCCGAGCGAAAATTTATGACACGGAGGACGCGGGGGACACGGAGGGGAAGAATTAGGGAGAACAAACGGCTGGATTTGAGGCTCTCGACGGTCGCCCAAATCTGAAGTGAGTAGAGACCATTGTCTGATTGTCACCCCTGAGGGGTATTCCATCCCTCATAACTTGCTGGTATTACACGCGCCGTCTCGCCATTTGAATTAATCCGTTTATGTGTTAAGAGTTACCGCCTATTTTGGCGCATTAGCAGCCCAGTGATTTCAAGGTGATTTATGGCAGTTCCAAAGAAACGTACTAGTCTTTCACGACGTAAGCAGCGCCAAGCGCATTGTAAGCTTTTTCCAACATTCTCAATTCTTTGCCCAAACTGCGGCGAGCCGGTACTTCGTCACAGGATTTGCACTGCGTGTGGACAGTATCGTGGCAAGCAGTTGATGGCTGACCCACGGGTCAAGGCTACGCCTACTGCGCCAACTCCTTCGTCGTCCGGTGGTTCAGGAGCGCAGGCTTAATTTCCGATGAGCTGCGACCCTTGTACCGTTTCCTTCTCCCTTACTGGAAAGGTTGCGTTAGTTACTGGTGGATCTCGGGGCATCGGTCGCGCAATCTGCATTCAGTTAGCTCAGCAAGGTGCGCGCGTTTTCGTTAACTACTCGTCGAAAGCAGATGCTGCTGAAGAGACGGTTTCACTTTGCAAAGCAGCGGCAGCAGCGGCTGGAATTGCTGTCGATGATTCGATTGTCGCGGAGACACTTGGATTCAACGTGGCCGATGTCACTGCGGTAGAGGCCGCATTCGAGCAGATAAAGCTAAAGGCTGGACGTATCGATATTCTGGTGAACAACGCTGGTATTGCGCGAGATGGGCTTTTTATTCGCATGAAAGATGAAGACTGGCAGGCAACATTAGCCACTAATCTTACCGGTGCTATGAACTGCTCCCGCGCAGCATCGAAGATGATGATCAAGAATCGAGTTGGCCGAATCATTAACATTAGCTCCGTGGTCGGGGAAATGGGTAATGCTGGACAGGTGGCGTATGTTACTTCGAAGGCAGGACTTATAGGGATGACCAAGGCGCTTGCTAGGGAGCTTGGACCGCGATCAGTGACGGTTAATGCGATCACCCCGGGTTTTATTGAAACCGACATGACGGCCGGCCTCTCTGAGACCGTCCGCGAAGAGCTCGCGAAATCCATTTCGTTGGAGCGTCTCGGTAAACCTGAGGAAATCGCTGGATTAACCGGCTTTCTCGCCAGCGACGCATCCGCCTATATCACCGGTCAAATTATCGGTGTTAACGGCGGTATGTATATGTAGCTAACCCGCTCCTGGCTTGGTCCACAGGACGCTTGACTACAAATGCGATTCACATATTGTAGTGGGCCAGTTTAACGAAACATTAAAATGTTAACGGCTGGGGGATTGTTAACGGCCTTAGTTTAAATCTACCGAACGGAACCAGTTTCATTAACGGTTCTAGTGGGTTGGAACGGTGTTGCGGATTTTGGGATTCTTCCAAATCTTTCGACTCATCGGACTAGCCAGCGGTCGTTTTTAACGGTAGTAGTTAGTTTGCAATCCTTAAATTAGGGCCTACTTAAGAAAAGTAGGTTCAATAAGGAGTATATCTATGACGTCTTCGGAGCAAACCACCATGGCAGCAGGGTCACCTAATGAGATAACCGAGCGAGTAAAGAGCATCATCGTCGATCAGCTCGGCGTAAGCATGGAGGAGGTAACTCCAGAGGCTTCATTCATTGAAGATCTCGGTGCTGATTCACTCGACATCGTTGAGCTGATCATGGCGCTCGAAGAAGAGTACAACATCGAAATTCCGGACGAGGATGCAGAAAAGATCCAGACCGTAAACGATGTAACCTCTTACATCATCGCGAAGCACGCTTAATAGCGCGATCTCGCCAGTAGACGAGCTTGGTTCAATACTTTGAGCCAAGCTCGTTTTTCATTGTTCTCTACCAACTGAGACGTCCCTACGGTATGGTATCACCGCATGACGACCTACACAGAACGACGAGTAAATCTAGAGAATCGCGATCCAGAGATCTTTGCGCTCTTAAGACGGGAAACTGAGCGTCAAGAATACGGGCTAGAAATGATCCCGAGCGAAAATTTCGTATCGGAAGCGGTGCTTGAAGCTAGCGGATCCATTTTTACCAATAAATATGCGGAAGGTTTGCCGCACAAACGTTACTACGGCGGTTGTGAGGTCGTGGATGAAATGGAAGAGATTGCAATCGCGCGTGCAAAATCTCTTTTCGGTGTGCAGTTTGCCAATGTGCAGCCGCATTCAGGTGCCCAAGCGAATCAATCCGTATTCGAGGGATTGTTGAATCCAGGGGATACGATTCTGGGAATGAGGTTAGACCAGGGTGGGCATCTTACTCACGGTAGTCCCGTGAATTTCTCCGGCAAGCATTATAATGTCGTGGCGTACGGGGTCAGGCAGAGCGATCAATTGATCGATCCAGACGAAGTTCTTGCATTAGCAAAAGAGCATCGACCGAAAATGATTATCGCTGGCGCCTCCGCGTACTCGCGGCGAATAGACTTCGAAATGTTTCGGCGTGTAGCTAACGAAGTTGGCGCAGTGGTAATGGCGGACATCGCCCATTATGCCGGGCTCGTCGCAGCCGGTGTTTATCCGAATCCAGCGCCGCATTGCCAAATCGTTACTACTACCACGCACAAGACGTTACGTGGACCGCGTTCCGGGCTCGTGATGGGCGAAGAGCAGTACGCGAAAGCCATCAATAAGGCTGTCTTCCCAGGACTTCAGGGAGGACCTCACATGCATACGATCGCTGCGAAAGCAGTTGCTTTTAAGGAGGCTGCAACTGCGGACTTTAAGGCGTATGCGACACAAGTGATCGCTAATGCTCAAGAACTTTCTAGATGCTTGGTTGCGAAGGGTTTGTCGATCGTATCCGGTGGCACAGACTCGCATGTGATGCTGGTCGATCTTCGACCTGCGGAGATCTCCGGTAAGGATGCTCAAATATTGTTAGACTCAGTTGGAATTACGGGAAACAAAAACACGATCCCGTTTGATCCGCAGCCGCCCTCTATCTGCAGCGGGTTGCGCTTAGGCACTCCTGCGCTAACGACCCGCGGGATGGGTGTTGCTGAGATGAAGGTTGTGGCGGAGCTCATTACGGCTACCTTTAGTGCGCGTGGCGATGTGGAGAAGCTTGGCAGTATCCGCAATCAGGTGCGGGAGCTCAGCACAGGGTTTCCTCTTTATCGCCATCGATTAGTTAAGGACTAAATTGACTAGTTTGCCTGCAAGGATCTCATGAAATGTCCTAGGTGTGGTTCAGAAAATTTGTCGGTGCTGGAGAGTCGAGCAGATAATGCCGCTATTCGAAGGCGACGAGAGTGTGATGACTGCGCTGCTCGATACACAACCTACGAGCGCATTGAGCTTTCCATGCCACTGGTGGTGAAAAAAGATGGTGCTAGGCAACCGTACGATCGATTGAAACTAAAAGCCGGAATGGTGCGCTCTTGTGAGAAGCGTCCAGTCTCCGTTGAAGTTATCGATCAAGCCGTTGAAGGAATTGAACGCAAGCTTACGGAAAATTTCCCGCGCGAGGTTCCGAGTCGAGAATTGGGCGAACTAGTCATGGACGCGTTGCGAAAGCTCGACAAGATCGCCTACGTTCGATTTGCTTCCGTATACCGTGAATTCTCAGATATATCACAATTCGTAGAGACTCTTGAGGGGCTCAAAGAAAAGCGGCCACGTTCTAATGGGGCGCGCCAGCGAAAGGTACGCGTACCTGCACCAGTGGCCAAGAGTAGTCCGAGTAGGGTTCATCGAATCTCCGCTCGTGGTAGCGGTCGCAAGTAATTACGGCGACCAATAAATCTGAATCGATGGGATTGGAAATCTATGACTGTTTCATTAGAGAATTCGTCACTAGAAAACGGGTCACTAGAAAAGCGCATTACGCCTGCCACGCAAAGTCTTGCAGATTTCGAACAAACCCTCGCAGCCTTCGGCCGAGGTCAGCCTGTTATTCTCGTCGATAATGAAGATCGAGAGAATGAAGGAGACATTACGGTTGCCACGGAGTTTCTTACCGTCGATCTGTTGGCGCTAATGACTCGCGAGGCGCGAGGCTTAGTGTGTGTCAGTATCCCCCGCGCTCACGGCGTTCGCTTAAACCTTCCACTGCAAGCAGGAAGTAACCGCTCCCGCTTTGACACGCCTTTTACTGTGTCGGTTGATCATCGTTCAGTAGGAGAGCACGGTTTGAGTTTTGCTAATCGAGTTCACACGATGCGGCGATTAGCTGACCCAGCTGCTCGTGCCGAGGAGTTTGTGTCGCCAGGGAATGTATATCCACTGATGGCGCATCCATCCGGTGTGCTTGGTAGAATAGGGCAAACAGAAGGAGCGTACGATCTGGCTCGCTTAAGCGGATTGTTTCCGTCCGGGGTGATCTGTGAAGTGTTAAATCCAGATGGCACGGTAGCTCGCGGGGATGCGCTTCGGAGTTTTGCAGCCGCGCATAAAATGCCGATTATATCCGTTCAGCAAATTATCGACTTCCGTCTTTCAAGCGATACTCAGGTAACTGAGATCGGGCGAAGCGTTGAACAGACACGTTGGGGCAGGGCGCAGATCGTTTCGTTTATCGATGAGGCCTCGCAGCAGCAGCACTTGGCAGTAGTGTTTGGTGATATCGCAAATCATAGTGAGCCCCCACTTATTCGTCTGCACTCGGAGTGTTTAACCGGGGATGTTTTTGGAAGTGCTCGATGTGATTGTGGGCCGCAGCTGAGCGCGGCTGCAGAGATGATTTGCGCTGCGGGAGCGGGAGTAATTCTGTATCTTCGACAGGAGGGTCGCGGGATAGGACTTGCTAACAAACTGAAGGCGTACGCGCTGCAGGATGAGGGAGCGGATACAGTGGAGGCTAACGAGCGTCTGGGGCTACCTGTGGATAGTCGGACCTACGTGATAGCGGCTCGCATGTTGCAGGCGCTGGGGATTACTTCTGCGCAGCTAATTACGAATAATCCTAGTAAGATCAGTTCGTTAGAGAAAGCCGGCATCAAAATAGTCGATCGAGTTAGGAGTTTTCCACCAATCGGAGCTCTAGCGTCGCGGTACGTGCAGACGAAGCAGAACAAGCTTGGCCATCTAGCGTAGTTTAATTGTCAGTAGGCGTCTTTGTGAGCAGGTGGGGTCGTTTCCGCTTGCATTTCCGCCATACGATATTGCATGTTACGTAGCCCTGCATTTTGGGAATAACCCTAGGGGAAGGGAGCTCAAAAGAGTGAGTGACGATACAAAGCCTCAAGTAGATTCAGAGGCAGTTGCTACATCAACAGACTGGGGCGTCGATGAGGCGATGCTTATGGCTGTGCGTACTCGGCGACATGCTCGGTGCGGGGTTTTGCGAATTCTTTACGCCCTAGACTCTCTCGGTCAGCTCGATAACGAAACAGTTGAACAAACGATAGCGTTAGTCTTGATGCCTGTAGGAGACGGGGAAGAATCCTCCCTTACGGATTCCACCAGTTTTGCAAAAAATTTATTGTCTGGCACATTGAAAAATGTTCTCGAAGTTGATCGGTTAGTTCAGCAAAGTTCCGAGCACTGGACCTTGCAACGAATCTGTCGAATCGACCGCAATATTCTGCGAATGGCTGTTTATGAGATCATAAACTTTCGAGACACTCCAGTCTCGGTCATTATTAACGAAGCAGTCGAAGTTGCAAAGTTATATGCAGCACCGGATGCAGCATCGTTTATTAACGGCGTGCTCGATCATGCAGCGAAGTCTATTCGTGGAGTGGAGCAGCCGGTTAAAGCGGTCTCCTAGTCCAAAAACCGAACCGATCCTAGTTTCGAACTCAGATCGTCCCGGTTTCTCCTCGGCATGCCACCGAATCTATTGTAAAAATTTTTTCGAGAATCTCGTCGGTAACGGATACCTCTCCCTCCAGATCCAGCATAACTCAAACCAAGAGGCTGCCTGACGGCTTTTCAATTAGGTTACGAATATCACTTTATTATTTATGAGGTAGTTATGAGGTTTGATCGAGTTTTGCGTTTATTTGGGACAACTAGTTTATTTGTATGCGCTCTCTCTGCCGAGGCAGCTCCGTATCGTGATGTGAGCGCAGTTATTCACTGCTTTCAATACAAGCAGGATGGAACAGTTTTCGAAGTCGGCACATCCAAGCAGAGATTGCGAGATGGGCCAGGGAACGATGCTGACGGAACTCACCCGCTCAATGAGTTGAGCATGGGAAGGACGTATGATGGACGGTTCGTAGAGATTTCATTTGAGTTACAAAGGCGCGTTGGCCAGGATATGGGATTAATGAGTGCTACTCTGCGAGTCGGAACGGATCCAAGCGTGGATTACGGAACTCTGCTAGCTGGTTCCAGGGTTGATTTTTTAAATTTTCCCGATCTCGGAACCGCGACTTTACCAGGGGCTTTAAAAAAGACGTTCAAAATTTCGACTCAGTATCCAGCGAGAGACGCCCCAGAAGCTGATGTGCATTGTCATGTTAGGGCAGCTTACATCCAATAGCTCCCGCCGCATAAGGGGAGGGAGCGATCGCCATCGATTCAGACGCGATCGCTCCCTTTTTAACCGAAGCCGAACCGATCCTAGTTTTGGTCCTACTCTCCGTCGATATTCTCTTGTCCTATAGTGCCATATATGGCACTATAGCCTGGCATGCAGATACTAAGATCTGTTGATTTCGAATGCTGGCTTGAGTCGGAGAGTGCTAAGACGCAAGCAATCGTTGAATCGCGGATCTTTCGAATAGAACGCTACGATCATTTCGGAGACGCAAAGCATCTTGGGGATGGACTCTCCGAGCTGCGATGGAAGAGTGGACTGAGAGTCTACTTTGCTAGAGTTGGAGCAAGAGTGGTTTTACGAGTCTGTAACAGAAGGTGTGTAAGACGAACAAAGATGCGCCACAGGGCGGGATGTTTTTACACTGGAGCTCGCGGAGAACTCAGTAGATAACCCGTTGATTTGGCTTCGTGTTCTCCACGGGCTCCTGTGTAAATATTAGAAGAGTCGGACGCATGACGTAATATCGCTTCCACGAATTATGTTACATTCCCGGTTTTACTTCTGCACGCTGGAGGAAAAAATGACCAAAAGAACGACATCAAAAAAGCAAGAATTCTTCTTGAAAGATACACCAATTCGTAGGTTAAAGCCTGGCGCGCCGGTGAGAAAAGTTAGTAGTGCAACTCGCCTCCGAGATGAGGAATTGATCTTTCGTGCTTTCTGGCAATGCCTCGTAGAGCAAGATATTCAGTCATTTAAAGATGTTTTGCGAGGGCATCTGGAGGCTGTAAATAAAGCGCAGTTTGCAAAAATATCGAAGACATCAAAGAGAACGTTGCACCGACTTCTATCTCCGAAGGGTAATCCTACGTTAAAGAATATTTCGAACGTAATTCATGCGCTTTATGGATAACATACGAACCGAAACCGGGACGATCCCTGACGAATCCCCACGAATTTTCGACGTGTATTACCTCCGTGTCCACCGCGTTAAATGGCTTTCTATCGGATTGCATACCTTTTTGGATTTAACACGGAAGAGAGGAGGACACGGAGAAATGTACGCACGTTTTTCGTACATTTTGCTGAGTTCAATTCATTGTTTGAAGCGCTAAACCGCTATGAGCTTGGTAATAACGCGTTTTTAGCACACTTTCGTGGGGATCACTCATGGACGATCTTAGTTTTAAGCTAGGACCGTCCCGGTTTAATAAAAATTGGAGAATAAAAAAAATTGGAGCCATCCTACTTTGTAAGTTGTTGATTGCAGGTTCCGAACTCACCAAAATATCGACCTGCGACAAACAAATTCAGATAGTTAGCAAGTAGGGTGGCTCCAGAAATTCCTAATCCGGTATCGAAATTATTGCCCACACCATAACCCTAGATAATGAGACAATCGTCCCAGCAGCCCACCTCATCTTCAGACGAGATAGCTCCGCTTAAGTCAAGCCAGCCCACGCTGTTGGCGTGCGCTTGGGATGCGCTCAATTGCCCACTTAGTCGGCTGACTTCTCCGAAAAATTGGCGCGAGCACATGCGTGGCCGCGAGCACGCGCGGGAGAATCTTGAGGTCGATCCTGCAAACGAGATAAGTGGTTATCAAGTTACGAAAACAGTTTTAGGGCAACTCGCTAAAAGCAACCCGCGTGCACTTGTGCGCCAAGGCGTAGCCTCCTGTTTAGATGTGGTCGGAACTGTTGGTCCTGCAGTCCTAACCGCCCCGTTTCTGAGCGAGCTTGCGGCGGGCAACGGGAAATGGGCAACGGCCTTTGGTGTGGCGATGCTACTTTGTTTTTCACTTCGCGACTATGTGAACACGATTCGTGATCCAGCCAACCGCGAAGTAGGATTTTCCGCCGATCGCATGGCCAACCGATCGCTGGCTTCGGCCGTGTTTACGAGATCGCCTGAAACCCGACAATCGGCACGTTTCGACGAACAACTTATAGCTGCTCGGGAAAATAGCGGCAGAACAAGTGCTTTCGCCAATCGCACCTTCGCCCTAGCAAGTGGGGCGGTGTCGTTTGGGATGGCAGCCGGAAGTCTCGCTCTGCACCAACCTATACTCGGCGCTGCGATTCTTGCTACCGGAGGTCTATTCGTGCTCAATGAGTTGCGCTATGCACGTCGTGTTCAACAAACTGAGACCGAAATTGGTGAGCTGCGCAGACGATTCTGGCACGATCGCTGGTTTTGTACAGAAAAGCGCGCGATCCGTGAACTTGCTCAGCTGGGTAAAGGACCGCATGCGGTAGACCGCATGTCAAAATCGGAAGAGACGGCATTCGACCCTATTCTGAGGGATGCGCGAAACCACGCGAAGAACTCTCTGTTGAGTGCTGGTGCTCAAATGGCCGTCAAGTGGACCGCTATTGGTTCGCTGGTAGGACTTTCGTGGGTGTCAAAGCTGCCAGTACCGGAGGCGGCCGGAATGATCGCTTTGTTGGTTGCAGCTGAGGGAAGTGTAGTCGGCATGGCCCAACAGGTTGGTCGACACTTCACGGATCTAAAATTTGTCCGCAAAGTTTTATCACTGTCGCAGCGCGGAGAGCCCGACCGTCTATCCGATAAGAAGTATATACGCATTGCGTCGGGGCTGCCCCCGCAAATTGAACTAAAAGACGTGCATGTGAAGGGTGACGAGGGCGCCAAGATCCTCAATGGTGTGAGTCTCACCTTACAGCCGGGGAGATTTTATGCCATCTGTGGTCCAAGCGGAGCTGGTAAAACTACGCTTATGAAGTTATTGAGTCGCGAGATGCATCCCTCATCGGGCTCTATTTCCATCGACGAACTTCCGCTAAATGATATCGATCCTGATGATATGCGCAGGGAGCTAAGCTACCTACGACAAGATTTTTATTCCTTCGACTCCTATACAGTCTGGGAGGATATCGAGATTGGTGCCCCGGACGGCCCGACTTCGATTTCAAATGAACAAGCTAGACGATTGGCGAAAGTCGATTTTCTCGGAGCGGACGATCAAGAAATTACGCGCGTCATCGGTGATAGCTTCACAGGCGGACGAGATTTCTCAGGTGGGGAGCGCCAGCGTTTAGCCATAGCACGCACGTTTCGACATAATGGCTCTATAATCGTCGTCGATGAACCGACTTCGAAACTCGGACCAAACGAAGAACCACACATAATAGACTCACTCCGCGACCAGCGCGACGGTCAAATTCGCACTACAGTCCTAATTAGTCACCGCTATGCGAACTTCGTCGATGCCGATTGGATTTTCTATATGAAAAACGGACGTATTGAAGAACAGGGCACTCACCGAGCGCTCATGGAACTCGGAGGAGAGTACGCACGACTTTACTCCGAAGAGCTCGACAGAATGACGAAGGCTACGGATGTTTCAACCTCCCCTAGCTAGAAGCGCTGTTCGTGAGACTTGATTCTGTTGAGGAGTTTGTAAATCTGGCGCACGTGTCCATAGATATAGGGTCATTACCTACATGTGGCAGCGAATAGCTTTCGCAGTTAATTCCAAACACAACGCAACCCAGTCACCGACCAATCAAAGGTTGGATTATCGGCCTCAAGGCGGATGTCGATACAGTTGCCAAATGATGCCCCAAGCGCAAACTGGACATCTCGCTGGGCACCGTAATACGGAAGCGAAAGTTCATCAGTCCATCTAATCGGTCCAAGCCAAGGCGAAAACGTTGCCAGCTTCTTTTGAGTCGCATGATCAAGGACGGAAAAATTCCGCGGAAAATCCGTCACGAAATCCCCGACTTCTAACCAAAGCGCCTTAGGTGGAGCGTCGTGAAAGCACAGTTCGAGGGTATTCCCGGCAGCCTGTCCGAGTGAGATACGAGTCTTAGGATCTCCATCAGTAATGATTCGCATCAGATCCGGTGGGTTTTCGATCGGATACTTGCTGGTGTGGTTAAATGACTGGATTCGCGTGCTGCATGGTTGCCACTCGAAAAGCTTGCCAGTCGATGGTGCTGACCTAGTAAATACCGCGAGTGAGGGAGAAGCGAGCTGCTTCGGAGTTACTCCCCATGACTGCTGGATGGCGGTCAGATCAAACGCTGCGAGGTGTTGAAAATTTAGCCCAATTAACACCGCCGCTATCCCAAGTATGGCGCGTATGCGGGTGCTGCTGATAAACAGCCACCAGGTTAAGATCCCTATGGCGATGCTGACCATTGGATAAAGAATCGTTCCGGGAATCATGCGCGAAAGCGCAGAGAGCGGCGAAAGCAGTTGGGTGTTGGCTGTGGTGAAAAGATCGATTCCGATTACACCTAGCAGGATCCAAGCCCCGATCGAACGAGCAGTGATGATTGCGAGTGCGAGGAGGATAAAAAATGGAATCCGTAGCGTTGTTTGAACATTGTGAATGTCTATAACCTGCATAGGGAATGCTGGTCCTAATAACGGCGGAACTGTTCCTGCGACACCGTCATCCGGTACTACGCTTGCTTGTACCTGTGTCGTCATCGGATAGTCGAAGGTGGGGAGGCTTGGAAGGCTGTGAGCCGTGAATACAATCCCCAATCCCACCAGCAAGAGACAGAGCGTACAACGGGAACGCTCTGTTGGAGTGCTACTGTTGAAAAGGGTTAACGAAGCAAGGAAGAGAAAGCTAACGCACGTTAAGAGGCCAGCGCTGTATGTTAATCGCATCCCTAAAAAAAGCAGCAGCACTAGGATTGAGATCTCTGCGGTTCGTTGAAATCGGGAAATCCCCAGGAATATCCAAGGTAGCCAGGCAAATACCCTTAAGAGGACGGAATCGAACCCTAGCATGGCCACGACCACGCACGCCCCAATTATGCCGCTCATTGGGCGTTTCCCGATGAGCAATCCAACGATCAATATTATCCAGTAAAAAAACGATACGGATAGACCAAGTGAATCGGTGACGAGCGAGAGCCACGGATCGGACGTAAAGGGGACTACGGAATTAAAAAAAATATGAGTTACTGGAAGCGAATCGAACCCGGAAAACATCGCCGTGTCGACCTGTCGCCACAGTGGAGAACCTCCCAACACTGAGCTGGATGTCTCCGATCCACCAAAGATAAAATAGGAAGTAACTACAGCTAGAAATAGCGCGGCTAGTTTAATAAACGTCCCAGAGTGGAAATTGAGCGAATCGTTATCTCGGTTCCCGGTGTGCATCGTTCGAGTCTAATAAGAGTTATTTCGGGCGCTACCTGTTCGCCTTTAATGACACACCCAGAGCTTTGGAGAAAGTCTAGGTAGTTAAACTTTAGCGTAACTGACTCGGTGGTTGGAGTCAGGGTAATAGTATCCCTGGTTATGCTCAGTTTAGATGCGGCTCCAGCGAGTACGTAGTTGGAAGCGAATCCAACTCGCCTATAGAAAGCGAATCGACCGATGTTTTCTTCGAGTTGATACTCTGTTGGTCTAGCGGCGAAGTAGTTACGCCACTGTTTCTCGTGCGCAAAAATTCCTCCGATATTCATTGTATTTAAATACTCGACGATTCCGATATCTTCCCGTTCTAGATAGCTCTTCGGGAATACCTGTCGATACGCCCAAAGGTTGTGAAATTGGCTCGAAGCTACGGCAGGTGCTCCGGTGATCGCCGGAAGCGGAGCTGCATGTCCGCCGTCTAGCTCGTGGAGTAGAAATCCTGAAAATAGAATCCTTCCGTTTGAAGAACCGTAATCTGCAAATACCTTGGCGATACCATCCCAAATTTCACCTGAAAGATGAAATTTAAGAATGGAACGATTGGTGCTCACTGATGCAGTTACAAACGGGGAAGCACAAAGCATTCCGATCGGAATAAGGACCAGCATTGCTGCAGCGCAGCGGCGAAAAATAGTGGCGCTTGATGAGAAATGTTTGTGTAGTCGACTAATAATTTCAGTGAGCGCGATTCCTGCAGGTAGGGCAGCGAGCATAAAGCCCACCAACACCATTCGTTCAAGTTCTAGATGCGGTTTTAGCGGCGCGATGACCGTGCCGACTACCAGTAAATAGACTATTGAGCCGCCCAGAAAATATCGTGCCGCTTTTGGAGCAAACACTATTCCAGGAATAAGCAGCAGCAAAACGAGGGGATTAGTTGAACCAGCATTTTCACGCAGCGACTTTACTGATTTCTCCACCGAAATATTGCCGGAGACACCACGCGCCCCCAGTGCAAATTTTTTCTGCTCTTGAAGCGCGGTTTGTTGTTCAGAGGTGGTTTTAGAAACTGATATAAATGATGAGACTTGTGAAACCTTAGAGAATAACACCATCCAAGGTAAATTGATGAGGAGGATTAGCGCCGCAGCGATTAAAAACTTTCGATTTTGAAAAATTGCTCGGTAGTGAGCGAGGCCATAAAGCGCCACCGGTATGCACATAAACATCGAGCCGGGCCACAAGAAAAAGAGGGTCCAAAGTATACAAAACAAAGCGATATCACGTTTGCGGCTTAGGGCCGACGGATCGTGTATGGCTCGCCATGTAAGCGCTGCGACGAGCGGAAATAAAGCAGCTGATGTACAGAATCCAAGCGTGCCGTACAAAAGACTCCATCGAAACCAGATGAGTCCGGAGGCAGTTGCTAGCGTTGCAGCGATCAAGGCGGAAATTGAATCACGAGTGATAATCTTCGTTGCCGCAAACATACTTAGCGCAGGAAGCAAGAAGGCTATCCAGATCGCGGTTAGTTTGTAAGCGAGAGGATCGCTAACGAAAGGGGAGAGGATGGCAAAAAGCGGATAGACGTTTAGAGCCCCTGTGGCAAAAAAATCCCGCGCATCGTATCCACCGTTCCAGTCCGTATTGTAAAACGGGATATGCGGGAGATGATCTTTTAACAGCAAGAGTCGGTAGTAAAAACTCGCATGATCATCTGAGATTAAAAGTTTATTCTGAGAGTAAGATAGAAATGCAATTACAGGGAGGAGGATACTGAAAGCGCAAAGAACGCGAAGGGTGGCCGTGGGGGCTTTAAGCAGCAGGAATACGCCGATGCAACCAGAGACTAAGATCTCGCCGCGGATTGAAAGCCCATGAAACCAGGAATACGGCCTAGTCAGTGCGTCGAGGAAAAACCAAGCGATTAGCGCTAAAAGGAACGGACTGATGGTTAAGTGAAACTTTCGACCTCGACCGATCAAGAACGCTATACTGCCAAATGCTGCTGTTAGGACGTAGGTTCGAAAGTTAGTTAGCAGCAGAGGACCGGACCCATCCCAGATACTACTTTGGCCGAAAAGAAGTCCGAATAGCAGTGTTACAACCGCGCAAGACAACAGGAACGAGGCGAAGAGATTCTCGCGGATTAAAATTCGTTGGCTTGAGTTTTCTGGCTCTGGCTGCATACGTACACTTCAGGGTGCACGCTACGCAACGTCGTTAGAGTTGTCTATCTATCGGTTGTTGATGTGGTTTAACGACCTAAGCCGGTTGATTTTAACAGCGGGTCAAACGCCAATACCGCTTTGGAGAAGTATTGATACGCCTGCTCGTTGTCAGCGTTGTTTAACGCAGCCAAGCCCTGCTGTAGGTCGCTAGAAACTAGCTCGCCGTTGCTCGGTGAGAACGATAGGAAGTGAGTTCCGTCGTTGTCCTTGCGGGTTTCGTATCCTTGCAAGCTTGCAACCATGTTTGCCACGGCTCCAAGGGTGTCGCCCTTGCGTTGATCGATAAAAGCTCGAAGTGCGAGCGAGCGCGGGCTATCTTCAAGTCCATCGCTGAAATTCAAGCATTGTTCAGCGTGTTCTACATCACCGCAGCGCAAGAACAGTGCGGCCAAAGAATGATACGCAGCAGCGCCTGATTCAGCCTCGAAGTTCTCCCAAGGGTGAGTTGGGAACATCTCTTCGATCGTGCACAGTTTTAACATATTCTGAATCACAGCAGACATTCCGTTTCCGGAAAGTGCGAGCGAGCTATTTTCGTCGAAACCTTTACCGATATCGATAGCTGAACCAGCGGCGGATACGACTTGGTCGTTTACCGAAGAGATCGCCATCAATGATGCGATAAGTTCAGAAGATGAATTCGCTGTGGTCTCGCGGATCGATTCAATCAAGCTCTTATCGAGCCCAACCACCATAATTGGCCACTCAGGAGAGGAGGAGAGAAAGTCCACCAGATTCTTCGACCGTAGCGCCGAGACTTCGATCTGCCGTCCATCGCGCCGAACCGGGATATAATTAATTGGACACCCTCGACCTCTTGATATCGCACCCACCGCTGCCTGGAGCTGTGAGTTAGTTGGTGAGAGCCTGCCATCGACTATGATAGTGCGAGCAGCGCCGTTGGCGGTCATTTCATCAGCGATGATTGCTGATGAGAACGAGCCCGTTATAGTGCGCATTCCGGCGATAGCGGTGTCGTTTACGATGGTGAGATTCGCCAAGCCGGTCGATTTGACCGCTTCGATCGTGCGTTGAAACGCGTCTTCATCGGCGCGATTTCTGACAAGAATGATACCCAACATAGAGGCCCCCTAATTTGATGCTAGTAGGTAAGATGTGGTGAAGTTTGAAATCGGCGCTAATAACTACCTCAGAAGAGTGCACGGAGG
>JBGSNS010000290.1:0-4939 GCA_041739515.1 Bdellovibrionota bacterium
GAGCTCCAGTGTAAAAACATCCCGCCCTGTGGCGCATCTTTGTTCGTCTTACACACTTTCTGTTACAGACTCGTATTTGGACTGAGTTCTGTCTATTGTTTGTCTATGAGGACGAGCCTCCGAGGTTGAGAATCAAGCTCAGCCAACGCAACTTCCTCGCCTACAGCAGATGAATAAAACAGCACGACTGCGGCGCCTTCTGGATTTGGAGAAGTAAAGAACACACCCTCACCACTCGGGGCCGCCACAAGTGCCGAGATCGGACGATGAAGGGATGTTATCTGCGTTCGACCCCGTGGTCCGTGATGCCAGACTTCAGCGCGCTTTCTTGGGACTCCGTCGGATTGCTCCCTAATCACGAAGTAAACGCCGCTTGCACCGTCCGATACCGGCAAATCGATCTCAGCGAGTCCCGATACGATGCACGACTCAACGCTAGGAGGAGTATCGACTCGACAGATCTCTTGCTTTGGCCAACGGGATTTAAAGAGAGCAAAGTCTTGCCCCGCGGGTTCAATCTCCACGAGACTTAGTCTTCTCCCATCTAACAACGCGCATCCCTGCCCCAACCCATCGATCATCCCCAACCGCTCAACACGCTGACGCGATATGCCTGGGTACAACGAAGCTCCACAAACGCTTTCAAACTCGTCAGCTCCATGAAGCGGTGAATTAACAGCCGATACGTTACGTTCGACAATGGGGAAGGCCTGAAGGTCTGAACTTATTACCCACCAAATGGCGCTAAGTGACATCAATCCACAAACAACAAGACTAATCGTTACCGACAGCGCTGCTCGTCTAAGAACGTCATCCGGCATGGCCAGTAATTCCTCGCCCCATCGCACGAAACCCTTGGCCCAATCGTATCGATCGAATTTCGATAGCAATCTCTCTAATTCCCGTCTCACTGGGAACGGCGGCAACGGCACGATTGAGACAACACAACTAGGACTAGTGGCCCCGTTACTTAATCCCTCGAGGGCTTCGGCACAATTTTGAAAGCGTAGCTTCGGATCAGTTTCGAGCAATCTCGTCACCCATCCGGCGAAGTATGGAGGACAGTCATCACATACTTTTAAAAGGGATGGGTACAGATTTTTAAGCTTTACATTGACCAGACCGAGGAATGTTTTCTGTGGAAATGGGGACGTGCCGGTGATTAACTCGTAAGCCATGCAACCGAGCGCGTAGAGGTCTGAACGCCGATCGAATTCTCCTCTCCGATAGTATTCGGGCGGCAATATTGCTGGTGTACCTACGATCCAATCAGCGGTGTGGATCCATGTACCTGCATCCGGGGCACGTTCTACGATTTGAGTCGGAGACATTAGCCCCAAGTCAACGATCTTCACCACACCGGACTCAGAAACCATGACATTATCCAATTTGAGATCGCGATGAACCAAACCGCTGCGATGAATGTCACTTAGACCGCGCGTTACAGATTTTAGAATCTTTGTTAACTCGTCGAATGGCAGCGCGATGCCTGGGGTTACTAACTCCGCCAATGTTTTACCGACGATGTACTCCATGACGAGGCATATGCAAGAATCCGCGGAGATAACTTCATACGTTCTAACAACGCATTCGCTGTGGATTCGAAGCGACTCGCGAACCGCTTTGAGAGAAGCGTGTCGCTGATCGGCGTCCTTAGGTGCGTCAATGAACTTAAGGACGACTTTTTGATTCCTAGATTTATCATTCGCTAGATAGACAACCGTAGATCCCGATCCCAAAGATGAGATCAACTCAAATCGCTGTGCAAAATCATCGCGGGCAAAGAGCTCTTCCACATCGATAGAGGTCGGCTCATCTAGCGGATTTCATGAGAGCGATCACCAAGAGGAGATTTTGTAGACTAAAATCAAGTAGTTACGGGGTAGAAAGCTGCTGTGTGAAAACCACGAACATCAAACTCCCTAATCAAAACCAGCCTGTATGACGCATCGCGAATTTCCCCGATATCCTTTGTGATCTTAATCTTAGTGGTCTTCGTGTTGAAAATAAAACCCGCGAGTCACTCGGACCGTGATTCTCCGCTACGACGCAATGCAGAGCACCCGTCGCGCCTTGAGCTGATCGATCACGATCCCGGCCCCACGAACAACCGCCGTTAATGGGTCCGCGGAACGAGCGAACTTGATTCCCGTAACGTGCTGTAGCCGCTCGGCCAATCCGCGCAACAAAGATCCGCCGCCAGCCAAACAGATCCCACGATTAACTATGTCGTGGGCAAGCTCTGGGCTAGTTTGCTCCAGTGCAGTCATTACCGAAGAGCTAATAGCGGAGATCGGCTCTTCCAACGCTTCTCTAACAACGTGCTCCGATAATTCAACCTGTCGCGGCACTCCGTTTCCGGAATCACGTCCGGTGACCGTCATTGATCGTGCGCGTCCGATGGGCATGGCTGAACCGATCATGATCTTGATTCGCTCAGCTTCAAAAATTCCGATCTGCAGACCGAATCCGCGCCACAATAACTTTTGAATCGCCTCGTCCATTTCGTCTCCAGCGACCCTAATGGACTGAGAATACAGCGTACTATTAAAGCTCAAGAGAGCTACCTCAGTAGTTCCTCCACCGATATCAACGATCATATTTCCGCCCGGTCTATCAACTGGAAGCTCAGCTCCCAACGCAGCGGCCATCGGTTCCTCGATCAACAAAACCTCCCCGCAACCAGCGGCACTTGCGGCATCGATTACAGCTCGCTTTTCAACTTGGGTAATGCCACTCGGAACGCCGATCACGATTCGTGGGGAACGAAATGAAAATCCCTTACGAACGCGCCGCAGAAAACTTTCGATCATCAAGGTAGCTTTACTAAAATCCGCGATTACGCCGTCCTTCATGGGACGGATACATTTGATTTGCTGCCCAGTTTTTCCATACATGTCCTTCGCAGCTTGCCCCACCGCCAAAACCTTATCGTTGCCTCCATCGATTGCGACCACGGATGGTTCGTTAAGCACGATGCCTTCGCCTCGTCGATAAATCAGCGTGTTGGCCGTGCCAAGGTCCATCGCCAAGTCACTTGCCCACATCGACTTTAATGTGCGCGTAGCGTCTGTGAATCTCAATGGGATAACAAATTCCAGAGGACGCGCGAGAGAGGAAGGTAGCCTACCCGAATCAGTCAATGCTGTACTCATACAACCTTTCGTAAAAACCGCCCAAAGGGCACTACTGAATTAGAACCTAAATTTTTCCCTGTATCACGCGAATCATTCTCAGTGGCGCGCTCTATCGTCGCAGCGATCAATTCCGCCACTGAACGATTATCTGATTTTCGCTTTGATGAGCCTGCTTTATCAAAGCCGCTACGATGAAACTTAAACACAACAGATTGAGATCCACCACCACTCACGTGTTCGGCCAAAGCCTGTGCCTTACCCTCAAAATAGGACGACATCATATTGTCAACGAGACAGAGAAGATCCCCACTGGGGCTGATATAGACCGGGGTCTGCGGAGGAAGGCTCTGTTCAAACAATCGATAAAGTTGCGTCATCATGGCGTCAACCTTGGCGAGTCCTAAACTTCGTTCAAGCGCTGATAGATTTATCGGCGAAATCCGCAAAGCCTCTACGGAATCAACTCCGAGGGCGGCGACATACCGATCCGCTTTATCAAAAAAAGTTTCGAGCGATACCGTTTCTTGTTGCGCCTGTATAGCTGAGACCGCTACGACAATTAAACTCGAGGCCTGCTCCGACAATTCCTCTAGTAACTTTCCTTGCAACTTAGAGAACGCAAACGCTTTCTTACTATCCGCCGCAAGTACGCCACTTAGGACTCCGCGCGAATTTCCACCGAGGGGAAATCCAGCAGGCGGCATGCTCGATCCGCCGATAAGCGTAGATCCGTCCGCCAATAACGGAATGGCAAGCGGTACTGCGATAAAACTCTTGAGTTGTTGATCTTCTGAATACGTACCTAACGTTCTGCTGTCGTGCTCAAACGGCGAAACGTGGATTGGATGCCCATGACGAGCTACCCAACCGACCAATCCGTTCTCCGCATGAATTATACAATCTGGGATACATTTTTGGCTTAACGAGTGTGCGCCAACTAGCGCGAGCTCTTCCATGGATTCAGCGGCGCTAAGCTTCGACCCGCTATCGAGAGCTGCGTGGCGATCGAGCACGTCGACCAATCCGCGTGGGAGAAATATAAAACAGCTGTGCGCATCGAGGATATTTGCCCCGAACCTCGCTAACCTCGCAAATTCGCGTCGCGCGTGAAAACCTTTAACCACAGTGGGAAGCCTCTCAAAATGTCAAGGCTAATGTATCTAACTAACTGATCTCCCACAATTATCTATTTTTCAATTGTTTGTCGTCTGTTAGCTCGCCCATCAACCAAACGTTACCGCTAAGACAGAGAGGCTAATCGCTGATGTGGGTCAGCGAAGCCCGCACCCTAATCCAGGGGCAAGTAAGCTCATTTCAGGACGATTTTGTTGGTGCTATGTTCCAAGCGATTCACCAATGAACTTTTAAAGGGCTTTTATGAGCATAGCTAAACGTTTAACGATTGTGGCCTTGTTACTGTCAATTTTTGGTATGGCTGCGCCATCCTTCGCCCAACAGGATCCCGAAACTGCTGCACGCCAAGCCGAAATTGATGCGGATACGGAAACAGCCCATGCCCGGGAGAATCAACGTGAGCTGAGGGGCAGGATGGCTACTCAAGATATAAACACTGAAGAACGGAATGAAACCATCGACGAAATTAATGAGGAGCGGCGCCGGGCGGAGCGAGCCGAGGAGCAGGAATAAGAAAACTGGGACGATCCCTGACGAATCCCCACGAAAGTGCACAATATATGTAATATAGCTAAACAGTTACGAATCTTTCGATAGCCAATGATGGCGACACTCGGGGGTATTCCCGACATCCCTTCGGCGCTCGCCGTAAGAAAGAATACGTAGTT
>JBGSNS010000292.1:0-9742 GCA_041739515.1 Bdellovibrionota bacterium
AACTACGTATTCTTTCTTACGGCGAGCGCCGAAGGGATGTCGGGAATACCCCCGAGTGTCGCCATCATTGGCTATCGAAAGATTCGTAACTGTTTAGCTATATTACATATATTGTGCACTTTCGTGGGGATTCGTCAGGGACAGTTCCTTCCGTCCCTATTTAATTCGATAGCGCTCGCATTAGAATCTTACGAGAAAAATAGGAACAGAAGGAACTGCCTTTTTCTACTAACTCAGTCACTCAAACGGCATCGAACCACTGATCCCAAGCGATCGCTTAGCGTTCGATATTGCTTCGTTAATATGCCCTTCAAACCAACTTCGATCCCACCATTCGCGTGGGTCACTCGGAACTCCCTGAATCCGAACCTCAAAAAACGTGTTAAGTGTGCGTGAAAAACCAGTTCGTCCAGCTGTTCCGAGCTCATCACCAGCTGCGACCGATTGGCCCTCCTTGACTGCAATACCTGCAAGCCTTGAATAGACGGTTCTCAAACCTAGTCCGTGATCGAGAATTACTGTGCGGCCGTAAACACCAACATCTCCAACGTAAGATACAATTCCGTCGGCAGCGGCGTAAACCGTGGGATCAGACTTCGACATCTGAAACTCGAAGCCCGTTTGAACCGCACTTGGACTGTCGACCCAGTCACCTTTGTAAACTACCCGATCTCCAAACCCAGCCAGCACCACTCCGTTGGGTTGAATAAATGGAACATTCCATGAACGCTCAAAGCGAGAAGGCTTATTGAGCTGCGCCAAAAGATCCTGATTATCAAGTGGCCATACTTTCGATAGCACGAGTCGAAGTTTCTCATACAACTCCGCATCGCTGCCGCTAGAGGCTCGGTATCCAAACGACTCGCCACTGGCCAACGCTAACTGTCTTAGACGAGGATAGGCACGGTCAGCGAGATCGTTGACCGTGCCCCTTAGAAACTCATCCGGAACCTTCACCACTATCTGGCGCTCTGAACGAGATAAGATTCGATACGAAAAATTAGTCGAATTGCCGTTTCCAACTGCATCCTGCGCGAATAGTCGCACAACTGGATCGTTCCCTTCAGCCAACGGAACTGAATATAAAACCGCGAACATAGACTTATTATCAAACTCCGGGTCCAAGCCAGCTGCCGGATACCCGACAAAAGTTTGATTTCCGACCTTTACCCCAGATACCGCAAGCGCTTCATCAATAGCTTTATAGATGAGTAATTGCGCCCCGCCGCGCCGCGTATTGTGCATTACGGTAACTACTTCGAGTCGTGGTTTCCGATAATCCACTCGCAACTCAACGGTTTTTTGCGCACTATTACTCCAAAAACTACGATCAAACGCTTTAATCTCTAATGTCACCGAGCCCTCTTCGAGTCTAAGGCGTTCTCCAGCTAATTCGAATGAAATCGTAGCGGAGCTTTGTCCGCGTAAACTCTGTCGTAAAATTTCCTTTGTTAAGCTCTTCTGATGAACCCGAGCAACGACCTCATCTAATCCAGCGCCCCAATCAGACAGCTCAAGATGAAGTGTAGTCGGTGTCAATCCAACTCCGCGGGGTTGGCCGTCAAAGAATTCTATCGTTGGAGCACTCGTCTCTAGGTACTTAGCGTAAAGATTGGACCATCCATACACGGCGCCACCAACGAAAGTACCAATCGTGAGCATTAGTATAAAAAATTTTATCCGTCTCACTGAATCTAGTTCCCAAAAAGTTCTTCGTTAATCGTCTGATAGCCCGAAGCTCTTTGAATCATCTCCAAGGCGCTCTAGCATAAATACCTTTAATTTCTTTCGAAGCCTTTCCTCCACTTGGCGGACTCGCTCGCGGCTGATATCGAGCTTTACTGATACCTCTTGCAACGTAGTGCTTTCACCGTGAAGAATTCGTTGCTCAAAAATAAAACGTTCGCGTTCGTTTAGAAACCCAAGAAAGTCCTCGACTGCTTGAGCGATGATTCTCTGAGTCTCCCGACTAGCTACCATCGCCTCCACGTCGTTATTGTCAGACGATAGAACACCGTGAAGCGTCTGTTCGCCACTGCTCTCCGTTGCAAGCGGAGCATCGAGACTCGCATCCGAACTGCCTAACCGCTGCTCCATCTCCACGATGTCCGATTCCCGTACGTTAAGCTTTTCGGCCAGCAAGGCAGGTGCCGGATAGAATCCCTCCCGTTCAAGCTTTTCCTTCTCCCTCTTCAAATTAAAGAAAAGCTTTCTCTGCGCCTGAGTCGTTCCAATCTTAACCATGCGCCAGTTGGCGATTAGATAACGGATAATATAAGCCTTTACCCACCACGCTGCGTAAGAAGGAAATCTCACCCCCCGGTATGGGTCGAAGTTCTTCACCGCTTCCATGAGCCCAATGTTTCCCTCCTGAATTAGATCCAGGACGTTTCTCGCGGCTCGCTCGTATTCACGAGCGAGTTTAACGACTAACCACAGATTACTTGTAACCAGTTTATACGCAGCGGCTCGGTCTTTATCACTAAGATACCTCACGGCGAGCTCGTGCTCTTCCTCGCGGGTCAAGGGGGGATACTGAACGAGTTCTCGAAGATACGTCTCAAGAGCATTGCGCCCGCGCAGCACTCGCGCGGGGCTACGGATGGGAGCGGGAACCGGCACGGAGGTATCGGTGCGCCCTTCGGATTCGACATGCTCGGATTCAATACTGTCGTATTCTGACCCAGCATCCATCGATTCGAGATCGCTAGCGATCGTCTCATCCGGGCTATCGCTTCCGTCGAGCTCTAGGGAAACACTCGAATCTCTCTCTGATTCAGCGGGACTCACGAGCTCCGGCTCGAGTACTTTGCTCGTTTTCAAATTACGCGCTTTGGTGCCTCTTTTGGAAACTCGCGCTCGAGAAGACTTTGCAGAGGTCGCCTTAATTTTCTTCGTTTGGCCCACGACTGCTGAAAACTACCATTAAATCCCCAAGAAATACAGGAACCTAGCAGAATTAAGGAGATCTGTGATGAATCATTTCAAGTTCTTAGCAAACGCTGCCGATTTTTTGTTCTGAGAGCAAATTTTGGCACTGCTTTTGCGATGGGATTTCCGGGGGAGGGAATCTTTAGAGGCAGTGCCGAAGTGCTCGTTTTGGGCGCACCGCTATGACATCAAGAATCGGGGAACTATTAGTGCGAAGCGGGGTGATCACTCCAGATCAACTCACTCAAGCACAATCCGCACAAAGCTCCAACGGCGGGCAGCTTGCTACCCATTTGGTCAAGCTTGGATTAATTGGTGAACGAGAACTAGCTCAAACGATCAGCGACCAATACGGCGTACCGATAATCGAACTCAGCGAATACACCATCGAAGAAGGTGCGCTGCAACTCATCCCGCACAACATCGCGCTAAAGCACGGACTGATTCCGGTCGTAAAAAAAGAACAGGCCTTAACGGTCGCGATGACCGATCCATCAAACATTATCGCGTTAAACGATATTAAGTTTATAACCGGACTAGATATCCAAGTGATGGTGGCGCCTGAATCGGACGTTCGCCTCGCACTGGAGAAGCACTACGAGAATAACATCTCGTACGATAATATCATCAACGATCTATCGAATGATGACATCGAGGTCGTCGACACAGATAGCTCGGTTGATATTAGCGAGCTTGAGAAATCGACCGAGGAAGCCCCTGTTGTAAAACTTGTGAATGCGATCCTCACCGATGCCATCAAGAAAGGCGCTTCAGACATTCACATCGAGCCGTATGAGAAGTCATTTCGTGCTCGTTTCCGCATAGATGGCGTCTTATACGAGATCATGAAGCCGCCCCCAAAGCTTAAAAACGCGATTACATCACGTTTGAAGATCATGGCAGACCTCGACATCGCCGAACGCCGATTGCCGCAGGATGGACGCATTAAGTTAAAGCTCGGATCAAATCGCGAGATGGATTTTCGTGTAAACGTTTTGCCAACGCTGTTCGGGGAGAAAGTAGTACTTCGATTATTAGACAAATCGAATCTTCAACTCGACATGACGAAACTCGGCTTCGATGCAAAGCAGATGGCTGATTTTAAAGAAGCCATAGAGAAGCCCCACGGAATGGTTTTGGTAACTGGTCCTACTGGTTCGGGAAAGACCACAACACTCTACTCCGCGTTAGCTGAGCTCAATCAACCCGACATTAACATCAGCACCGCCGAAGACCCGGTTGAATTTAACCTTATGGGTATCAACCAAGCCCAGATGCATGAAGAGATCGGACTTACTTTTGCCGCGGCCCTGCGTGCATTCTTACGTCAGGATCCGGACGTAATCATGCTAGGTGAAATTCGAGACTATGAAACCGCTGAGATCGCGATTAAAGCCTCACTTACGGGTCACTTAGTACTTTCTACTCTGCACACCAACGATGCACCCTCTACCGTAAATCGGCTACTCAACATGGGGGTTGAACCATTTTTGGTAGCTAGCTCTATCAATTTAATTCTTGCACAGCGATTGGCACGCAAGATCTGCACAAACTGCGCCAAAGAGGTTGAGCTAAGTCCTGAGATACTTATTAAAGTTGGCATACCAGCTGCAGAGGCTAGTCAGATCAAATTAAAGCAGGGAAGTGGATGCGAGAAATGCGCAAACACCGGCTACAAGGGCCGAATCGCGCTGTATGAAGTAATGCCGATGACGGAAGAGATTAAGGAACTCGTTCTCAATGGTGCCTCAGCAGCAGAACTAAAGCGAGCGATGCTTAAAGGTGGAATCAACACCCTCCGTGCATCCGGGTTGGTTATGGTTCGAAACGGCATCACCACCGTCGAAGAAGTTTTACGAGTTAGCTCAGGAGACTAAGACTCATGCCTGTTTTCGTATGGGAAGGTACCAATTCAGCAGGGCGTAAAGTTGCCGGCGAGATGGACGCACGCGACGTGCAGTCCGTTTTCAACTCTCTGCGAAATCAACGAATTAATCCCGTTGCAAAAAGAATCCGCGAGAAGGGGAAAGGCTTCGAGATGGAGCTTAAGATTCCAGGATTCGGCGACAAAGTAAGAGGCCGAGATGTTGTGCTTTTCACTCGTCAGTTCGCAACGATGATCGATGCAGGACTTCCGATCGTACAGGGCCTCGAGATTCTTGCAAAGCAGGGTGACAACAAAGCGTTTAAGAAATGCTTGCTGTTAGTAAAGGAATCAGTAGAAAGCGGAGGCACGTTAGCTGATGGAATGGCTAAATCGCCTAAAGCATTCGACGATCTTTACAGAAACATGATCGCTGCCGGAGAAGCCGGTGGTATCTTGGATATTATCCTTGAACGTCTCGCGGTGCATAGCGAAAAGACGATGAAGCTTCAACGCGAAATCAAAACGGCCATGATCTATCCAGCAGTCGTTATCTCGGCTGCGATTCTCGTTACACTCGTCCTCCTTATCTTCGTTATTCCAACCTTTGCTGAAATGTTCGCTGATTTCGGATCTGCATTGCCACTCCCGACTCAGATCGTCATCAACATGTCGAACTTTTTATTAGCGAACTGGTATATAATTTTCGGATCGATCGCTGGATTTGCCTTTTGGTTTAGGCGCTTCTACGCGACACCGCGGGGAAAGGAGATCGTTCATCCGATTGCATTGAAACTGCCGATTTTCGGCGATATCATCAGAAAAGTTGCGGTTGCGCGGTTTACTCGAACGCTGGGCACCATGGTTAGCTCCGGCGTGCCCATTCTTGAAGCGCTTAATATCTGCGCAAGAACTGCAGGCAACAAAGTTGTAGAAAAGGATGTGCTGCGCGCACGAGTGGCGATATCCGAAGGTAAATCGATGATGGAACCATTAAGTGAGTCGGTGGTATTTCCACCGATGGTGGTTCAAATGATCGGAGTCGGCGAACAAACCGGTGCACTAGATGCGATGTTGCAGAAAATCGCTGATTTCTACGAAGACGAAGTGGATACCGCCGTCGGAGCGATGAAACAATTGATTGAGCCGATAATGATCCTCGTTTTGGGCGTTATCATCGGGACGCTTGTAGTCGCGATGTATCTTCCAATCTTTAAGATGGGCTCTGTGGTGAATTAAGCGGAGTCGTCGCATGGAACATGCTTCCGCATCGAGAGCGCAAAGTGCCAAAGCCTATGATGCTAAGATGCTAAGAGCACTTCGATTTTTTCGACTGACCGGATCGTCAGTCAGAACGTTGCTGGCGTTTAAAGTTTCGTACCTTTCAATTTTTCTACTAGCAGCGACCTTAGATTCGAATCTGATTCGAGGAAATGTCAACGCGCTTGAAACATACTCTCTTTATTTCGTTCCGATAGCGGTAGGTTTTGCTTGGTGTGCCATTCTCGGTTTGTTATCATCAAATCGAGTTTTCGGCTCTCCTGGAATTCACCTAATAACAGACGCTGTCTCCCTTGGCTGGGCTGCCTACGTAACAGAGTTCTTTAATCGCACGCTATCAGTAGCCTTTTTATTCGGCGTAATGGTTGTGTCCTTAGCCGTTGCTGTGGTCTTGAGAAAACTTGAGTTACATGCGGCGACCGCCCAATCGAAATCTGAAGAGTCTGAAGTTCTTAAAGTCCGAGAAGCAGAGCTCAAAGTTGAATTGCAGCGGGTTCATACCCGCCTCGCAGAACACGAGCGTTTCAACAGATTGATAAGCGACCCAGCGCAAAAATCCACTACCGCGCAGTTAGGAGAACTGATCGGCGAAAGCGCCGGAATTCAGCGAATATTTTCGTTAGTCGAACGGGTCGGGCCCAGCGACGCGACGGTACTGATCACAGGCGAATCAGGAACGGGAAAGGAATTAGTTGCTAACGCTCTCCATCGCCTTAGCACTCGGCCCAACGGTCCGTTTGTAGCGGTAAACTGCGGAGCGATTCCGGCGGAGCTTTTAGAAAGCGAATTGTTTGGTCATAAGAAGGGCTCTTTCACCGGGGCTACATCCGATACATCGGGCATGTTTCGCCAAGCTCACGGCGGAACGATCTTTTTAGACGAAGTCGGTGAATTACCTCCAGGGATGCAAGTAAAAATTCTCCGTGCACTTCAGGAACGAGTGGTACGACCCGTTGGAGCCTCTGCTGATATTCCGATTGATGTGCGGGTTCTTGCAGCAACGAATCGCCAACTAAGAACTGAGGTAACTCAAGGGCGATTTCGCGAAGATCTCTTTTTCCGAATTAACGTCATTAATATTCATCTGCCACCGTTACGCGATCGAGTCGGTGACATAGAGCTGCTTACAGCTATGTTTATTAAACGCATGGCGAAAGGTCCGGTCACAATCACTCCTGCTGCTATGGATTTAATTCGCTCCCATGCATTTCCAGGCAACGTGCGTGAGCTTGAAAATATGATCGAAAGAGCTTTAGTTCTCGGCGGTGATGCAATCGGTCCTGAGCATTTGCCGGAGATGTCTAAGGCTCCGATAGCGATGAATTCGTCGGGTGCAGCGACGGAGCTCATTCAGACCGATCTCTCCTTCCCAGTGAATCTAGATAAGATCCTTGCAGATACTGAGCGCAAGTTTATTCAGCTGGCGCTAGAAAAAACTGGAGGAACTCGTAAACAAGCGGCGGATGCACTTGGGATTAACTTAAGATCGTTACGCTATCGGGCGGAGAAGCTGGGGCTGTAACTCTCCCCTTTTTGGCCACACAGCACCAATGCTGATATCAAAATTCCTGTTCTGTGGCCAAAAAGGGGAGAGCGAGCAGTTCTCCTTTGCAGAGGCTTGGGCTAAAGTTCCCTAATGAAAACCATTACCATCTCATTAGTGCTTACTCTTTTTTTAACCACTGTTTTTTCGGCCTCCATCGCGTTCGCTGAATCGGCAACGATCTCAGTTAAGGGAATGGTCTGTGAATCGTGTGCTGAGACGATAACAGGTAAGCTTAAAACTAGTGCCGCCGTGGACTCGGTATCGGTTAAGGTAAACAAAGGAATCGTAGAGGTCACGATTAAAGACGGGGCGACCCTTTCTGATGATATCCTTAAGACATTGATTGCAGATGCCGGTTATACCGTCACCGAGATTACCAGAAAAAGCTAGTCTTTTCAGCATGATATCTAGACACTGTCAGTCTAAGGTTAATGTAACGATTTAGGTTACTCAAACACTGTAAGGTTCAATAACCTCTTTGAAGTTTTTTGAGCTGTGCAAATCATGTCATCTATTCCCAATAACGCTTCGGTTCGTACTGGATCGCAGGCGGAAACCGTACATCTGCTTTTTGCCGAGGTAAAATTTACTGCGATCGAGCACGCGCTTACGTTGAGTAACGGCAGTGAGCTTGCAAAACAGGCGATCAAAGATTTTGTTGAAACATTCGGGTCACAATCCGGGATGGTTCAGATCGCGAACGCCGCGCATTTACTGATAGCCGCCAACTATCCGAGTGGTCCGGTGGCCGATGAGCACAAGTTTATAGATCATAAGCTAATGGACCGGTTCATTGCGAACGTTCCGACATTAATCCAAGACCATTTGCTCCATCTAGCTAATGCCGGCGTCGCTACATCGCAGGAGTTTGCTGTCGAAGTTGCGGGCCTAAGGTTTATATTTCGCGACCTTTTGAACTCTCATCACGATCATCCAGCTACCAAGGAAATCACTAAAGGGGTTGCTGAGGCTGAAAGCCACTTATACGCCACTGGCAAGCAGGAGTTGGCGGAAACCATCAGGACGACCTTCAAGGACGCGGTCAGTTTTCCAGCCCGCTCCTAGAATCCGAACCAGATTCTAACTAACCTCCTGAAAACACGCAGACAAAACGCGGCAAAAAGACAAAAATTGCGATGCCGATTTTTGTAACGGCTCATCTTAATGTATTGAAATGCTGGCTTAGGAAGGTTTTAGCATCAATAAACCTAAAGAATTCAGGCATGGCACCCGACTTGCTCTATGGGGAAGGGACGCAGGCGCTCATTGAGGGGTGAAGCGTTTGACCTATCGTTTATTAGGAGAATATCAAATGAAGAAGAATCAGAAAGGTTTTACGCTTATTGAATTGCTAGTAGTTATCGCAATCATCGGTATCTTGGCCGCTATCGCGATTCCTCAGTTCAAGTCTTATAGAGAGCGTGGTTTCGACGCTGGTGCTCGTTCCGACCTTCGTAACGCAGCTGTGGCTGAAGAGGCATACTTCGTCGACTCAGACACGTACCTAACTTGCGCTGACGCAGCTTGTGAAGAAGCAGCACCTGGTCTTCCTGGTCTTAGGGCTCTATCGGACGGCGTAACGTTGTCGATGACGGGTTCAACGACTGGATTCACCGGTACGGCTTCGAATTCCAAAGGAACCGGCACTGCATACAACTGGGACAGCAATAACGGCGGTATGCAATAATAGCTCCGCTTAGCTAAAACGAAGAGGGACGGATAGAGATATCCGTCCCTCTTCGTTTGTGGGGTCAGAAAAAAAGGCGCGCTCACTTCGCACTTAGGTTCTCTCTGTGCTCTCGGTGTTCTCGGTGGTAAATAAATAGTAACTGGGACACTTCAGCCGACCTAAAATTTCTCATAAATTCGAATACCACTCAGCAGCATGAACGGATCGATACCAAAACCCGCTCTGTCTATTTTAATTGTCCTCGCTGCAATCTTGCCGTGGTTTGTACAACCCTCCACGTACTGGCGAGATGGTCCTGAATTTATTCTCTCCGCTGCCTTTCTAGACATTTCACATCCCCCTGGGTCGCCAACGTATGCGCAGCTTATCAATCCTCTTTCATGGCTACCGATCGGTCCTATAGCCGCACGTGTAAATCTCGGTAGTGCTC
>JBGSNS010000182.1:0-15324 GCA_041739515.1 Bdellovibrionota bacterium
CTGGTGATGAAATTTCTATCGCTTCGATCTCTAGCAAAAAGCTAGAGCAAGTAGCACAAAAGGCTCAAGTCGCAGTTTTCAAAAAAGAATTAAACCAGCAAGGTGACGTCCGTCCTCTTTTACTCACAGAACCAACTCAGCGTACAACGCCGCGTGGTCGGAGAGCTGCCTCCACGCCCTGCCGCGCAATACACGCACCTCCCGAACCTCAAGCCCACGTACATAGATTCGATCGAGATGGAGAACCGGCAAGAAAGCGGGAAAAGTGGCAGCATGCTGGCCTTTTGAGTGCTTAAAAACTTCGATCAGGCCGAGGTTCTCATGCAAAATGCGCGAGGCTGTAATTCCCCAATCATTGAAGTCTCCCGCTACGATCAGCGGTGTTTCGGTCGGGATGGTAGTGAGAATTTGTTTGCAGATCTTTTCAAGTTGCGTTCTCCGTCCCTTTGCCGTCAGCCCCAGATGGACGCAGAAACAATGCAAATTGTGAG
Source organism: Bdellovibrionota bacterium (assembly GCA_041739515.1). Classification (GTDB taxonomy): domain Bacteria; phylum Bdellovibrionota_C; class UBA2361; order UBA2361; family UBA2361; genus JBGSNS01. Next base: position 492 of record JBGSNS010000182.1, read on the forward strand.
AAGCAGGCATCTTTAACTCCGCATGCAGAAGCCCGCGCCGCTCGAAGCGATGGGCAGAGATATCCTGGTTGTACCAATCTATAATCCTAAATTTACTTAATATTGCGTTACCATGATGCCCCTTATCAAATACTGCATTGCGACCATAAGCATGATGCGGCCAAAGCGAATCAGCCAAGAACTCAAACTGTGATGTAGACGGCCAATTTTTGATCTTTTCTGCGTGTCGCGTGTTTTCCCCAATCACTTCTTGCAGGAAGACTAAGTCCGCATCGACGCTATCAATGGCCCGCTTCATAGCATCTAAGACGAATGCCCGGGAGCCAAACGAAAAGCCTTTGTGAATATTGTAAGAAATTACTCTTACAGAAGTACTCATAGGACCGGTGCAAAAAGACGAGCGAACTTTGCGCCCAGTCGTCGATAGAGCCGCAGAGTTTGAAAGTCCGAAAGACGCTCTTGTATGCTGTTTGCAAAATCACGTTCAAGCATAGTCGCCACATCACCAGCGAATTCCTTGTTCGCCACGTACAGCATAATCTCGAAGTTCAGAAAGAACGAGCGGTTGTCAATATTTGCGGTTCCGATGGCCGATAACACATCGTCGACGAGCAACACCTTTTGGTGAAGACACCCGTGTGTGTACCTAAAGATGCGAACTCCGATGCGAGTGAGCTCGGGAATGTAGGAGAATGAGGCCATCCACACTAAGTATTGATCCGGCTTACTCGGCAGTAGAATGCGAACATCTACACCGCGAAGTGCCGCAAGCTTAAGCATCGCAAGAACCGACTCGTCAGGCACGAAATACGGACTCGCAATCCACACCCGTTTTTTCGCCGACCGGATCGACTCTAGTAATGCGAGAAGGCAGCGTGATTCATCTTCTATCGGTCCGGTGGCGATCGGTAGCACACGCATCTGTCCCGGCCTTGGAGGATCTATCCACTCAAGGCTTGAAGGTTTCTGACTAGCCCAATACCAGTCGCATAAAAACGTCCCTTGAATTGGCACGACCGCGGGACCGACGATCTGAACGGTGGTGTCGCGCCAAGCCCCGATGGTCGGATCTCGCCCCAGGTATTCATCTCCTATATTGTGTCCACCTACGAAAGCTGTTTGTCCGTCTACAATTGCGATCTTGCGGTGATTTCTGAGATTGATCTGAAAGATATTTCTCCACCCGCCCTGGCGAGTACCAAATGGACGAAAATCAACCCCACCACTTATTAGTTCCTTAATAAAGGTGGAAGAGAGAGAATCAGACCCGAACTCATCGTATATAAAACTGACCTTTACCCCCTGCTTCACTTTATCGAGCAGGATAGTTTTGATCTCAGTGCCTAACTGATCGTCTCGCACGATGTAGAATTCAAGAAATATGTAGCGCTTCGCCCCTCGCAGGGCCGCTTTGATGGCGTCAAATGTTTGTGCACCATCAATTAAAAGAGTTACTTGATTCTGCCCGGTGAATTCGTTTTCAGCGATTCGTTCAAGAGCAAGCTCCACCCCCGGCTCCAACGGCACAGTCGGAGCGTAGAAAGCGCTAAAACGCTCACCGTGTGCGCTTAACTCCACGCTCCTAGCGAGAGCGAATTTCTGTAATAGCTCTTTGTAACCCTTAAAGCGATGATGTCCGAAGAGCCAATACAGCGGCAGCGCTCCGTATGGAAAAAATATCAGCGACATTCCCCATGCGATCGCTCCTTGGGAGCTTCTAACCCAGTATAGGGCGTCGAGAGCACTCAGGATTCCGACGATATGAACCAGCAGGACAATGCCGGAAATTATGGAAGCGTAATGTTCGCCGATGAAGCTTACCATGAGACGTTAATACGCCCGTAGGTGGGATGGAGGCAAACACTCGAATCAAAATCAATCACGAGGCTCTCCTTCATGTATCTAAGCTCCATTAATGCTAGTTCCTTTGAGTAGCCAAGCACTTAGCGGTTTTGGTCTTCAAACAGCGGCTCAATCGAGCAGTGGTTCGAATCCAATCTATCGTAAATGGTGGTATTCCGGCGAGCGTTGCGCACGCGGATAAATTTTTTGCAATACTTGTTGGGTCGTTGGGTGATGGCCCTGGGTGGGCCCACCCCAACTCCTGGGGTGCCGATAGATCGCCTTGTTTATCGAAACATTGCCCCGCATCCGTCGATTATCGCGCTGCCATGCGACGAGGAAACCATTTGGCACGGGTAATTCCGTAGGGAAATTTGACCCTTAGGTTAGTCCGTGATGGACTCTCGTTCCATGACACACAAACCACTTGCTCTAATTAGCGTAGCGGATCGAACTGGCCTGGTGGAGTTCGCCCAAGCGCTCACGAAACTAGGATTCGAGTTACTAACTACTAGTGGATCCGGTGCGGCCCTCACAAGCGCTGGTGTTGCATCTACGGCGATTGAACAATTCACTCAGAGCCCAGAGATCCTAGATGGTCGCGTCAAAACACTTCATCCGAGTATTCACGCCGGCTTACTTGCCAAGCTCGATAAGCCGACTCACGTGGAGCAACTACAAACTCATCAATTACGTCCGATCTCGGTGTGCGCTGTTAATCTTTATCCATTTTCATCCGCTGTGCGGAGCGGAGGCGATGTGTCTCTCGCGAAGATGACCGAGCTTATCGATATCGGTGGGCCTACCATGATCAGAGCGGCTGCAAAAAACCATGCTTTTGTTTTGCCAGTAATAGATCCAGCGGACTCTCCGCGGGTGATCGAGTTTTTGGCAACTCCTACTACACAACAGGATTCGAAATTCAGGTTAGAACTCGCAGCCAAGGTATTTCAGGCTATCGCGCATTACGACTTAGATATTGCGCGTTTTATTTCGCAGTGCGCTGCGCAGGAGGCTTCTACCCCGGAGGTCGCGGTAGGCGGGTTTGAAGGTTTTGCAGCCCCACGAACGCAAAGTTTAAGATACGGCGAGAACCCTCATCAAAGCGCCGGATTCTATAGAACCTCATCCGAAACAAAGTGGCAGCAACTTGGTGGAAAGGAGTTATCATACAACAATCTCCTCGATGTCGATGCGAGTCTGCGCATTATAGCAGCGGTTTCGACTCCCGGTAGATGTGCGGCAGCTATAATCAAACACGCAAATCCGTGCGGAGTAGCATATGCAGAGAGTGCGTTGCTTGCTTTGCAGAAGGCTAAACGATGCGATCCGCGTAGCCACTTCGGTGGCATTATCGTGTTGGACTCTGAAGTGACAGCTGAGGTTGCTACAGAGGTACGAGGTGATTTTGCTGAAGTGTTAGTAGCTCCATCATTTGCAGCCGAGGCGTTGGAGATTCTGTCAAAGTCTGGATCGTTGCGACTTATTGCAGCTACTCCGAACGCACTGCCTGGCTTTGAAGTGCGTTCGTGTATCGACGGAATGCTAATTCAGCAGCGAGATATGCTGCGAGATTCCGGAGCACGTGAACCGTTGGGAGAGGTTCTGGTGGGGCAAATGCCAGCGGATAGAACTGACAGCGAACTTGCGTGGGCGGTGTGTAGTCAAACTAAATCGAACGCGATCGTTATTGCGAAAGATGGATATATTCTTGGCACCGGTGCTGGACAGATGAGCCGCGTCGATTCAGTTGAACTAGCGTTAACGAAAGCTAAACTCCATGGACACGATGTTTCCGGTGCTGTCGCTGCCAGCGATGCGTTTTTCCCGTTTCCGGATGGGCTTGAGTTTTTAATTAACGCGGGAATTAAAACGGTAATCGCCCCGACTGGCGCTAAGCGCGATGCGGAGATCCTTGCCGCTGCGCGTACCGGGGGAATTAACTTTATCGGAGCAGCTAAGCGACATTTTAGGCACTAATCGCAGTAGTATTCCACCGTAGTATTTTCTATTCTTGCGCCGGGTTTGATCAAAAAAATGAAGATTTTAATTATCGGAAACGGGGCTAGAGAACACGCAATTGCGCATCGCTTGCGTCGCGAAAATCCGAAGGCTGAACTAGTTGCTGTTCCAGGAAACCCCGGTCTAGGAGAGCTCTCCGTCCGTTGTCTGCTAGAGGATCGAATCGATTCTCTTGAAGCGTTAAAATCAGTGGCGCTAAAAGAGCGACCTGACCTTGTGGTGGTCGGGCCGGAGGCTCCGCTTAGCCTCGGTGTAGTGGATATGTTACGGGCTGAATCGATTCCCGTGGTAGGACCGATTAAAGCCGCAGCACAACTTGAATCATCGAAATCATTTGCAAAAGAGATCATGACGAAGGCTGGTGTTCCAACTGCACAAGCAGTTTTGACACGTACGGCTGCGGATCTGGATGCTGCCCTAGCTAAATTCGGACTTCCAGTGGTGTTGAAAGCTGACGGACTAGCTGCTGGTAAGGGAGTAGTAGTCTGTCATACAGAATCAGAGCTCAAAGCTGGGCGAAAATTTCTCGCAGAGGATTTAGGCGCAACTGAAATTTTGGTTGAGGAATTTTTGCAAGGCGTGGAAGCAACGCTGATGATTGCAACCGACGGCAAAGACGTTTTGGTTCTTCCCACGGCCCACGATTATAAAAGGATAGGCGACGGAGATACCGGCCCGAATACAGGAGGCATGGGATCTGTTTCGCCGTCGCCGCGCCTAACTACGCAGCAGATCGATTGGTGTGTTCGTCAGATTATACAGCCAGTCCTTACTGAGATGCGCTCTAGAGGCACTCCTTTTACCGGCTTTCTGTATGCAGGGCTGATGATCGATCCACAGTCGCAGCGTATTTCAGTGGTGGAATTTAACGCGCGAATGGGTGATCCGGAAACTCAATCGGTGTTGGCGATGTTATCCGGCTCGTTTACCGAAGGCTTGTTTTGGATGGCGCACGGTACTGTTCAGCACGAAAGCCCACCACCACCAGTTTGGAAAACCGCGGACGGTGTTGCTGTAAGTGTAGTAGCTGCATCCCAAGGTTATCCAGGGACGTTGCAGTCCAACGGTGTAGAAATCGACGGAATTTTACTTGCGCTAAATCTACCTGATGTGGCTGTGTATCAGGCTGGAACTAGACTTGAGGCGCGCAGGTTAGTGACCAATGGGGGGCGAGTATTAACCGTCACGGCGCGCAGTTCGTCGATTGCAGAAGCTCGCAGGCTAGTTTATCGAGCGCTCGATGTAATCCAGTTTAAAGGTCGTCAGGCTCGCAGGGATATAGGGAGTGATTCGCTATGAGTACCACAGAAATCGCTAAATTTTTTAAGCTGTTTTTGGTAGTTGCGTTGTTGGCCTCGTGTGGTGGTGGCGGAGGAGGCGGTGATGGCGGTTCTTCCGGTTCCGGCGAAGGACAATTTGGCGGATCGTGCGGACTTAAAATCACGAATGGCTCTACGTGCCCCTCTGGCGACGGACCAATAGCGTTGGTGTTACTTGAAAGCGCGGATGGAACGCCGGGAGCGCTATGTACCGGGGCGTTTATTACCGGACGCCATATTCTTACCGCGGCACACTGCTTAGCAACCGGATTTCCTCGAATAGAGATTCAGCTTAAGAGCGGTATCTACGGCGTATCGCGGAAGTATTCACCTGCTGGGTATCGACCGAATGGTCCTACAATTCAGGCGAGTGATTACGCGATTTTAGAACTCTCTAGCCCAGTAGCTGGAGTGACTACGTTGCCACTGCTTGCTTCTGAAGCGATCGGACGAGGACGACGAATAAATATTATCGGATTCGGGCAGGATCAAAATGGGCAGTCTGTTTTCCAGCCGTTACCTTTCTCTGATGGGCTTAGAAAGGGCACGATGATCGTGTCCGCGGTTGACTCGTCCACGGGCATTTTTGCAGCCGAGTACAGCTCTACCCAGCAATCGGTGTGTGAAGGGGACTCCGGCGGACCCGCCATCGTAATCGCAGCCAACGGACAGGCAGCGATCGCTGGAATCGCGCAGGCGGTTGGCGAGAGATTTAGCCCAGTACTTCGTTGTTTAGAGAATTCGGGAGCGTTTTTTACACCGGTTGCTACGGGCTCCTTATTATCGTTCGTAGCCTCGATTGCCGACGGCGCGTCAGTCATCTAACTTTAATATTTTCATCCGGAACGTCTAATGTCAGAGCATAGCGTTACGATCCCACCACCAGCGGAATTTTCCAGGGATTTCTCCCTGCGGAATGTTTCGGAATTTGAAGCGCTTTATCGTGATTCGATACAGAATCCGGAGACGTTTTGGCGTCGCATGGCCACGGAGAGTCTTCGATGGAACAAACCATTTTCCGTGGTGATGCAAGGAGGATTTCCTGACACTAGCACTCGCGGGTCGTACGTATCATGGTTTGCTGATGGAGAGCTTAATGCGTCGGTGAATTGCTTAGATCGCCACGTAGAGGCTGGGCTTGGGGAGAAGGCGGCTGTCATTTGGCGCGGAGAACCGGAGGATACGCCCACTAACGCACAGCGCAGAGTCATTAGTTATCGAGAGCTTCTGACTCAGGTTTCGCAGGCTGCACACGGATTGTCCCGCCTCGGACTAAAACCCGGCGATACCGCTGTGATTTATATGCCCATGGTTCCCGAGCTAATCGTTGCAGCTCTTGCCTGTGCTAGGCTCGGTATCGCTCATTGCATCGTATTCTCAGCGTTTTCTGCAAATGCACTGGCATCTCGAATTAACGATTGCGCTGCTACCGTATTACTCACCGCTAATTTCGGATTTCACGGGGGTAAGCGGGTAGAGATTTTCGATAAAGCGAAAACAGCACTCCAAACAACACCCACGCTCAGGAATCTTGTCGTGTACTCGCGTGACGGAAGTGAGGTCGATTCCACCAGCGATGTTATTCCCGGGGTGAACATTTGTGGCTGGAGCGATCTCTGCGCCGACTCGGGCATGCCCGATACTCCCGTACAGTCATTTCCATCCGAACATCCGCTGTTTATCCTGTACACTAGCGGCAGCACCGGAAAGCCCAAGGGAGTACTGCATACCACCGCTGGATATCTGTTAACGGCTCATTTAACTTTTAAGTATTACTTTGATAATCAGCCGAGCGATATTTTCTGGTGTACCGCCGACGCTGGATGGATCACCGGGCATTCGTATCTTATCTATGGCCCACTCTCTAACGGTGCCACGTGTGTAATGTACGAAGGCACACCGACGTATCCAGATGCAGATAGATTTTGGCGTATCGTGGATGAGGAGAAGGTGACGACCTTCTACACTGCGCCAACAGCTATCAGAAATTTAATGCGCCTTGGAGATGATTTTCCGAATCGACACGATCTTTCATCTTTGCGATTGCTCGGCACGGTCGGAGAGCCGATCAATCCAGAAGCGTGGCGTTGGTATCATCGCGTGATCGGAAAACAACGTTGCCCGATTATCGATACGTGGTGGCAAACAGAAACTGGCGGAGTGATGATTAGTACGCTCCCCGCTTTGCATGCAATGAAGCCGGGAAGCGCTGGACTGCCGTTTTTCGGGGTTGAGCCGATTATTCTATCGACAGACGGCAACCCGGTGGAGACGGGCGAAAGTGGTGCGCTTGCGATCCGGCGTCCGTGGCCTGGGATGATTCGTGGGGTATTCGGCGATAGTAGTAACGAGCTCGTTAGGCGTAATTATTTCGCTACGTATCCTGGACTGTATTTTACCGGAGATGGTGCTCGGAGGGATAGCGACGGCTATTACTGGTTGCTCGGTCGGATCGATGATGTGTTAAATGTATCCGCTCATCGACTCGCGACGGCAGAGTTGGAGTCAGCGCTAGTAGAGCATTCAAGCGTTGCCGAGGCTGCAGTCGTTGGATTTCCACATGATCTAAAAGGGCAGGGGATTCATTGTTTCGTAGTGACTAAATTGGGGGTCGAAAAGACTCGTGAGTTAGAGGAGGCGCTTAAAGCCCAGGTACGAAAGACGATCGGTCCTATTGCTACGCCGGATGTGATTCAATTGTGTGACGGATTGCCAAAGACACGCTCCGGAAAAATAATGCGGCGGATTCTGCGAAAGATTGCTGAAGGCGATGTTTCCACGATCGGTGACACATCTACCCTCGCTGAGCCAGCGATCGTGGATAGTTTAATAAGGAAACGATAGCCGATGAATAATTCTCAAACAGGCAAAGGACAGCTCTATAAATCACATCCTTGGCACGGCGTATCGACTGGCCCTAATCCGCCTGGTCTTGTGAACGTTTACGTTGAAATAGTTCCTACCGATACTGTCAAATATGAGATCGATAAGGAGAGTGGTCATCTGATGGTTGATCGACCTCAGAAGTACTCAAACTACTGTCCGATGTTGTACGGATTTATTCCGCGTACTTATTGCGGACCAAAGATTGGAGCGTTCTGTGGTGCGCAAACGAAGCGCTCCGGAATTATCGGTGATAGCGATCCGTTAGATATCTGCGTTTTGACGGAGAAAACGATTACTCATGGTGACTTGTTTGTTCGTGCGGTACCGATCGGTGGATTGCGGATGATCGATCGGGGAGAGGCAGACGATAAAATTATCGCTGTGCTCCAATCAGACATCGCCTACGGGGAACTTGAAGATATTACGAAGTGCCCAGCAGAACTAATCGCACGTCTAAACCATTATTTTTTGACGTATAAACAAATTCCTACAACAACGAGTGATGCTGGTGAGCGCGCGGTTGAGATCACACATGTTTACGGAGCAGAAGAAGCAAGACGTGTCATCGAGTTAAGTATGCAAGATTATTCTGAGCTTGAACTGGTCCCCGGATTCACGAGCAACTTTTAACACGCTACGAAGTGGAACAATCTCGATTTATTTCGTCATTTTAATGGGCAGGCAAAGATTTTCTTCGTGATGAACCTTCGCGGAGAAACTATCTACCAGATAACGTATGCGTCAACGCCAGCGCCAGCGCCTCAATATGAAGCAGATGTTGGTTCTCGTCCTCGGCGAACAGACCCGGTTTAATGCTTAGCAGTAATACTCCGTATCGACTGGAAAGCCCGATGCTTTGAGCAATCAACACTTCTGCTCCGTCATTCTCGCGGATTAGCACAGGAAGCTCAGTAGTAAGAGCTTCGTTTAGGAGTGTGATTTCAGTGTCCGATCTCGGTTCGTGTAGACGATGATCTGAAAGTGAGAGTTGCGGCACCAAGGTAGCTGTGAGCGGGTCAACGGTGAAAACTGTAGCTGAATGAAATCCCGCGGCAGGAACGATTTGCTTTAACAAAATTCTGGTATGAGTTGGAGATGGCAGTCCCGATCTGAGTTCTTTGTAGATCAGTTCTAGTCTCTCGGAGATGTACCGACGACACTTCGACATATACGGATTAACGCGTAGTGCTGCGGATGTTTGTGCCTCGGCGAGACGCACTTCTGGATTAAGCAATAAACCTGCTTGAAACAATGAAGGAGCAACTTGAACGATGGGTTGCGAAAGGCGCGCAAAGTGGTCTGCAATGGTTTTTAATCCAGATGCACCGAGCGTTGTGATAATAGCCTCTTTCGCAACCTCCCAATCGGCCGCTGCCGTTGGGTATATTTCCGGTTGGTTGGCCCGAGCAAGAGTTTCAGCAGCTTGGATCGCTCCCTTTAGTGCTGGGCCGTATTCCGGCATCGAATCTATTCCAAATATAGCACATGCCAAAGTCGCGGGGCTAAAACCAAGGCGTTCAGTAAGTATTAGTTCAAGCGATTTAGCTTCAGTAATGTCCTTTGCTGCGGCCTCGTATAGTCCGGGATAGTTCCAACAAATTAGAGTGAGTCCGAGCTGGTGTAGAATTGATGCTGCGGCAGCTGTGCCGGAATCGATATTTAATTGTTCGCCGAAGGCTTGGGTTGCGGCGCACGAGACAAGCCCTTCTTCCAGTCTTGAGAGTTGTAGCATAGACGCTGCGGTCAATCCGTGAGTACTTACTTCAGCGGCATCGATACAGAGTACGTCTTTTAAAGTTTCGAGCTCAACGCTACGAATGGTACCGAGAGGATCGCTTACAGCGCAGGTGCCCATTAGCTGGCAAAGTTCTTTCAAGCAGTACGTGAATAGATGACTATCACGACAAATATCTTCAACTAGCTTCTCTCGATCGTTTTCGTAATGACCAACGTCGAAGTGTTTGTGGATCTGTTTAAGATTTAGCGCGTTAATCGGCAGCCACATCGATTTTGTATGTCTAACCGCACGCTCAAGGGTGCGTCCTTCCATACTGCTTCGCGATATTCTCTTCTCGGTTGCCATCAACAAGAATATCGGATGGTTATCGAGAGTTCGTTAGAGAATTAGTCAGTTTACATGACGCTAGAGCGATGAATTGACGAGATAACGCTGAACGCCGGACTCAAATGCAAGCAGGATGAACAAGCATAGGAGAATTCCGCATACGGCCCTGCCACTACGACAGATGGAGATCTCAGATTTTGGAGATCCAAGATTTCTTTGTTCAGAAAGCTACCCGATCACCTTTTTCACAGCGGCAACTAGCTGCTCCTTCGGAACAGCGCCCACAACCTGCTCGACGACTTGTCCACCCTTGAAGAAGATCAAATTAGGTATACCGCGCACGTTATACGACGACGGCGTGCGTGGATTATCATCGACGTTCATTTTGGTAACAGAAAGCTTACCAGCGAACTCTGTCGCGATATCCGCGAGCACAGGAGCGATCGCCTTACACGGCCCACACCACGGCGCCCAAAAATCTACCATGACAGGGACGGTAGACTTTAGAACATCTGCGTCGAACGACGAATCGGTAACTTCCTTAACGCTTTCAGACATATGTGATCCTATAAAACTGTCCCTATCGATAACCACTCAGGACGGGAAAGAAAAGCCCTGATCCAGGCTAATTCGTACAGGCGCTACCCCCATAAGCAATCTAGCCGTAGCTGAGCCCAACTTTAAAGTAGTTGAACCAAAATCTCAATATTCGCATCAAAAGTTTAAAGGATTTAAACCAAAGGGTGATTACATAAAGAGCGTGAGGAGCAGGGCAAAGTAGCCGCTTGAAAAATTAGAATCGACGATAGGGGGTGAAGTCAGGCCCGGTAGTTTTCCGAATTGTACGGTCAACACACTAGGAGGGTTTTCAAAAAATGAAAGAGCAGGGGACACAGTCAGAGCGCACAGTTTATTCGATTGACCTCTATCCGGATGGGTTAGCCTTCGGACAGCATAGAATCCCGGAGAGAGACTCAGCATCGGAACATCTCTATCTCAGACTCATCGGAATTCACGATCATTTGAGGCTTCAGAGCAAATATGGCTTGTCCGGACGAGCTGTAAAACAAGAGCTTACAGAGCATCTCAGCCGTCTATCAGCCAAAGGTCTACTAGCCGATGCTGAAATTCACTTCGGTGTCGCACACGATCCGTTCGAGGGGCAGGGAGGACATTTCGCTCATGCTTTATCGCTGTTGGAGGTATTCAAAACGTTCAAACCGAAGCGTCTAGTATTGCAAACACGCTCGCCTCTAGTCGTGATTGCGATGCCCGTGCTTAAGCAGTTAGGTGAACACGTTAGAGTAGTGGTAGGAATCGAAACCTGTCTGGAAGATTCCGTTTTAAAATATACTCCGGGTCTTGCGCGGTGTGAGGAGCGAATCAAGACGGTGCGAGCACTGAAGCGGTTCGGGATCGCAGTCGCCGTTCAGGCAACACCCGTAATGCCGTACGGGGATTGGAGAAAAGATGCGACCTCGTTTGCTCGTATTCTGGTAGATTTGGAGGTTCCGATTTTGATGCCCGTTGAGTCGCAGCAGTATGCGACCAGGTCCGGAACGAAATCGGGGCTCGTAGCGAAGCGGTTAGCCGAGGCGCGGGCATTTTTTTACCTTAGACCGGACTCCGCTAATCCCTTAATGGAAGCTTTAGCGCAGCTAGCTCCAAACGCGCTCGCTGCTCTCGATGTGCCGGAACGAGTCGAGCGCCAACTCTCGCTATTCGTAGCCTAAACACGGCTCCGGTTAGCCCGAATTACTAGGTCGCGAGTTCCTGGTAACTCCGGTAGTCTAGAGGACTATGGAAAGAGTTGCACTTATTGGCGGGGCCCGTACCCCATTTGTTCGCGCGTTTAGCACCCTGGCGGCGCTATCGAATATTGAACTTGGAGTAGCTGCAGTAAAGGGCGCGATTGAGCGCGCGGGGGTTCCCGCTGACAAGATTGATGAACTCGTCTTTGGGTCTGTATTAGTAGATCCACGATCACCTAATCTCGCTCGTGAAATCGTGTTTAAGGCTGGGCTATCCAAGAGCCTCGTTGCGCACGCGGTGTCTAATAATTGCATTAGCGGTTTGGTTGCGATTTCGCAGATAGCGGATGGGATCCGCGCTGGGCGGATTACGTGCGGCGTTGCCGGTGGAGTCGAGTCGATGTCTCGCCCAGCGCTTGCAATCTCGCCGAAGGCTGAAGCGTTTTGGCTTGCTATGTCAAAAGCAAAAACGTTAGGCGATAAATTGAAACTTCTAACGAGATTTAAACTTAAATTTGCAATGCCGATTCCACCCAGCCCCAAAGAGCCGTCCACTGGACTAACCATGGGGCAGCACTGCGAGTTGATGGCGAAGGAGTTTAATATTGAGCGGGCCACGCAAGATGCGATTGCGTTGAAGAGTCATCAAAACGGTGCACGCGCGCAGAGTGAAGGATTTTTAGCGGTCGATATCGTGAAAGTCGGAAACGTCGATAAGGATAATTTGATTCGTGCGGACACTACGGCTGAGAAACTCGCTGCACTTCGTCCTGTGTTTGATCGCTCCGAGAAGGGGACGATTACCGCTGGTAACGCAAGTTCATTGACCGATGGAGCATCAGCCGTTGTGTTGATGGCTGAGTCTCGAGCGCGCAAAGAAGGGCGTGAAATTCTTGGATTTGTCGGCGAAATGGAGTTTGCTGCGATCGACCCAAATGCTGGACTACTTATGGCTCCGGCGTTGGCAGTTCCGAAATTACTCGCGAGAGCGCAGAAAAAGGTCTCAGATTTCGACCTCTTTGAAATTCACGAAGCGTTCGGAGCGCAGGTCGCATGCAACCTAAAAGCGTGGGAAACCGGTTGGGGTGGTATGCCCGCTATTGGTTCGATTCCATCGGATAAAATGAACGTTAACGGTGGGTCTATCGCGCTTGGGCATCCGTTTGCAGCCACCGGTGGTCGCCTTCTTATGGCAGCGGCACGTGGCTTAAAACAAAAAAACGGCGGACGGTGCCTTATAAGCGTTTGTGCAGCTGGTGCTATGGCCGGGGCTTTAATTGTGGAGCGCCCGTAGCTTGCTCTCCCCTTTTGGGACCCCTGGCACCTGTGCTGATATCAGTATGTGTGAAATGGGTCCCAAAAGGGGAGAGTGGTTTAAGTTTTTCTAGACCTAGGCTATTGTCCCCGGCATGAAAAAGCGGGTTGTAATCACTGGCCTTGGAATTGTTTGCCCGACTGGCAACGATCCAAAGTCGGTCTGGCAGGCAGCACTAAACGGAACTTCAGGGATTTCCAAGATATCGCGTTTTCCGTGTGAGGATTATTCGACACAAGTTGCGGGCGAAATTAAGAACCTAGATCTCAATCCGTATATCGAGCCGAAGGAGCAGCGAAGGATCGATCTTTTCTCGCAGTACGCTCTCGTAGCTTCGTCGCAAGCTTGGGATGACGCACAAATAGGAGCGTTTGATGCGACAAAATTCGGGTGTATTTTCGGTGTTGGAATCGGCGGACTACCGATTCTTGAACGCTACCACGAAGCTCTCTTAAATGGCGGCCCACGTAAGGTTAGCCCGTTTCTTATCCCAGCGATGATTTCGAATCTCGCGCCGGGCAACGTAGCGATAAAGTATGGGCTCAAGGGAGTTAACTATACTGTAACCAGCGCTTGCACCTCGTCGAATCACGCGATCGGTGAAGCGTATCGCATGATCGTCAACGGACTGCAGGAACGGATGTTAACTGGTGGCACTGAGAGTGCCGTCACTCCGCTCGGAGTAGCCGGTTTTTGTTCGATGAAGGCTATGTCGACTCGAAACGATGAGCCAACTAAAGCTTCGCGACCGTTTGATAAAGACAGAGACGGCTTTGTTCTTAGCGAAGGCTCTGCGGTGCTGGTGCTTGAAGAGTTATCGCTAGCCGAGAAACGTGGTGCAAAAATTTACGGCGAAATCGTCGGATACGGGTTCTCCTGCGATGCGTTTCATATTACCGGCCAAGCTGAGGGCGGCGAAGGTGCGGTGCAGTCGATGTCGATGGCGCTTGGTGATGGCGGGATTGATCCATCTCAGATCGGTTATATTAATGCGCACGGGACATCGACTCCGCTAAACGATCCGACAGAGACGTTAGCCATTAAGCGAGTGTTTGGTGATCACGCCAAATCTGGAATGTTGGTCAGCTCTACAAAATCGATGACTGGACATTTGCTCGGTGCAGCAGGAGCTGTCGAAGCGTTCTTTACAACGATGGCGCTAAAAACTGGTGTAATTCCTCCGACCATTAACCTTGATAACCCTGCGCCGGATTGTGATCTCGATTACGTGCCCCATAAGCCGCGCGAAAAGCAGGTAGAATTTGCCCTGTCGAATTCGTTCGGTTTTGGTGGGACCAACGCCACAGTCGCTTTCAAACGGTTCGTTTAGCGGAGCCCTTTGATGGCTACGAGGGAATGATGGCTGCGAAAAAACGCGAGCTTTCAGAGAAAGAGTTGTTACAGCCGAAGCAACGCGCTGAAGATATACTTTTAGGCACTCTAGGTTTCAGCGAAGATGCGCGCATTATTTCGATCGTTTCAACCGACACTGGATTTGAAGGCAAGGGGGCATACTCCGATGGAGAGGAGTTTAGCTTCACGTCCGAGGATTCATTGTCAGCGCTTGAGAAATGGGCTCTAGATCAGCTGGTTACGTCTTTTCCTCATTCCAAAATTGCAAACGGGTCGTAGA
>JBGSNS010000194.1:0-8651 GCA_041739515.1 Bdellovibrionota bacterium
TCGCACCGATTGATCGGCTCATGCGGGCGCTATACCGACTCAAATTTCGTGGGGATCACTCAGGGACAGTTCCTTTATTGAAAAATTGTATGAAATGGGGACGGAAGGAACTGTCCCTGACGAATCCCCACAAAACTGCACAATATATGTAATCTAGCTAAACAGTTACGCATCTTTTGATAACCAATGGTAGCGACACTCGAGGGGCTTTCTCGATTAGTTCGCAGCTCTGCAACTTTTGAATTTACACTGGAGCTCGCGGAGAACGCGGAGGTAACTTCGGAGATCTCCGCGTTCTCCAGTGTAGAATATCACAGCTCTACGTCGCACCGATGGATCGGCTCACGCGGGTGCTATACCGACTCAAATTTCTTGGGGATCTTTCAGGAACTGTCTCCTTTCTAACGTAGATTTAGCTTGGTTAAAGTAATGAATGTGCTACTTGTCGGGAGTTGTCTAGTTCTCGAGAAGTTGTTGTATGACCGTACTGCAGAACCTGCCCGTTGTCCTCGCTCAACTATTAGCTCCCGCCCACCCAGCCTTCGGATCATTAAGTGACCTCAGGTTTGGAAGTGATTCGCGGTCACCAATAAATTCCTCGCCGCCTTGTAAAACCAAAAGTAACTTAATGGAGACGTTGGATAAACTTCCAGCTGCCGAGTATGTGCGTCAGATGCTGAATATTCTTCGACGAGATCAGCAATTGGTCGTTGTTGGCGAAACCGGTTCCGGAAAATCTACGGTTTTGCCACTTTTTGCTTCAGCGGCGATGCCTAATGTAGATATTTTTTGCGCTGTCCCACGAATTTTCGCTGCTGAACGTCTGGCTGGTTGGTTAAGCGAAGTGCGCCAGCAACCGGTGGGCCGCAGCATCGGATATCACACTGGAGTTAGTAGTTGTGTTTGCGATGATACACGACTCACATTTTGTACCACCGGTGTAGCTGAGATGCGGGAACTCTTGCGTCAGAATAATCGTGAGAGAATCGTTTTCGTCGATGAGGCTCACGAGCGAAATTGTGATCAGGATATGTTGCTCGCATTCTTACGCCAAGAAATGAAGCAGAACCCGCATCTCAAGGTGGTCGTAATGTCTGCAACGATCCAGGCGGAAAAATTTGCTGACTATCTCGGGGGATGTAAAGTTCTCAACATCACGGGTCGAAACTACGAGGTTACACAAGAGAAACCGGAGCAATTTTTGGTCGACGATGTAATAAAATTCGTGCGTCGGGGATTGAATATTCAAGTTGGCCTTGCTGGCAAGCTTGAAATTGAACAAGCGATGGGTGAAATCGAGCGGGCGCTTGAAGTCGAGGGCCTCGATGCAATAGTACTTCCTCTACACAAGGATGTGCCGTCCGACCAACAGCAAGAATGTTTTAGGGATCAGGGAAAGCCTCGAGTCATCTTAGCTACGAATATCGCTGAAACGAGTCTTACAATCCCGGATCTTCACGTAGTGATCGACACTGGATTACGCCGTCGAACGTATCTCATCAATGGTGTTCAATGTTTGGGAACCGTCTATGCTACCCAGTTTGAGGCGCGTCAGCTGCGTGGTCGAGTGGGGCGAACGCAGCCCGGCATTTATGTTGATCGGTGTGAAGTACCGCTTGAAATGCGTCCTTTGGCTCCACCCCCAGAGATCCTCCGTCTTCAACCAACCAACGCCTTGTTAAAGTTTTTGGCGTTTCAACAACTCGATCCACGCCGTATGACGTTGTTAGACGATCCGGGGCGAGTAGTGTGGGACGGTGCTGAGGAGGAGCTTAAAGTTTTAGGCTTGTTGGATAGTGCGATAGAGGCGACCGACCTCGGTCAAACGATCGCACGCCTCCCGATATCTGTGAACCTCGGTCGGATGTTGGTCGATGCGCGGCATCAGGGCGCACTAATTGAGGCTATATACACAACTTCGGCAATCGAGGTGAACGGTCTACAAGATCGCGAAAATTCAGCGTGGCGAAATTTGGTTGATGATCTCGATGTTGATTCTGAACTTGCGGTTCAGCTGCGATTGTTTCAGCGAGCCATGAACCTGTTTGAGCTCGGCGCGAGTGATTCTGAAATATCGGAATTGGGCATCTCCGTTAAGAATTTCACGAAGGCGCGAGACCACGCAGCGGAGCTTATTCGACGAGTAAGGTTGATGGGATGGGATGAGGTCGACCAGGCCAGTCGATCGAAATCGCCCGAACGTGCGTTAGTAAGAGCATTTCTCACAGGTTTTCCTAACTATATCTTTGTTAAGCGCGGGAACTTCTACGTAGGTCTTGATGGAGAGAAACGTCAACTTCACGGAGAGACAGTATTGTCAGCGGATAATCGCTTTATCGCCGGTATTCCGTGGGACTTTAATCCGAAGGTCGAGAGCGAAGGGGGAAAACCTCGCCATTACGTAAACTTCGCAAGCGCGGTTAGCGAAACAGTCGCCATGAAGTTTGAGTACGTGCGTCAGTTGGCAAGCCTTGGTAAGGAGAAGAGGCGCGAAAGCAATATTAAGATGCGCGGCCCGCTTGGTGATACATATGCTCGGCAGAACCATTCGAATAGACCCGTTCGGAACTAGCGTCTCGACAGATTCTTTATTCTCCAGATTCGCGGGCGTGTGTTAGATTGTTGCGACAACCTCACTGCACAGTTGTTTGCTGAAAACCTGAATGGAATAATGTGGAGGAAGACCTTCTCAAAATGAGTCGTGATGAATTAGCGGCCGAAGTTAAGAAACTTCGCCATGCTATTAGAGAGCATCGAGATTCAACTGGACACAACTTGTGTTGGCATCAACCGGACCTTTGGAATCTACTCCCCGATAAAGTCGATGTTAAGCCAACGGTACCGGAATGGCCTCAATTTATGCGCGGATGTGTTCAGTATCGTCAGTCGCTTGATGAACAGCTTCCGAATGCTCCGCGCACCGACTGCGCTTACGGCAAGGCTCTACTAAAAGATAAGTAACTACTCGCCCCGGACTTTACTTCCCCTAGTGTTCTTGGTGTTCGCTTTGTTGACAAGAACGTTGCGATTAATCACAGATTTCGAGTCTGTAACAGTAAGTGTGTAAGACGAACAAAGATGCGCCACAGGGCGGGATGTTTTTACACTGGAGCTCGCGGAGAACTCAGTAGATAACCCGTTGATTTAGCTCCGTGTTCTCCACGGGCTCCTGTGTAAATATTAGAAGAGTCGGACGCATGACGTAATATCGCTTCCACGAATTATGTTACATTCCCCAGATTTCGTACGAGTTTCCCCTAAACCGACTACAATCTTAGCAACTAATCCCTCCAACTCCCGATAACACCTGACATGGACGCCGTGGAAGGCCCGCAGAACTTGCGGCAGCGAAACGAACTGATTGAGCAGTACCAGGGGTACGTTAAGGCTACCGTCAGAAAATTAATCGCCTACATGGGACTTCCCGCTAATCGATTCGATGATTTCGTATCAGCTGGTTATTTAGGGCTCGTCGAAGCCGCCGGACGATTCGACTCGCGTACTAACGACAGTTTTCAAAACTACGCATTCCTACGAATCCGCGGCGCGGTGATTGATTCGATTAGGCGTGATTCAGATCTTCGCGGAGTAGCGTACAAACGAGCTCGGGCGCTCGCAGCAGCGCATGAGATAAGGATGGAGCAGCTCAATAGGCCTGCGCAGCTAAATTCCCCCTCCAAAGAACCATCTTCCACTACCGATCTCGAACAAATCCTCGACCTTGCCTCCAAAACAGCACTTACTCACAGGCTCTCGTTTTGCGACGCTGAGGACGAACTAAACGCCTCCGACAACGCTGCTCCTACTCCTGAGCAGGAATACGAGAAAAAAGAGAGCGACGAAAGAATTCACAGATTGTTAGCAACTCTTCCGGATAAAGAGCGATTAATCCTTGAAAATTTTTATTTCAAGGACATGTCCTTTACCGACATCGCACAACACCATGCAGGACTCTCGAAAAGCTGGGTTTCTCGAATACACGATAACGGGCTTGCAAAGCTCAAGGCGCTTCTTCTCAAGCCCCGACTCCCAAAACCAGCAGAAAGTACCGCTACGCCGATCGTGGTCAAAAAGACTACTCGTCGCGGTCGTCCTCCTGCTACTGAACGTCGGTTGTCGGGAGCAAATTCTAACAAATCTAGCCGAAAGCGAAGCAAACCGCGCCCTCGCACGGTTAGAGGAGGGCGGTTACTCGACCCTAAAAACGCACCAGCCTGATGGACGGTGGTCGTTGTCCGTTGATAAAACGGAAGCTTCTAAAGCAATCGCATTTCTAGAAAGAGTCAGAGCACTACCTCAAGAGCGAAGGGACCAAGAACCCGCAAGTGGATTTTTGATTAGTCGGGAAGAGCAGCGGTTAAAACTTCAACGCGGAATCGCCTCAAACCTCGAACAAACGCTATATACCATCGACGGTGTGCGTGAGGCGCGTGTGCACCTAAATCTTCCGGAAAAGGATCCTTTGCTGGGTCGTGAAATGACCCCAGGAAGTGCCTCGGTTCTAATCATCTTTGAGGTTGAGCGAGGGATGGCGGCAAGCGATATCCCGAACGATGTAGCAAAACTCGTAGCTGGTGCAGCGGGAATCTCGCCCGCATCCGTGGCCGTCTTAGTCTCGCAAGTAACGCCAGCGTCGCCCATCGTTGACCTCGCACAAGATGAAATAGGCGGTAGATCGGTGGTTGAGAGTGTCTCGCCTAGCAAGCGACGTACACTCTCGATCGATCCGAGCATTGAAATAGCGCTGTCATTACTAATTATAGGAATTGCCGGAGTGTTCACCGTGGTGCGGAGATCGAAGATTCAAAAGGCTGCATGATTCACGAACTACTAAATTTGACGCCCGCACACGCCATAGGCGTTGCCACGCAGCTTCTTACTGGTTGTAGAAGTAGCGTGAATGATGACGTGACACCTGCACTTAGCGCGGCAGAAAAATTGCCCCGCACCTGGCAACGTGAGTGGGCGCTAACGGTACTTCGTACACACGCAAAATCAGCGGCTGTTCGAAGCCTAATCGCAGGAGCTAAGCGAGCAAAACTTTCAACAAGCACTGAAGTATGGGCAGAAGTGGCAGATCCACGCACAGGGACACTGACATTATCCACTCTATCTTTCATGCTCGTCGGTAAAACATTCACTCTCAAATTAAAACTTTCTGGAGATAAAAATATGACTATTGATAATGAGGCACACAACAAATTTAACCTTCCGGTACAGCTACATCTAGGAGAGCTCACAGTTTCTGTAGAAGATGTTCTCGCACTTAAACGCGGAGAAACGCTGCGTTGTCCACTTCCGGATGAACTAATTGGAACCCTTCATTCTCTTGGTGCGAGTATAGGGAGCGCGAAAATAACTTTCGTGGACGGCAAAATTACCTTAG
Organism: Bdellovibrionota bacterium; assembly: GCA_041739515.1. GTDB lineage: Bacteria > Bdellovibrionota_C > UBA2361 > UBA2361 > UBA2361 > JBGSNS01. The sequence goes on from JBGSNS010000194.1 coordinate 5,387, forward strand.
CTATCTCGCAACTATTCTCATCAGCGACCGATAATAATTCAAGTTTATTTTAATAGAGGTAGTTATGTCTTCACATCTAACAGGCGTTTCAGGTCTAACTTCACTGACACTTGGTAGCCCACTAGCGAACAACACAGTGGTGCCTAGGCCTGGGTCCGGTTTTGGGTCTATGGTTCAGAGTTTGATCGGTAATGTTTTAGGCAAATTCGGCGTATCAAACACCGGAATTAATCCGGAGTACTCCAACTTGATTGAAAAGCAATTGGAGATGCAAGAGCAGATGCAACTTGTGAGCCTCTACTCAAACATCATTAAGTCGGAGCATGAAACACAAATGGCAGCGACTCGAAATATTAGAGTTGGATAAAGGACACAAAACGCGCGAGCGGACGGTATCAGATGCAGGCTTTGGTAATACCAATTCTCGTTATCGGCACACTAGTGAGCATGCTAGTGCCGATGCCGCCTACGGTGATGGATTTTCTCATCGGGTCGAATCTGATTTTCGCGCTCGCGCTTTTGCTTAGTGCTCTGGCGTTGACGGATACTTTAAAGCTGACTTCGTTGCCGTCTCTGCTGCTACTGGCCACGCTGTTTAGGTTAGCGCTTAACGTTTCGTCGACTCGTAATATCTTAGGTGGTGGCGAAGCGGGCCAAATAATAGACGCGTTTGGTAAGGTTGTCGTAAACGGCAATCTAGTAGTCGGTATCGTTATCTTCGCAATTATTACGTTGGTTCAGTTTATCGTAGTTGCGAAGGGATCAGAGCGGGTCGCTGAAGTAGCGGCACGCTTTACACTCGATGCACTGCCCGGAAAGCAGATGTCGATCGATGCGGATCTGCGTAGTGGAATACTCGACCTCAATCAGGCGCGAGCTAAGCGCCAGGACTTACAGACTGAGTCACGATTTTACGGAGCCCTTGATGGTGCGATGAAGTTTGTCAAAGGGGATGCAATCGCAGGGATTGTAGTTACCCTAATAAACTTAGTCGGCGGAATCACCGTTGGGGCGCTTTTAGGTGGTTTGGATTTCGGTGCCGCGGTCCAAAAATATAGCCTACTAACTATCGGTGACGGCTTAACCGCTCAAATACCGTCCCTTTTGAACTCGCTTGCTGCAGGTATCGTGGTGACCCGTGTAAGTAGGGGAGATGAGCGCACGTTAGCGCAAGATTTAATTCAACAACTAAGCGCTGCGCGCTCGATAAAGTTTTTGATCGCTATATTTTGCTTCGCGATCGCGTGCGTGCCGGAGATGCCGGTTCTGCCGTTTGTCACGTTGGGATGCCTGCTACTTTGGTCAGGCGTCATGCATTCGGAACCGAAAGAGGATACGCAAGACGATCATGCGCCATGGTCACCACGTCCTCCAGCTCCAATCTCCGTTTCGATGGATTCACAGACATTTACAGGCCTGTTGGGAAGCGCTGAAAAACTTAGTGGAATCAACCGAACGGTGCGCGAGCAGACGTTTAAAGCACTAGGTCTATCAGTGTCGAATATAGAGTTTACGCCGGATACTGAACAGAAAGGTGTGGCGATTCTGATACGAGGAATAGAGAGTGATCGGTATCACAACATTACTACGGAAGTAGAGTTGGTGGAGAAGATCTGCGGCGCCATTCGCAGTAACGCGTTGGAGCTGATCGACGACTCAATGACTCGAAGGCTCTTGGATTCCCTGGACTCGGTGATGTCAGATTCCGCCAATACGATCATCCCTTCGGTGATTTCAGTGACGCAAGTTACCGAGCTACTGCGATCGCTCGTAGCTGAGAATGTGTCGATTCGAAGTTTCGACGTGATTTTACAAGCGATTAGTGAACATGCGCCGAGAAGCCCAAATCCACGGGTATTATTAGAGGAAGTAAGAATCGCTATGAAGCGCATAATCTGCGCCGGTATCGTGCGCTCCGATTCACCAACGCCTGCGCTGCGAATGAATGCGCTTATCGATTACGAAATCTGTAAACTAGAACGTGACGGTGCTGCTCTTACATTCCCGCTGATGGAGCGAATCAGCGCGTTTCTTAAAACTAACCATGAGACTCGAATGTTACTGGTCTCGCGCGGTGCGCGCAGACTGGTGCAACAGTTAGCGAGTCTCTATCGGATGGATCTAAAAGTCGTGGCTTTCGAGGAGGTTGTTGAATCACTAAAAGTTTCATTCGTAGCAACACTAGAGCATGACGAAGAGGCGCCATTATACGAAGAGGAGGCTAGGTTAGTCGCATGATACGTACCTTTCTTATCTTTACGTTTTTGATTGGCTGTATTGGATGTCAGTTGCCCCAAGTGAGACCGGAACTAGATGCTGACGCGTTGCGAGCCGCTGGTCGGGTGATGGAAGCTGGTACCGAAAGCCTGCGAAGAAAGGATTACGCTGAGGCGACCCGCTATTACCAACTTGCATATCAATTGGGAAAGCAGGCTGAGGGGCTAGACGGGTTGGGCTGTGTGGCGTTGGCTCAAGGAGACCTAACACTCGCGCTGGCGCGATTTACAGATGCGATTGAACGCTCACCGAATCTATCAGAGGCGTATGGGCATATCGGCGTAGTGCTAGAGCAGCGCGGCAATATCACTGAAGCGGAAGGTTATTTTCAGCGCGGATTGGCGATAAAGCCATCTGATATCGCTTTACGGTATGAGTATGCTCAGTTCCTAGCGCGCCACGGGCGACGCGAGGATAGTAAGATTTTAGTTAACCAAGTGAAGTCGATGATACCCAAAACGATGAGTTTTAGACTAAAAAGAGGATAGAAAATTATGGCGAAACAAAATTTAAAAATTAAGCCGGCAAAGTCCAAGAGCAAGCGACCTGTTGTGCGGGGTGTGAAGTCGAAGCAAAAACTCAAATCCGCTAAGCCTGCGCCGCAGTCAGAATGGCATATCGAGATCGCACAACTGCAATCGAAGGTGTTCACATCGATCGATCAAGCCGTCGCGACACTAGCAAAAGGCGTTGTTGAGAAGCTTGGAATTACCGGACGCAGCGCCGCTAAGGAGCGTGAGTTCGTGCAAATACTATTGGAAACCGATCCGGCGTTGATGAAAGCGCTTGAGAAGTCTGTGCGAATTAAATAGGAATAAATAAGCACTCAAGAATGGCATAAAAACACGGACCGCGGACCGCTGGTCACTGCTGTCCGGTAGGAAATGAAAATTTCCTTGTAAGAGATCGAAAGTATTGAAGAAAACGAAGAAAAATCATTTTTCGATTTGAATTGAAAAGCCGAATTTAGGGGACTTGCAAGCCGACA
>JBGSNS010000320.1:0-3631 GCA_041739515.1 Bdellovibrionota bacterium
CTCGCACGCCCTTTTGCCCACCGGACGTCAAGAGTGGCACAGATTTCAAGTCATCTGGGACACGCTGCGGGCGGGCGTCCGGCTGAACGCCTCCTGCACCAACTGGGCATCCGAGTCAGCGACGATACGATCCGTCGCCAAGTGCTGCGCGCGACCCAAGACAATGCTCCACCTGCAACGGTCGTTGGCATCGATGACTGGAGCTGGCGAAAATCGCAGAGCTACCGGACAATCATCGTCGATCTCGAACGGCGCACGGTTGTCGGCGTTCTGGAAGACCGCAAGGTGGAGAGTTGCACGGAATGGCTGCGCCGCCAGCCGGAAATCGAGGTCATCAGCAGGGATCGTTGTAGGCTCTACGCGCAGGTTGCCCGCCAAGGAGCACCGCAGGCTGTGCAAGTGGCGGACCGATTTCATCTTGTACAAAATCTCCGCATGGCCATCGAAGAGCAGATGAACATGTACGGCCGCCCGACTGGCAGAGCCCTTCTGTCCGAAGCGGACAACATCAGCACGGATTTGCACCTAATGCGGTCGCGCTTGGCTCACCGTAGGTTCCGGGAAGAGATCTTCACGACTATTCATGCGCTTCGAGATCAAGGACTATCATGCAGCGAGATCGAACGGCAAACCGGCTTCAGGCGGCGCAGCGTGGCAAAGTGGCTCGCTTTCGAGGTACCGCCAAACCGGCGGAGAGCAACATTGAAACCGACATCGCCCTGGTACTGCGAAGAAGTCCTGGCCCAATGCTGGAAAGCCGGCAACCGGCGCGGCAGGCTATTATTCCACGAGATCCAGCAGCGAGGCTATGAAGGAAGCTACCCGCATCTCGAGCGGCTCTTGGCCGGATGGCGCAGGGCTGAAAAGCATGCCGCGGTCGATCCGGCGACCAGCCCGCCGAAGCTTGAACCAGTGCGGGACCCCCAAACTGGGCATGCCATTTCCCCCGTCATCGCCGCAGCGCTGTGCATCAAACCAAGGGGATCGCTGACCCCCGATCAGGCACAAAGGGTTGATGCACTAAAGGCAGGATCACCTGCCTTCGCCACGATGCGGAGCCTCGCTATGCGCTTCAAGGGCATTCCGCGTTGCGGCCAGTCCGACCCACTCGGCGCATGGATCGACAGCGCCATCGAGACGAACCTCATCCCAATCATGCGATTTGCACGCACGTTGCACAGGGACATTGATGCCGTACGAAACGCCATCGAGCTGCCATGGAGCAACGGTCAAGCTGAAGGCCAGATCAACCGAGTGAAGACCCTGAAACGGGCCATGTACGGACGAGCAGGGCCAGAATTGCTCAGGGCTCGAATGCCTCCATTGCGCCACGCATTTTGAGGCAGAGCCCTGTTCCGCGTTCCTGCTCGAAGCCACGGCCGGCCGCCGCAGCCTGACGCAGATCAGGACGCCCCCGTGCGAAACATGATAATGATCTTCATCAATTCTGTCTTGCTGCCGGGGCAATGACGCGGCAGCGCCCGTTCAGACAGGTGCAGGATCACGAAGTCGTGCAGGTGTTCTGAACGAAAGGAGCGGAACGAAACGCTGGCCAAGGTGTTTCTTTCTCAAAGCCAGTTTGGCGCAACCATGAAGGGCCATCACCATGACCAATATCGCAAAGGGAATGTTCGCCGGGCTTGCGCAACTGTCATTCTCTCGCTTCTGATGCTGATGAAGGGGGCAATGGGCCTGATGCCCGCGCTGGATCCGATCAGTATGATCGCGGTGATGATGGGGGTGTCAACGGCCATTGCCTGGGGCATTCACTTCATGATCGGCACCGTCATCTGGGGTGGCGCCTTCGCACTGCTTGAATCGCACCTTCCCGGCGGGGAGCTCTGGCTGAAGGGCGTTGTCTTCGGCATCGGCGCCTGGCTCATCATGATGGTGGCGATGATGCCGATGGCCGCGGTCAGGTTCTCCACACAACCGAAGATGGACGCCAGCTGCTGAAGTCCATGTGGCCGGTCTATTGACGGGCGATAGCAACGCATTTCGGGACGAAACTTGACGTGGTTGAGACGGCAGAACTGGCGCGAATTCTGACAAATTTGCGCTAGCCGCGAAAACGCCGGACCGGCGCTATGCCAATGCGCCTTCGCTTCTCATTGCGGACGAGATCGGCACCGCGATTGATGTCACCGTTCAGGAACAGAACTACGACAACTACGTCGGGGTCCGGACTGAGATCGGCATCAACAACACCGACTACAACGATCAGGGCGTGTTCGACGCCGCGAACAACCACTTCGTGGCCCCGGTGGGCGGCACCCACCTCTTCGGCGCGACGCTGCTCTACAAGATCATCGCCAGCGCCAAGGCCCGCATGCGCGGGCGACTGGTCCTGAACGGCACGACAGAAATCCGCGGCTCCCTCGGCGAAATCTCAGCGATCCACGACTCGCTCGCAACCGCGATCTGGCCGCAGACCATGGTGCCGCTGACCACGGGCGATACCGTAGAGCTGCAAGGGTTCCAGTTTCGCCAGGTCGTTCGCTCGCCGCTGCGTTAGTGCCAGCCAGCGCCGATCAGGCCATCCACCATGATCAGCTGCAAAACGGCCATGCGATGCTGCGCAGCAAATCACCCTGATCGCGCTTGGCCAGAAGCGCGTTCGTGGTTGAAGTCGCCAAACTCTACCTCAAACATACACCTCGATGGCCACCCGGGATCACACCTTTGACGGCGCAGAAATTACACCACGCTCTCTGAACAGCCGCCAACGCGCAAAGTCTTCGCCCTTATGAGCTGGCGCGACAAACGGCCTGCATCCCTGTCGCAGGCCGAGCTGGTTGAGAAGTTCGTCGATGCGCTGGTCTGGGTGATCTTTCCGGCGCTCCTGGTGGGAAAAGGTGCCACCTTGACCGAGATGGGCTGGATCGTCGGCGCCTACGGCTTTGTCTGGGGTGGATCGCAACTGTTCACCGGGCGGCTGTCGGATAATGTCGGGCGGTTCTGGCCCAATGTGCTCGGCTTGTGGATCAGTGATACTGGCGTGCAGATGGTCGGGTTGGGCGATGGCGCTGCATGGTCGACGCTATCGGCGGGAATTGCCGGTTTCGGCATCGCGTTGCTGTTTTCGAACCTTGAGGCCAGTGTCACCGACATCACGCCACCCGCCCCGACGTGACTCGGCCATCGGCATCGACCGCTTCTGGCTTGATCTTGGCTGCGGCATCGGCGCGCTTGGCCTTGCGCTGGTCGCACATCTGACCGGCGCAGCGAACGCGGCGTTCTGGTTCGTGGCGCTGTCGATGTTCGCTTCCGGCGCGGTGCTGTTCGCCTTCGGCGAGGAGACCAACCTGCGCCTGAACCCCTCATCCAAAGGAAGCACACCGTACACCGGCTCAGCGGGCTGTTCCGGCAATCGGTCTATGGGCGTCTTGCTGGCTACGAGGACGGATACTGACGACGCCGACAGGCTGGCCCTCGGTCCGGTCATGCGACAGCTATTGGGTGACAATTTTTTCTCTCGCTTAGGAATCCCATCGGTGGAAGCAGGTCGCGCGGCTACGCCGCTTCTAGAGTAGTTTGAGGCGAGAGGATCGGAGCAAGCGCGGGATCGTCGAGGTGGGTAGGTTGAACAGAATGTCCATTTGCGTCTTGCCGCGGCAAACAATTTTGCCGC
>JBGSNS010000232.1:0-8521 GCA_041739515.1 Bdellovibrionota bacterium
TCAGTACGGTAAGCAGCTAGCTCCTCAGCGCTCACGGCCTTTTTGCGAGCTTTGTACGAATCGGCCTGTATCTGGGTTAACACAGACGCTGCTTGTTCCGGACCCATCACGGAGATTCGAGCCGTTGGCCACATAAACAGAAATCGCGGCTGATATGCGCGCCCAGCCATTCCGTAATTCCCAGCCCCAAACGAACCGCCGACTACGACTGTGATTTTCGGGACTCTTGCACACGAAACAGCCGTGACGAGCTTTGCGCCATCGCGTGCGATGCCGCCCTGTTCGTATTGTTTCCCGACCATGAAGCCCGAGATATTCTGTAAAAAGAGTAACGGGATTCCGCGCTGATCACAGAGTTCGATAAAGTGCGCTCCTTTGCGGGCGCTCTCAGCAAACAGGATTCCATCGTTGGCGATGATTCCAACCGGATAGCCATCGATATGGGCATGACCGCAAATTAACGTTTGCCCGTACCGTTCCTTAAATTCATGAAAATCACTACCATCAATGACGCGTCCGATTACCTCGCGCATCGGAAACGGTTTGCGCGGCGAGACAGAGACCAAATCATGCAATTCTTCGATCTTAAATCGCGGCGTAAGTGCCTCGATTCGCTGTATAGCGCGATTCGGGCACGATTTCGGAAGGTAACGTGCGATATCGCGCGCGATCGATATTGCGTGATAGTCGTCGTTAGCCAGATGATCCGCCACACCGCTCTTTTCCGTATGAACAAGTCCACCACCAAGCTCTTCAGCAGTGACTTCTTCGCCGGTCGCGGCTTTTACGAGCGGCGGACCGCCAAGAAAAATAGTGCCCTGGTCTTTTACGATAATGGTTTCATCGCACATCGCAGGTACGTACGCTCCGCCCGCGGTGCAGGAGCCCATGACGACGGCAATTTGCGGAATCTTGGCCGCGGATAACCGCGCCTGATTATAAAAGATCCGTCCAAAATGATCGCGATCTGGAAATACCTCGCTTTGCATCGGAAGAAATGCACCACCGGAATCGACTAGGTAGAAACACGGCAAGTGATTCTCGAAAGCGATCTCCTGGGCCCGCAAATGTTTCTTTACGGTCATCGGGAAGTAGCTTCCACCCTTTACGGTGGCATCATTTGCGACGATCACGCTCCAGCGCCCAGCTACTTTTGCGATAGCTGTAATTATTCCAGCTCCAGCACGCACATCGTCGCCGTACATGTTAAAGCCGGCGAGAGCAGCAATTTCTAAGATAGGGGAGTCCGGATCTGCCAACTGTGCTACACGTTCGCGAGCTAAAAGCTTGCCTCGTTCTCTGTGACGCTTAATCTGATCGTCTTCTGTTGGATTCTGCGCCGTGTTTCGAATCGCCATTATTTCGCTACACGCGGAAGCAAACTTAGGGTCGAGAGAGGGGGAGTTGGGGGAAACTGATGTACCGATAATCACGGGCAGTATTAATGCACTCACCGGATTCGGAAGCAATACAGAGCGTGTTGGGGTATAACTGCTCGCCCCCTCTAAAACGAGTTCTATGGTGAGATTTGTATCGTTCTAAGGACGCTGTACGCGTACACAGATTCCGTAGCGTTACGGCACTGCTGCCATGAGGCTCAAGCTTGGTTCTCTCCAAAAATTGCTTTGCCAACAGACGGGATAACCAGGGCGAGTCACTCTCCTCAATCGGCAAATTTCAACGCTAAAATACCCTTAGAATCCCCTTCGGCCCATCCATATCAAAATGAAACTGTCTAATAATGTCCCATCCAAGAAGCCCCTCAATTCCTGAATGCGCCCATTTGCTAAAATCTACCCCTGCTATCTCTGCGTGGTCGAACCGCGCACCGAGGGTATGCAAACTCTTAACAGGAACTATAAATGCTGGATCGCCTTCTCCCGTGACCCCGCTAATCGTAACGGATTTTGAGTTCGGAGCGCGGCCGCAACCAATCGTCTCAAGAATCTGACTGTGCACTTGCGTGAGCCCACAACCGGAGTCAAAAACAAGCGTGGCGCGCACCTGGCCTCTTGGCCCCGTCAATAAAGCATGAACTAGCGGAAGCTCTTCGTTTGGATCAAAGCGATACTCACGCATGGTTCGCTACTACACGCCTCAAGCCCGGACTAAAGATCACGTCTTTGGGGAGTGCTAGCTTTCCTACAAAAACAATAGCGGAATCCACAGGAGTATCTTTGCCGACTTGTTTATAGAACTCGGCTCGATCCGATGAGTGAACGCGCACAACTCCGGAGCGGGGGTGAATCTCTTCGTCTGGCCAATCGTAATTTGTTAGCTCCACGTACTCTTTGTTGTAGAGCTTTGTTATTTCGTCCCATGTAAGTTTTGTTGTCATGGTTTTTGTCCTATGAAGCTGCCTCTGCGACGATAACACAAGAACGCCCAGATGAGTATTAGTAGTCCTTAAGAAGCAAAAAGATGATTGGAGCCATTCCGCTGAAAGGGGACCTCCTCCAATTATAAACTAAGCAACTTATAACTTGCTCGAATTCAATGGGTTTTCTGTTTCATTGGAACGCCCATTTTAGCCCACTATCTTTTTCAATAGCTGTTTGTGCGAGCGGTGCATCTCAATTCTTAAGTCGCAGTCGCGCAGGTTTTCCTTTCAGGTTGCTTGCTCGAGTCTTTGAAGCGCGTTGCGACGGTTTTTTCAACATTACTGAAAGGGTTTATATGGTTCAGCTCTCTGACTCGCCGGGCGCGGATAGTCCGCTTTCCGGTTCGTTGCCGTTTATAATGCCGATAGAGGCATTGGCGAAAGTTCGAGGTCCAGGGCGGCCTCACACGGACAAAACAGACAAAATCGTTCCGGAAGCTGATTTGCGAAGGGATAACCCAGCAGTCATTGGACGGATTAATCCGGAGCCGGATCACTATCCGATACGCGGTGAAGGCGCCCAGCTGAAATTAATGAAGACGACTCAAGGACTTATAATGAGAGCCGACCACGTTGTGAGAGATTTCCTAGAGGATGTGCATAGAGAGTTAGGTGAGATCGTGAAGGCTGGATCAGGTGAGGGGGCTCCGATTGGATATAGCGGACGCACTTCGCCTGAAATCGATTTGGTGCGACTGGGTGGCCTAATAAACCGTGGCGAGCTGTTTCTGGACAGCCATTCATCAGCGAGATTTGATGGAATGGGCCCATCGCTAGTGGTGAGAAACGTAGCCTCCGAAGGACTAAAGATGTTTGAACACTTAAAGCTCGCGTTAAACGAGCTCGTTAGAGAGGGACGTGTCGCGGAATCGAGCCGCCCCACAGTTCTTGCTGAGTTGGTTGAAATGCGCGGAAACTTAAGATCGCTAGTGCATCACTTCGATTCGCGCATGCTTGAGTTTGCGGCGACGCTGCAGCAGAAAATGGCGGAGCTGGGCGAGGGAGATGGGGACAGCGGTCCGCGGGCAGCGTAGCTGAGTAGAATTCAGGCTTAGTGGCGAGGCTCCACACGAAAGAGATAAGTATTCCCGTCCTGCTTAACCGGTTCCCAGTCCGGAAACGGATACACGGCGGCTACGATTCGGCTCCCTGGTTTCATCTCTGCCTGCACTTTTGCTTTGAGTTTTCCCATGTACTGCGGAACCATGTAGATGGTCATCACGTCGACATTAGAAATGTCGGCGGTCCAAAGATTCTCGCGAAGTACGCGTACAGTTTTCACTCCGAGCAGTTTGGCTCGCAGCCGGGTATAGAGGATTAGAAACGGGTTGATTTCGATTCCGGTGCAGTTAGCACCTAATTTAGCGGCAGCGAACAGAATGCGACCGTCGCCAGAGCCGAGATCGATTAACTGTTCGCCTGGCTTAATTTCAGCGAGTGCTAATAATCGTTTCACGGTTGAATTTCGCGAAGGGATCGGGGCAGCTCCCTTAAAGATTGCTATCACTGTATAAACAAAATAGGTCGCCAGCAGAATTTCGAGAAATAAAATTATCGCCGGGCCCGAGATATAATTCATGTTGATACAGTATGCGGAGAGCCGAGAAAGCTCTAGCTACTATTTAAGGTAGCTTACGCAACTGCCTTAGTTGAAATTTGTACTCGATGCCCTAGTGCATGTAGCAATCTTATCATCTGATCGATGGTTTTTCCGTAGAACTTTTGATCAAGCAATCGATAGAGCTGAGCCGGAGGAATGCCTAACCTCCTAGCCAAGGCTCGTTTTGCGATGCCGGTCTGCGCAACATATTTCTGCGCCTCGCAAGATAATTCAAATAGAAGTTCTTCCCGTAAGTATCCCGGATCGGAATTAATCTTTAAAACCTGATCCATCATGACGGAGTCACTCTTGCCGGACTCTAAATTGTACGTAAAGCCCTCTCGCCCCAGTTCTCCGTCTACCATCACCGAGATTACGGGATCTTTGGCGCTGGGTTTAAGCGTGAGCTGTGAATACGGAAATTCATACGTTCCGGAGCTACTTTCAACTAGAAAGCATTTTTTTCTGGAGTGTGGAAGAACACGTCGAATCTTCAAAGTTTCCCCTCAGCGATTAGATTCTTAACGATCGTAGCGATTCTACGAGTGAGTTTTCCGCGCATAACAACAAAGTTTTGCAAATCCAACTTCACCACAAGTCTGCCATCTTTATATACATGTACATGGCGCGGTGGGTGGTCGCCTACCCAGGTAACGAAGATGTACCCTCCACGCCGAATCTTACCCATTTGCCACCGACTCAACGTGAACTAATAGTATCATTATAGATATCACCTAAACAATAGCGATCATCGCGGACGAAACGCTGAGTTTGGGTAGTAATCGACTGGTAGCTTCGAGAGTTGAGCTGGATCTGAGGGTATCGGCTAATTGCGTTCCTGATTATCATCGCCGCCATGACTTTTCCGAACGGCTCTATGTTTTCGACATTTTTACTTTCAGCCGCCTTACTCTTCGGCCTCTCGAGCACCGGCTTCGCACAACCGCCTTCGGAAGTGGATTGTTCTGGTGTCGATTATTGCGCGGCAGTCGGAGAGTTGTTGGCAAAGGCAACGAAGATTCGGGGATTACCAAGTCCTGAGCAGATTCGTTGTCGAACCGTATCAGGGGAGCAGTACCGAGAAATCACACAAAAGCTCTCGTTGCAGACAAATTCGGCTTCCGATCTGCGTAGCGAAGGGCAGCTATTTGAGATGCTCGGAGTTGTGCCGCTGGGATACGACTATCCGGGCTGCATGTTGCATGGGAGCACTGATTCATCTTCTGCGTTGTACGATCGTAGCTCTAAAACGATTGTTTTTCGTAGCGACGCTTCGCTTGCAAGCTCATTAGCGATACATGAGCTGACCCATCTTCTTCAGGATTTCAACTTCGATATCGCAGCGCATGAAAAATTGGAAGTCTCGACTGATGCACGCCTCGCATTAGCGGCTGTGCGAGAAGGCGATGCGATCCTGACCGAAATTCTCGCGATGCACACAGATGAATCAATTTTGCATCCTGAATGTGGAGTTTTGGAGGGGGCAGGGTACGTAGCCTCGTGCAAACCATCTGCGCTACTTTCTCGTATTTTACTATTTCCGTACGAGCAGGGATTGAGTTTTGCGGAGCTCGTACACCAAAGAGGCGGGTTTACAGCAGTCGATCGAATATTTAAGCATCCACCACGCACTTCAAAAGAGATCTTGTATCCAAGCGAGTTTTTTCGCGGAGAGCTCAAAGTAGCTACGCCGATCGTGCTTTCCCAGAATCTGCTCCCCCCAGGCTATACGGTTGTATATCGGGATATTTTGGGAGAGTTTTTTCTACGCGAACTTTTAAAAGAGTTCATCGACGCAAATGTTGCCAGAAAAGCCGCCAAGGGCTGGGTTGCAGATACCATCACGTTGAGCCGCTCAGCTGACGGGTCGCTTCTGAGTTGGGCCATTCAGGTTGAATCTGATGCTGATATTGCTGAGCTGACCGAAGGATTTAGAATGTATGTTAAGAAGCGGTTCGGAATTACAATCGATCCGCGTGTGTCTAGATGGGAATCCACGAAATTGGGAGTAACTGTCTCCCTTAGGCGAACGCCAAGCTCGCAAGGCGTGACGTTTAAAATAGGGACAGTTCCTGAGCCCCAATTTGACTCGGTATAGCGCCCGCGTGAGCCGATCCATCGGTGCGACGTAGCGCTGTAATATTCTACACTGGAGAACGCGGAGATCTCCGGATTTGCCTCCGCGTTCACCGCGAACTCCAGTGTAAATTCAAAAGTTGCAGAGCTGCGAACTAAGTATTCTTTCTTACGTCGATCTCTGAAGGGATGTCGAGAAAGCCCCTCGATTGTCGCTACCAGTGGTTATCAAAAGATGCGTAACTGTTTAGCTAGATTACATATACTGTGCAGTTTTGTGGGAGTCGTCAGGGACAGCTCCTTCCGTTCCTATTTACTGAACCGGTATGTCAACCCGTCTCGATTTAAAATCACCTCATACATCCAGAGTCCTGAGATACTCCGGGGGAGAGTGGCACGATAAATGCCAGAGGATGTTTCTAGCAAAGGCAAAATAAAATCTTGCTTCGCATCATCCCCGCGCTTTCCGCTAAGTTCGATCTCAAATCCGCCCGAATGCGCGGATTCTTTAGTGGAATCAAAGCTCAGCTGAAATTCGGATCCTCCCGCTTCGACGTGAGAGATCTCAAGTTTCGGGACTAAGCCCAACTCTCGAAATCGCACCGTAGCATCAATCTGTTGTTGAAACAGTTGATCGTGCTCCCAGGTTCTATTCTCGATGTAACCTACGTGCGAACGACTAGCGAGAGTTGCCATGAAGATATTGACCACGACGGTGGTGCCAAGCAGGGCTATCACCGCGAGGATCCACATGTTCCCGGTTGGTTTGGCGGCTTCAATCATGGCTTGTTCTGTTTAGTAGCGCTTTTGTCAGAGATCGGATTGTCGGGGCCAAGCAAAGTAAACTCTGTGATCCGCTCAATCCCGTCCGAACCAGAGAGCTTAAAATTGATTTTACGTTTTCCGTCGTGCAGGATCGATGCCGGAAATTCCACGAATACTGGAGCAGTTTGCAACGATTCCGCTGGAATAGGAAACGGATTCACCGGCATCACCAATTTTAGCTCCGCAGAGGAATCTTTAAGCGCAACCAGAGATACACCCATCGTAGCGCTAGTCTTACTGTTGTTGGCGAGCCGTAGGTGAAGATGATTTACAACCCGACCACCAGCCAATTCACTAAAAGGAACATCGGACGCGCCGCGAACGATTTGTCCATTTAGGTGATTTCGATGGGTCAGTCTAAAACTGAGCAGACCGGTAAGCACAAGTAAGATAGCTGCATAAACAACCACTCGTGGACGTAGAAAGGTGGTGCGTTCTCCGGCAAGTCCGTGCTCCGTATCGTATCGTACCAGGCCCGGAGCACGGCCCAGTTTTAGCATCACAGAATCGCATGCGTCGATGCAACTTGCGCACGCGACGCACTCCAGCTGTAAACCGTTACGAATATCAATTCCGGTTGGGCAAACCTTCACGCACAGGCCGCAATCAACGCAGTCGCCTAAGCCCAAATCACTGGCTTTTTTGTGACCACGAGGTTCGCCACGTTTTGCATCGTAACCAACGGTCATGGAATTAGCGTCCATCATTACCGATTGAAATCGCGCATACGGACAAATAATCGTGCAGAACTGCTCACGAAACCACCCGAATTGAAAAAGCATCACACCCATCATGGCGAGCGTTAGACTGAATGGGCCAGGATGTAGCAGCGGTGAGGCAGACATCATCTCCAAAAGCGGCTGACGTCCCAAGAAGTAGGCAAGAAAGGTGCTTGCAACGCCCCATGAAAGAAATGTGAAGGCTGCGTACTTGACTGACTTAATGCGCAACTTTCGAAAATTCCACGGCCCTTGATCTAGTCGCAACCGTTCAGCGGGAGACCCTTCAATAAGCCGCTCGATTGGCCTAAACAAAAAATCTAAGAAAACCGTTTCCGGGCATGCCCAGCCGCACCATGTTCGACCAACAATAGCGGTTACGAAAAATAGAGATAGTGCGAGGATAATTAGAATTAAAAAAAGAAAAATCGTGTCAGTAGCCCAAAAAACCGATCCGAGAACTACAAATCGTCGTCCTATGATGTCGAATTGGATCGCCTGCTCACCATTGATTACGATCCACGGCATGCTCAAATAAAAAAGCATTAGCGCCGTCATTACGATATTGCGACGGGTAAAAAAACGTCCCTTTACGATCGCATTGTACACCCAGCGACGGTTGCCACGCTTGTCGATCGTATAGAGAGTCTCTCTAAAATCATGGGGGTCTTTATCTTTGGAGTTGTTCACTGTCGATCTCTAGGCCCTTATTCGACGATAAATTCACCTTCTGCAGGTTTTGGATTCGGTGGATTCGAACCTTTAAGCGAAAGAATGTATGCGATCACGTCGGTAATCTCAGCATCGGATAGAACACCTTTCCAGGCCAACATTCCCTTGGCCAATACTCCCCCTTCGGTCACGCGGCGAATATCTGAGGGCTTCCCGCCGTGAATCCAATGGGTGTCAGTTAGGTTAGGC
>JBGSNS010000316.1:0-2554 GCA_041739515.1 Bdellovibrionota bacterium
AATAAAGCCTATTAACATTCATAGATAAATCTACCATTGTAAACCTCTCAAACTATCATTCTAATAAAATAACTATGATGCCACTATTACATCATCATGCAACTTAGTATAAAAAACTCAATGAAAAGTATTGAATTTAATAAAACGTCTAAAAAAATCACATAAAATCACTTGTAATTAAATTGTTACAGCTAGTTTTTATTTATAATTTAAAACCAATGAAATTGCCTCATCAATAATTAATAAATCATATCTACTATTCAACCTATTACCTGATGCACACCGTCTAATCCTTTTATTTAAGCTCAAGTTATCGTACCAAGCAACAAGGTGCTCCTCAGTTACACTATCTAATTCCATATCTAATTCGTTGCATCTTTCTCTAACGGTGACAATGAATTCATCTATTTTCGAAGATAGGTCTAGAGAATTAATTTCTTAACTACATGACCCATCTGATTTTTTACTTCGATCACATCTTGTTCAATTGCATCTTGCCTGGCTAATGAGTCTGCAATCATTCTAGAGTTTTGAGCAACAACTTCAGCCATTTGTGTCAGTAACGATCCCTTTTTTCTGGCGGGGGAGGATACACACCATGTTTAGTTAAGGATGGAATTACTTCATGATATAACCATTTTGGGAATCGTTTACCAGCCATACTTCTATCACTAGATAAAACTCGATATAGACCCGGCTGAGTAACAAAAACTTCAGTTTCACCTTTGAATGTTGCATTTTCTACAGGGATGGAAATATATTCATCAGGTTCGAGATTTTCTAACTGAGATTTAAGTAGTCCAGCCATATTTTTGAAATATGGTTCTCATTTAGTTCTCTATTTTCCCTGTTTAAAGTTACCAAAACATCCTTTAATGAAATATGAAGTAGTCCATCATATATTAAGGTTCGGATATCAGAGCCCCCTGATTCACCTTCATAACAAATGTTAATTAATTCACTTTCCAAATCGTTTATCCTTATAATTAAAAAATATAGACGATTAACTAAAACTTCGTTTCTTCCGAGCTCTATTCCATTACTGCGGCAATACTAATTCCCCTGAATCGTATGCCCTATCAAATTCTGCTTTTGCATCAGCTTTGTGGTTGATGCAGTTAACCATGTGTTCGTCGGACTTAAAGTTTTTACAATCTTCGGGGACTAGATAATACTTGCGCCATGCTTCGGCTTTGCGTAATCGCGCGGCCTCGTTTTGCTTGGCTAGTCTGGATTTTTCAGCCGCATTTTGTTGTAACTCTTGCTGAATCTGATACTCAGCAAGCTGGCGATCTTTCGTAGCCTGCTGGCGAGCAAGTTCCGTTTGCTTTTGTTGCATAGCAAACTCATTAAGCCCTTGTGTCAGGCGGTATTCGACATAACTCAAATAGCCAATTCGCACTAATAAAGTGACCAATCCCGCTAACAAGATCCCTAACGTAATTTGTAAAACTGATTTCATCCCTAACTTCCAAAGTCCATTACCGATAAAAATGCGATTTATGCCGTTAAAATCCGAGCAACATTAAGATGTTGCTGACTGCACCTATGAAGCCCAGTATCAAAACTTTAATCACACCAAACACTAAGCGAACACAGTAGCCGCAGAATACATTTCCCCTCGGAGTTGCCGCAGGGCGAATAGGCAAATTGCGTGAGTCTCGCCATGGATGGCGAGCTAGCTTTCGCAGGTGCAGGGATGCATCCTTCGGAAGCGATAGCAAATTTGCCAATGAGCACAAGGGGCTTTCAACTCCGTTGGGGGCGGCAAGGGAGATCCAAGAGGGAATTGCTGTTGATCCCCTCTTGGTCGACTCTCGATTGAAAATCAGGGGTTGAAGACCCACGACCTTGATTCACCTCGGCCGCTAGGCCGTATTAACTCACTATTACATGCGACCTAATTTTGGCGCGCAAATAAGCCCCAATTGAGCGCATTGCTCAAGGGCTTAGAACAAAGGGCACCGAACAAAATTCAGCCATAACGTAACTGAGTTGAATCACAGTGCGAACATCACTGCAGAAGCCTGATAACACGGGTTTTACACTCTGATTTAGCTTGGTCAAAACTGCAACGATTAACCGCCTAAATTTGCATTTTCAGCCCTACATGCTAACGTGGCTAATGTAAATTTACATTCAGTGTTTATCAAAGCTATGTCGCAACAATCAATAAAAAGTCGATCGACAACAAGCTTATATCGGGCGATACCATGCAGCACGGCTGATATTACACGGAAGCACAACTGAGGTTGAGATATGGAACCATCTAATACATCACGCCGGACCTTTATCAAGCAATGTGTGATTGGCGGGGTTGCCGTATATTCGGCCCCTTTGTTGTGGGAAATGAGTCGCGCGAATGCGGCAATTGTCTCACCTGAACTGGCAGCCCAATGGCAAACTCAGGTTAATGGTCAATCCAAACCTAAGTTTCGTAACGACGGCATAGCGAAGGTCACAGGCCAAAAGGTCTATGGCCGTGATTACCGCGCTATGGACATGGAAGGCTGGCCCAAGCAGCAAGGTTACGCTTTTATCCTACGCGCCGCCG
>JBGSNS010000249.1:0-2677 GCA_041739515.1 Bdellovibrionota bacterium
TGGACATGAAGGAGTACAACGGTCAGTTTGAGCTTCCAAACTCTTTCGGCAACCTAGTCTCTGGTACGCTCAGCACAACCATCAAGGAAAATTCGGCCACCCCTACAGAACAGACAGTAAATCCTCCTCGATTGCCTCATAGAGAGACGTCGTCTAGATTTACACAATCGCAAAATCAAATACTCTCTGCCGACGATCTTCACTTTAAATACAGAGAGTGCCTGGAGGCTCTCGGCCTTTCCCTTCTGCGGCGCACCGGAGCGACCTTTACCGCGTACTGTAACAACGGCGAAACATTCTCCAACTCAGAGCTTCGAATAGCTGTTAACGATCGCGAGAAGTTTCTATCATTCCTGACCGCACTATCACCTCAGGCAGCCGAGCCACACCTGCAAGCTTTATGCAGCATGTCTCGAAGTTTAGTAGGGGATCTAGTTTCTAAATACGATACAACGAAGCCGTCGGATATCGAACTAAACCTACTCGCCGCTCTACGACCCCTCTATACTCAGCTCACCCGCCTGGGAGAGTCAGAAGTCACGAGCGAGCTCGCACCAATAATTACGCGCATGCAACAAGGGTGCCTAACGGAGCATCTCGCAGTGCAAAGGAGCGGCCTTATGAGTCCCATCGGGAAAAATTTTGGTCCGGGTGACTGGTATATCGATTCGACTGCTGAACGCCTGACTAAACGCTGGGAAGCGGCCCTTAACCTACTTGCACTCACGGAGGGTAATCCTAAGGCTGCCACAATAGCTACGTCGCTCCGAGAACACTTAACTCATTGCGCTGTCCATTCGCTGCTCGCGCTACCGTCCCTAAAGGATAAGTACAAAGCAAGTTACATAGCAGCATTAACTCCAGTACTTGAGGAGGTCGTGATGACCTTGGCTGGCGAGCTGCCGCGGGTAAGAATAACACCGCGAGATTAGACAATCCCTTCGTGTTCTTGGTGTTCTTCGTAATGAACAAAATCTTTCGACTACTCATAAAAACGACGAGATAAATCGCAACAAATCCGCCCAGGACTTGGTAATTCCGAACTTTTGCCATACTTTGGTGGGGATTCTTCAGAGACAATCCAGAGCACCAACTTTCTCGTTCTAGTTTCTATTTCGCCGCCAAAGCCGCATCGAGATCCCGGATAATATCCGCCGGATCTTCGATCCCGATAGCGAGTCGCACGCCACCCGGGTCAAGCCCGCGCCGCAACTGCTCCTCGGGCGGATACGCGGAATGAGTCATCGAACTTGGGTGCTCTATCAATGTTCTAAGCTGTCCAAGGCTTACTGCAAGCGTGACCGTGTATGCTGAATGCGCAATATAATCCATTAACGCTAATCCGCGCGCCTGCTGCTCCGCTAAGTTTTTACCCTTGAGCACAAAGTACACCATAAATCCGGGAGCAAATTTTCCCTCGTAATCTCGCAGCATTCGTTGCGCTAACTCATGTTGTGGATAACTCTTTAGCCCCGGATACGTCACCCGCTCTACGGCCGGGTGTTGCTCTAGAAACTCTGCGATGATCTGTGCGCTTGCGATCATTTTCGGCACCCGCACATTCAACGTAGAAACTCCGTAAGTTAGGATATGCCACGCCGTCTGTGGTGCGAGCACACCGCCAAAATCTTTCCGAAACAGAATTAACCTCTCTTCGAACTCTTTTCTCGCACAGACTACGCCGCCCATGTCGGTACCAAAACCGCTGAGTCCTTTCGTCAAGCTATGCAACACGATGTCGATGCCGTGCTCAGCGGGTCGCTGACAAAACGGGGTTGAGAACGTGTTGTCTATGACCGTCACAAGTTGCTTATCAGCCGGCCGAGTGGCGTTAATCTCTTTGACAAGTTTCCCAATCGCAGCCAAATCGAGAAGCTCTAAAGTCGGATTCGCCGGGGACTCAAGATAAATAACCCGTGTATTCGGTTTAATAAGCGGGACCATGCTTTGCGGATCGCGCATATCCACAAAGTCGGTTTGTATACCGAACCGGGTTAACCACGAGGTAAACAAACTGTAAGTACAACCGTACACCACCCGATGCGAAACGATGTGCTCCCCTGCCGACAACAGGAACGATGACGCTGCGTGCACCGCTGCCATGCCGGAACCGAACGTGACCGCGCAATCGAGCCCTTCAGCAACCGCCAATACATGCTGAAGCATATTATTATTCGGCTCACCCATCCGGTCGTAGAAATAGATAGTCTCCGCTCCAGCTGAGGCGTGTGGGGTCGTAAAAGAAGTAAATCCAGTAGCTCCGCGCTTTGCGGTATCGAGCCGAAAAGTACTCGAAGCAGTCAACGGAGGGATAACGTGATGTGTGTAATCCCAAGCCTCGGTCATCGACTTGCCGTAGATCAGCTGCGTCGGTACAGCATACTTACCCTCAGGGATTTTCTTTAACGTCATCGGCACCACCACTTAATCTATTCTGACACGCACTCGCAGCACCAAACTACACACCCGTGTGCCGACACGCCAGATATAGCTAAAATCAATGTTACTGGGACCGCGGACCGCCGGTCCGCTTGATCGAACTCAACTAATAGATCGTGCGGACCGGCGGTCACTGCTGTCCGGTAGGAAATGAAAATTTCCTTGTAAGAGATCGAAAGTATTGAAGAAAACGAAGAAAAATCATTTTTCGATTTGAATTGAAAAGCCGAATTTAGGG
>JBGSNS010000254.1:0-6327 GCA_041739515.1 Bdellovibrionota bacterium
TTCGCAAAAACCCCATTAAAACAGGCGCTTTCAGAGTTCGATATACAGAGTCCAGCCGATTCAGTGAAAAATACTCAAAAACAGCTCGATTTATGGCCACTTTCTACCGGACAGTAGTGACCAGCGGTCCGCGGTCCCAGGAAACACCGCCCTAGGTCTCAGCTACATCGTAGCTGAGCTGGCCACTTCGAACGCGTCGCCTTTAACACCGACTTCAACTACGGAATTATCGCGTACGGTTCCTTCAACGATCGCACGTCCAATTCTAGTCTCAAGCTGGCGCTGAATATGGCGCTTTAACGGGCGGGCTCCGAGCGCTGGCTCAAAACCCTCTTCCGCAAGTTTACGCTTCGCCTCTTCCGACACATGCAACGTAATTCCACGCGGACTCAAACGCTCCTGTACCAACGCGATCTGCAAATCGACGATGCTTAAGATCTCCTCCAAACCTAATGGTTTGAAAATTACCGTCTCATCAACGCGATTTAAAAACTCAGGTCTAAAATGCCCGCGTAACACAGCCAGAACTTTTTGCTCTAAACGGTCGGAGATATCACCGGTATCAGAAATCTCCTCCAGCAATAGCTGAGATCCCAAATTAGAAGTCATGATAATTACGGTGTTCTTAAAATCCACGGTGCGCCCCTGTGAATCGGTAACTCGCCCGTCATCAAGAATCTGCAATAACACGTTAAATACATCAGGATGTGCTTTCTCGATCTCATCGAACAGAACAACTGAATACGGATGCCGTCTGACGGCTTCCGTCAACTGCCCCCCATCCTCAAATCCCACGTACCCTGGAGGAGCGCCGATCAAGCGCGACACAGCAAACTTCTCCATATACTCACTCATGTCGATGCGGATCATATTCTGTTCGCTATCAAAGAGCGTCGCTGCTAAAGCTTTCGCAAGCTCAGTTTTTCCAACACCGGTAGGCCCCAAGAATATAAACGAACCGATCGGTCGCTTCGGATCTTTAATGCCAGCACGCGCGCGAATAATCGCATCGGTTACAAGCCTCACCGCGTTGTCCTGCCCTACTACCCGACCATGCAGCGTTTGCTCTAAGCTCAATAATTTTTCACGCTCTCCAGCGATCAACCTCGACACCGGAATCCCCGTCCAACGCCCTACAATCTGCGCAATCTCTTCCTCGGAGACCTCTTCTTGCAACAGCCGGGTTCCGGAGCGATCTTTAGCCTTCTCCTCCTCTTCAGCAAGTAACTTCTCTAACTGCGGAAGTTTTCCGTGCTTTAGCTCCGCTGCTTTATTTAGATCGTACGCCCGTTCTGCTTTCTCGATCTCTAGCCGAACTTGCTCAATTTTTTCACGCGTTGAGCGCAGCTCTTGAATCGCTGATTTCTCTTTAGTCCACTGCTCGCGCATCTCAGATTCGCGAGCTTGAAGCGTACTGAGCTCCGCACTTACTTCGCGCAGTCTGTTCTTACTCGCTTCGTCTTTCTCCTTCTTCAGCGCAGCTTCTTCGATCTGCAGCTGCATCACGCGCCGCGAGACTTCGTCTAGCTCAGCTGGCAACGAATCGATCTCTGTTCGGATCGTGGCACACGCTTCATCGATCAGATCGATAGCTTTATCCGGCAAAAATCGATCACCGATATAACGGTCAGATAACGTAGCTGCTGCGACCAACGCGTTATCCTGAATCGTAACGCCGTGATGCACCTCAAACCGTTCTTTAATTCCGCGCAGAATTGAGATCGTATCTTCAACGCTGGGCTGCGCCACTTGAATCGGCTGAAATCGGCGCTCAAGCGCTGCGTCTTTCTCGATATGCTGGCGATACTCATCTAAGGTCGTTGCACCGATGCAATGAAGCTCTCCCCGGGCCAACATCGGCTTGAGTAAATTACTTGCATCCATCGCGCCGTCAGTTTTCCCAGCACCAACAATTAAATGCAGTTCGTCGATGAACAGAATAACCCGGCCATCTGAATTCTTAATCTCGGATAGCACCGCCTTTAAGCGCTCTTCGAATTCACCGCGATATTTCGCTCCGGCGACAAGGGCTCCCATATCTAGTGAGAATACCGTCTTCTCTCTCAGTCCTTCGGGCACATCTCCACGCACGATGCGCTGCGCAAGCCCTTCTACGATTGCAGTTTTCCCGACGCCCGGCTCACCGATCAGCACCGGATTGTTTTTTGTTTTGCGCGAGAGAATTCGAATCACACGACGAATCTCAGAGTCACGCCCAATTACCGGATCGATCTTTCCCTTTCGAGCATCCTCTACCAAATCGCGCCCGTACTTCCCAAGAGCTTCGTAGGTTGCCTCGGGATCTTGCGAAGTTACGCGCTGACTTCCACGCACAGCAGCAAGCCCTGCCAAAACGGCATCACGTGTGACTTTGTGTTGTTCTAATAATTTAGCGATCGAAGTGCCGCGGGCAGCCTCAAGAATCGCTAAAAGCACATGCTCAACTGAAACATAGTC
The DNA here is from genome assembly GCA_041739515.1 of Bdellovibrionota bacterium. Taxonomy (GTDB): domain Bacteria; phylum Bdellovibrionota_C; class UBA2361; order UBA2361; family UBA2361; genus JBGSNS01. Next base: position 2,458 of record JBGSNS010000254.1, read on the forward strand.
GTCTTTTAGACGCTTACTCTCTTCCGTTGCCGCAACAAGAGCTTGATTAAGTTTGCGGGAAACAAAACTTCCGCCGCCCTGCACATTCGGAATCCCATCTAGCTCTTTTTCAAGAGACGTTTTAAGCGCATCGACGTTGACGCTCCCTGCGGCGAGAATTTTCGCAACGATGCCTTTATCCTGCGTTACCAATCCGTACAACACGTGCACGAGATCGAGCTCTTGGTGATTTCTCTTGCTCGCCAGGGCTTGAGCGCCTTGTAGCGCCTCTTGGGCTTTCGATGTGAAGTTATTGATGTCCATAGCTACTTAGATAATCATCTTTAAGCAGCTTTTCCACGCTCAATTTCAGCCAATTTTTGATAAAGCTCTCGCTCCGCCTCAGACGGCGTTTTAGGAACCTGGGGAACTATCTCCACAAAAAGATCTCCTACGTCTTTCGAGGAAACAAGACGCCCTTTACCTGCCAATCGCAACCGCTGCCCGGAACGGATACCTGCTGGAATATTGAGCTTTACTGGACCTTGCGGGGTTTGGCACTGAAGCGGACCCCCAACCGTGGCGATGCCGGGAGGAACTTCGAGTTTAGTTACTAATTTATCGTCTTCAAAACGGTAGCGCGCGTCGTCTGAAACGAGAATCTTTACTATTAAATCAATCGGCGTGCCGTAGGGATCGTTTCCACCAAGGCCTGCAAGCCTAATCGAGGCTCCTGGCTTAATTCCAAGCGGTATCCGCACATCGACCGAACGTGAACCGATAGAGATTCGCTTTGTGCCTCCAACAATGAACTCCGATGCGCTTAAAGTAAGTTCTGCGCGCAACGGCTCCGGCGTAGGTTTTTGCTGCGCCGCGCGACCACGCCCAGCTCGATGTCCGCCAAAAGATCCGCCTGCACTAAACCCGCCACCGAACATCGCCTCGAAAAATTCACTAAAATCCGAAAATTGACCCGCTCCGGCATTACCCCCAAATTGCGACGCATCGAACCCAGGCGGCGGTCTAAACTCTTGCCCGTCTTTGTATTCACTTCCGAACTGATCGTATTTCTTACGCTTCTCCGGATCGTCTAATACCTCGTAGGCGGCGGTATATTTCTTAAACTTCGCCTCAGCGCCCTTCTCCTTGTTCAGATCTGGATGATATTTGCGCGCGAGCTTACGATACGCTTTGCGAATCTCTGCCTGACTAGCAGTGCGCTCTACCCCTAAAACTTTGTAATAATCTTCGAACTGGACCATGCGTCTATATGTAACCACGAACTGAGTAGATTGTAAGGGGTCATACTCCAATCCGATTGGGCCCGGCGCCAGACTTCAGACTCAAAGACTCTAATTATCGCCGTTTTTCCGCTTATTTTTTTAAAAACCCGAGTTCGTGCAACGTTCTTACGTAGTTCCACCATAACCAGAGACAAGGTTTGCGTAGTCTCTCATCGCGAGACGCTACTATACTATAGGCAGGGATGCCACGCACCGAACTCGGACTAGCTGAGTATCGGCGAAAAAAGTTAACCGCTCTTGCGGATTGGGACCAAAGGATTCGGTTTAGAATTCTCCCAGTTTTGAAAGGTTTGTTGCGTGCTATCCCATGAGCTCTCGTGCCGCCCCATCAGCCTTGCTCTCCATAATTCTTACTTTTCCGATTTTGCGTGTTTCTGCTGCATCGCAGTTGCAGTCCCTGATATCTTCGCGTTCTTAAATGTTTGGTTTGGAGGATGTTAAATGTGAATTCATCAGAAGGATAAAAAGGTTGTTAGTTGTTTTAGTAAAGGAAGGTTATATGAAGTACTTTGCAAATGTATCAATTTATACCGCTGTGTTTTCTACACTGTGTCTATCGCCAGCGGCGTTCGCGGAAAAAGGCTTAAAGCAGCCTGAAGAAATTAAAATTCAAACTCCGCAGCAAGCAACGGGTGATACGATAACACTTATGGCGCGCCAGGATTCGATTCTTCAAGGGCTGCCAGACGTAATTGTTCGAGGTGTCCCAGAAGCGCCGATCATTTCTCGAAATGGACAGGCTTTAATTTCAGCTGCGATTGAATCTTCGCACAACTCTGCTCCAGATGACCTCGACTCGAATGCCGCGTTATTAAATTCTCCCCAAAATATAAATCAGCTAATCGTGGAGAGAAATCGTCCCCTCGATCATCCGGAGTTGTTGACCGCGTCGTTATACTCTACGTTTCCGACGGATCAATTTAGCTTCTCCGACAACGGTTGCCTGACGTACCGCGCAGCGTTGCAAGGTCCATCCGTCCAAACCGGGGTTAACGATCAAGCAATTCTCGCGTTCGATCCGGCGAGCGGGCTCAGCATCGCGCAGCGGTTAGGTGATCAGGCCGTTGATACTAATCCAGGTGGACAGATAACCGCCTTGACGATCAGACCACTGTGCGCTTCGACCGCCCAGGGAGAAAGGTTGGCGCTGAGCTCGAGACTTAGCCCACAAGACGCGGTTTTGTACCAAGGCTCCGCTAACGGGCTGCAGTCAGTTGCACGCAGCGGCGACTCTGCTGAAAATGGCGGCGTCCTGTTAAGCACCCTAGAGGCTTTGCAGACCGCACCGAATGGCGACGTTCTGTTTCTCAGCGTTGGACAAGGCAACGGCACTCGTGGCTTGTATCGAAAAGATGTCGGACAAGCGGTGCATCGTGTGCTCGGATCAAATATGCCGCTTCCTGGAGAAGAGAATAGACTCTTTTACTTCACCGGTGAAAGTCAGACGGCGTATAACAGGTCCGGTCGCGTAGCAGTCGGTGCAAACGGAGTCCCAGCACGAGCTGGCGGTTTGAGTAATGGCATCTGGTCCGATCGAAACGGCACGCTTGAGCTAATCGCACACGATGGTGATTCCGCTATCGGTTTGCCAAACGGTGTGAGGATCAGCCTTCAGGGTACTGCTCAAACCGCAAACGACACGATGCGAATTGCTGACAATGGTGCAGTTCTTTTCTCTGCGCGACTTGTAGGCGGCGGCGTTGATGCGTCTAACGACGAAGCGTTGTTTGTTGATTACGCTCACGACGCTGTTGGCGCGGTACTGGTGGCACGCGAAGGTTCGCAAGCACATGGAATGGGCGAGAATGTGAGATACAAATCTCTAGGATATGGAGTCTTCCCGTTCACTAGGACGATTTCGATTAACGGGGCTGGGAAAATCAGCTTTGCAATCAGCTTGGACATGGCTGATGGGTCGACTTCGGGCGGCATATTCTCCGATAAAAGCGGAAACCTTATGCCGGCTGTGCTTCGCGATGAAGTACTCGATGGCGATTATCGTATTACCGCGATAACAAACGTTAACGTTGCAGATTCAATCCTCAACGTTACGGACAGTGGGTATTTGTTAACTCCTGTGTTTGTGCAGTCGATTAGCACCGGGGTCTCTGCACGAGCAGCGCTTAGAGTCGCTCCAAACGGAACGAAGCAGCTTCTCTTAGTTGAGAATAGACCGATTGAAATCGCTGGACAAACAGTAGAGCCCGTAACGCTCTTTCACCGAATTGATAAGGGTATAAGCGAAACCGGTGAAGTGGTAATGGGATTCTACACGACTGAAGCCGGATATCCGCTGGGACGCAGCTACGTCGTTAGATTAAAGCCAGCTAACGCGAATCCAGCGGACTTTAACGGCGACGGAGTCGTGAGCGTTCCTGATATCTTCGCATTCCTCTCAGCATACTTTGCTCAGGACATGCGCGCTGATATCGACGGGAACGGACTTATCACGGTCCCTGACATCTTCGCGTTTCTAAGTCTTTATTTCAGTGCGTAAGAAGTAACGATCGCGGTGGCGCTTTGCTCTTTCGAGAGCGAGCGCCACATTTAGTACACCTAACGTAGCCTTCGATGAGGCTCTCCGTCC
>JBGSNS010000005.1:0-11508 GCA_041739515.1 Bdellovibrionota bacterium
GCTTAATCCGCTGAAACTGATGCGTGAGGAGAAACGGGTCCGCAAAAATATTGATGCTGCACTTAAAAGCCTGCGACGCGGCTTGTCGGCAGAGCGGCTGCTAGAGTGTGTTCCGGCGCAATCCGCGCCGCTCCCCACCCCTCCCCAGTGCTCGCCCCCTCCCAACCCCGAGGGGGATACGCTAAAACATCGTAACCAATTTCAGAATTTTCCAGATACTGACAGCACCGTTTCAAAATTCTCGCCATAATTTTCGAGGACATCAATTATGAGGCAAGAGGGCGGCCCATTCTCGGCACGAATTGTTTGTTACCTCCCTTAAGAATAATCTTGCGTGCCGCGTTGCCCTTTGATACAATCTTACTAGTAAGATTAATAGGCGCAAGTAAAATATGTCTGATGCATTATCTACCACCAAACTCTCATCCAAGGGACAAGTTGTTATTCCGGAAAATGTTCGCGAAGCAATGGGGCTTGAGCCGGGAATTCAGTTCATCGTTGTGTATGAGGGAGACTCGATCATCCTTAAGGTCATCTCGCAACCTACCTTAAAGAGACTCAAATCATTGAGAGAGAAAGTCCGCGTACAAGCAAAAAAAGCTGGCTTATCTCCGGAGGATATTAAAAACGCTATTCGCGATGCCCGGAACCAGTAAATGCGGGTCATTATCGATACCAATGTACTCATGTCAGGCATCTTTTTCGGTGGACCGCCAAAAAAGATAATCGATGCATGGCTGGACGGACGGTTAACTTTCGTTGTCTCACCCGAGATCATAGAGGAATATCGTCAGATTGCTATCAGGCTAGGAGCGAAATATCCCCGAGTAAAGATTGAGTCCCTGCTGTTTACGGCGCTTGGATGTGCGGAAGTAGTTGCTGCACGACCTCTAACTAGACAGATTTGCTCTGATCCAGATGACGACAAATTTATCGCCTGCGCCATTTCCTCCAAAGCATCTGTAATCATTACTGGAGATACTGCGCTTAAAGCCGTCGGTGAATTTCAAGGGGTGCGAATTATCTCTCCTGCAGCTTTTGTCGCGGAGTTCCTCTGAGAAATTCACTCGGGAGCATCATCTATCCGATTGCTTGCTGACTTTCATTCTTTTGCTGTCATTTCTCTATAGTTAACCGAGCCCTGCTCCATTTTAACATGCTCTAGTAAGCCCTTCATCTCTTGAGGTGAAGCGTCACCAGCTGGAGCAAAGACTGCGGCAAGAGCGCCGCCATCATACGCGGGTCTTCGCGATATTTGGCCGCTAGACCATCGATCATCTTAGAAGCAATTTCCGAAGTTAAAGGACCTTTCTCTAGCGCTTTAGCTAACGCCTCTTTAGGAGAGTCGCTAGGCATCATGCTGGTATTTAGGGGATTATCTGCGCCGCCGAGTATCGCCCCTGTAGTTAAATCCGTGATCGTCGAAGTGAAAGCTTGAACTTTTGTTGCTACGGCTGGTGCCACAACTGCGCCAACGGCTATCCGACCCCGCCGGTCTTTGCGCCGATAGCGGCAACCGTGGCGGTGGTGGCAACGTTTCCGGCAACTGGCCCAACTTTATCTCCCGCCGTCTGAACCGCGTTTGCTGCTACTTCTCTTGCTGCTGTAAGCATAAAAATCTCTCCGAAACTGCTCTTCCTGACAGGTTATGGGCGTCACTGGGAAAAATGTGACGCGGGCGAGGTAACGGCAAAGGGCGACCCGGGCGAAGCCTCGGCGTCGGCCCGTTTGTTACCCCGCACTTTGTGGTCCGCGACGCGAGCCTGCAGTAAGAACGGCCTCTAAGCTATATATGACTGGAAAGACTACTATGTTGGAAGCCAAGTAAGAAAATATCCCCCCGAAAGCGCCGACTGCTAATCCCATCATCGGAGAAAGCACGGTGGCCGCGACGGCGTTTAAAATATAGTGGTTAGGAGTTGCAAGTATGAACGACCAGGTCCCATATCCGACTGCTCCTGCGGTAATAATGGCACCCGCCACAGCGGACGCATTCATTGTCATTCGCCCAGCTGCATACAACTTCTCTACAAGGCCGAAGCGCAAATCATCGAGCCGGCGCATAAAATCAGTTTGTCGACCTGTTTCAGGTGCAATTGAAATCCTCGCGGCCGCCTCAGCCGCACTGGTTGCATTTGTATCCAGGACCGCAGGTTGAGGCGATTGCACCCTAGCACTGAAAACGCGACTTACCTCATCAGGAAGTCTTCTAAAATCGAATTGCTTTTCATACATCGTAAGATACTGGTTAGTTAAAATGTAAATCCCATTGGGACCCTCGAGGTGGGGTATGCTTATCCTTAATCCGTATGGAGTAGCGATTATGCGAGCATCCCCCCAACCGCAGTGACTATCCATTTCCTTTATTGTGAATGAGCCAGCCTTGCGCGCCTCAGCTATAAGCTCACGAACTTCCGGATCGTTTTGAAGATATGCTTTAACGGCCTTGGCGAGGTCAGCACCAGATGTAAACTGATCAAGACTGCGCAATCTATCAGCCGAAGTTAAGTGCACGGGGAGCGAGTTTGGCGCGGTTCGGGCTTGAGTATCAATCGTCTGCATATCAGTCATCTTATTAAACTAAGGATGTATTTCTACTTCGCCTTCAGCTAAATCCTGCAGACGTTATGTGAGAGAAATCACTAACTGTTGCATAAATTCTCTGCGGGGTAACATATTATTGTCCCAGTTTCCCAAAACACTCTCATATTATGCCATCCGCGACATGAAAAGTAACATCGACCGACGTGCGCCCACTTAATTCCGAATCATTTCTACCCTTTATCCGACCTTCAGATTGGGTATTAGGATCCCACGGGTGCTTCCATCCGGTGGTATTGGCAAGCCCAGTCGAGCAACCCGAGGGTATTGAATACCAACGCTTCGCGAGCTGAGTTCAGCGCTCAGTCACTTTATCCGATCCGTTTGGAGCGTCGAGCTAACCACGCATCAATGGACAGTCGACCGGGACCAAACGCAAGCACGATTACGGACGTGAGGAGAAAGAAAAACGGAGCTGCGGTAAGAAACGGGTCTAGCGCGTTAAACACTCCGAGAAATGCTGCGCGATCTTCAGCCACACTAAGGTAGGCAACAGTCATATTTATTGTAAGAATAAAAGCTGTTGGTCTCGAAAAAAGTCCGAGAACTAGCAGCAAACCACCGATACATTCCACGCCGCCAACAAACCAAGCGTGAAAGGCTGGAGCTGGAATCCCTAAACTAGTGAAGAATCCAACCACTCGTTCGTGATTTTGCAGTTTGCCAAGTCCGATCTGAAAGAACTGCCATCCCCACGTAAGGCGAAATACGAGCAGAACCAACTGCTGCAACGCTTCCCCAAATCTAGTAAGTAGGGCATCACCAGTTCTATAAATAGCAGTAAGGTTCATACCGAGCCCAAAATACGCGTTTCAAAGACCTAGTTCGCTAAGACTAGACACTTGTTACGTTGAGGATCAACAAAATTTTAATTGATAGAATAGATATCAGTTAACAATAGAGACATGGACACGGAGACCGCTACCACCGGCTTTAATTCTGCTGATCACTATTCAGCATTAATGGCCCGCGCTCAAAAAGGAGAACGAGCGGCGTATCGTGTCCTACTAAGCGAGATCCAACCGATCATTCGGCTATATGTTCAGAGTAAGGTATTTCGAGCAGACCAGCGCGATGACGTGACACAGGATATTCTGCTCTCCATCCACGTTGCGCGCGATTCGTTCGATCCATCCAGAGCTTTTTTGCCGTGGATGCGAACGATAGCACATCATCGACTGATCGATCATTATCGAGTAACTCGGAGACAGGTTAAAGCTTCCTCCTCTGAAATATCTGGTGATTCTGAGGACGCTTTATTGGAGCCCTCAGTTTCAAGCTTCTCTGAGACAGCGATTGCGTTCAAACAGGAAGTTGCGGCGTTGTCACCGTCACAGAAACGGCTTCTTAATTTAATGACTAGTTCGATGTTAACGCAGGATGAGATCGCAGAAAGGCTTGGAATTGAATCAGGAAATCTTCGGGTTCAGATACATAGGTTAAGTCATAGAATTAGGGCTGCGTTGGAGTAAAAAATGAACACCAAACAAGACTCCAAATTCTTAGAGACGTTGGTAGGTGACCTAGCACCGAAACGTTGGTACAGCGGGCGATCTACCCGAGTAATATGTTGGGCTGCGTTCGTACTTATCTATGTCGCTTTCGTAGTAATGGTTTTACCGGGCCCTTCTTTTGAAATGCTACTAAATAGTACGTTTGTCGTTCAAACCGGGGGAATTATTGCTCTGGCGATCTTGTGCGGAGTCGCTGCGATTGTGCTCTCGATTCCAGGAGAAAAGTTATCTCATACTATTTTGTGGCTGCTTGGCTTAACGGTAGTTTTGAATATTTACTTATTAGTCTCCGTTGGTCCGGAGGCTAAGCGTGGGGTGATCGAACTTATTCAACATTCTGGTGATGCCTCAGCTTGCTCGGTTGGAACGGTGATATGGGCGATACTTCCGGCTCTATTCGGCGCTTGGGTACTACATAAAGGTGCTGCACTGAACGTAGGCATCCCAGCTTTCCTAGTATTCTTGGCTGCTGGATTCGTCGGCACCGCTGTTTTGCAGTTTGATTGCGTCAATCAACAACCGTTGCACGTTCTCTTAGGTCATATGTTTCCAGCCGTGGTAGTCGGGATGGTCGGACTTTGGGGCGGGAAATGGCTTCTCAACTGGAACCGACGTCTCAGAGACAAGCGCCAGGTGCTTCTAAAGCCGTAAATAGGCTAAATTTACCGTCGAGTGGGTTTTTTGAGTAATTATGTAAAAAATTCGATGGCGGATGTAACAATCGACCGCTACGTTCGAACAACGAAGCAACAAGGTTTACGTAGGCTCACCCCAGTTTACGTAAACTTCTATTTACATTGGGGACAGGAAATCACAGATATGAATAAGTCAGTTAAAACCTTGGCAGCGCTAGCGCTCGGCAGTTTGGTAATGGGAGCAGGCGTCTCAACCGCATTTGCTGGCGAGACCGCGAACCACGCAACTGCAGAAGCACAAAAAGCTGCATGTAGTGGAAAGGGTGGTTGCGGCGGTGCTGCAGCAGCGGGCGAGTCAAAGGATAAGGCTAGCTGCAAGGGTATGGATAAAGAGGCCAAAGATAGTTGCAAAGGCAAAGACGGCTGCAATGGAAAAGACAGCTGTAAGAGCAAGGAATCATGCAAGCATGCTCATGGCGATCATGATCATTCCCATGACCACACGCACTAATTTTTCGATAAGTTAGTTATAGAGGGCGCCTTTCGTGGCGCCCTCTATTTTTGGATGTCTGCTATTTTCCTTCGACGTTTTCTAACGTTTGATCTAGTATCAACGACTTATGCCAGCGAACCGCTTTAACGGCTTCACCGATTTGGGCGTTGGAATCGGGCTGCGAGTTCCGCACTATCAGCACATCCTATCTAGAAAACCGACGGTCGATTGGTTTGAGATCATTTCCGAGAATTTTTTAGTCGACGGCGGTCGTCCACGCGAGGTGCTCGATCAGATTCTAGAGCAATACAAAGTGGTAATGCACGGCGTGTCACTTTATTTCGGTTCTCCAGAGAAGCCGGATCGTGAACATCTAAAAAAATTGAAACAACTAGTACGTCTTACAAAGACGCCGTGGCTAGGAGATCATCTGTGCTGGGGTAGCGTCGATGGAACTTACACGCACGACTTGTTGCCGCTGCCCTATACTAAGGCTACCGCCAAGGTCGCAGCGGAAAAAATTCGATTCGTTCAAGAATATCTGGAAATTCCAGTTATAGTTGAAAACTTGAGTAGCTACGCTGAGTTTAACGCCTCCACGATGACTGAGTGGGAATTTTTAAGCGAAGTTGTAGAAGCAGCCGACTGCGGCATCTTGCTTGATGTCAATAATATCTACGTTTCATCGCTGAATCACGGGTTTGATCCGTATCATTACGTCGACAGTGTACCGCGACATCGCGTGGCTCAGATGCATATCGCCGGACATTCAAAGTTCGAGCGTTTCGTTATCGATACACACGATGCAAAGCCGATTGATGAGGTATGGAAGTTGTATGCGCACGCGATTGCCCGCGTTGGGCGTACCGCTACGTTGTTGGAATGGGACGCTAAGGTTCCATCGTTTGAGGAAGTTAAGACGGAAGCTGAAAAATCACGAAAGTGGTTGGATGCTGTGTCTGCCACCCATACCTCATCTCACACTTCAGGCGACGCTCATCGCGGACTCGTTGGACTATGAACGCATTTGAAGAAGTAAAATCCAAGGCGCAACTTAAAAAACTGCAACGTGCGTTTGCCGAGATTATTCGAAGACCTCTGCGCGATAACGACAGCATGATCGCTGATAGGCGCAGCTCCAATATCATCTCCCCGAATCAAGTACTTTCCGCTCATGAACGGCTTGAGCTTTATGCTCGTCAGTATTGGTGGCGAATCAAAGATTCTCTGTATGAAGATTTCCCGGGAGTCCGAAAAGTTTTGGGGGAGGCACTGTACCATCAAGTTGCTGAGGCGTACCTCATCGCCCGACCATCAACCTCGTTTACCCTTCGCAATCTCGGAAAGTCGTTTCCGGAATTTTTAAAGAAATCGAAACTGATTCCGATTCCCGTACGTAACTTAGCCTTCGAGGTTGCGCTGCTTGAATGGGACAAAATCGATGTGTTTGATGCAGCGCAGGGAACACCGCCATCGGATTCTACCCCCGCAAACGCACGCCTCACGCTAAGTCCAGCTCTACGAATTCGAGCCCTCAGATACCCGGCACACCGGATTATTCGCGGAAGCGTCGGCGAGAGTGACTCGGGAACTGATCACGAACAAACGAGCAATACGGTTAGCGCTAAGCGAAAGGTAAAACCGAAGTCCGGCCGGATCTCGGTTAAGCCAAAGCCCACTTTCCTCGCAACGCATCGGTATCGGGGGTTGATTTACTTTAAAGAGCTCACGAGGAACGAATTCGCTCTTTTGTCGGCTATTCAAACCTCTAGATCTCTGACGGTTGCGCTTAAGGCCTGGCGACCGACGGGGGTTGCGAAGGCCCAAATTGACTCTATTGTTGGTGATATGTTCAAGGAGTGGGGGGCTCTCGGTTGGATCTCGGTAAATCCCGGTAAACGAAGTCCTGGTTTGACGTAATCGAACCTGACCGCGTATTCTGAAGCCCAATTCTGATAGGGCTTATGGAACCAAATACCGAACACGATCATTTATATAAAATCCGGCATTCACTCGCTCACGTACTTGCGCAGGCGGTTTTAGAGATTCGCCCGAACTCGAAACTCGCATTCGGACCACCAATCGATAATGGGTGTTATTACGATTTCTTATTTGAAACCCCGCTTTCAGAGAACGACTTCTCCGATATCGAATCTCGGATGCGAAAGATCATCGGACAACGCCAAGAGTTTACTGGATCACAATTGCCGTTAGCGGATGCGGTCAAGCGCTTGGACTCTAACGGACAGAACTTCAAAGTTGAGTACTGCAAAGAGTTGGGCACAAAGGGCGAGACTACAATCGGATTTTACGTAAACGGTCCGTTCGAGGACATGTGCGCCGGGCCACACGTTAAACACACAGGCGAAATTCCGCCGGATTGTTTCAAAGTCGACAAGATAGCTGGGGCATACTGGCGTGGGGATGAGAAAAATCCACAACTCACACGTATTTACATGGTCGCGTTTGAAAACTCGATTAAGCTTAAAGAATATCTTAAGCAGCGAGAGTTAGCTGAAGCGCGCGATCATCGTAAGCTCGGCGTTGAGCTAGATCTTTTCAGCATTAATCACGAAAACGTTGGCGGTGGATTAATTCTTTGGCATCCCAAGGGCGGAATAATTCGTCACGTAGTCGAGAGTCACTGTCGAGCGGTGCATCTACGCGATGGATATGACTTTGTTTATACGCCGCATATCGGGCGCTCGAAGCTTTGGGAAACTAGCGGACATCTCGATTTCTACAAAGACGGCATGTTCTCGCCGATCGATATCGAAGGTCAGCAGTATTATTTAAAGCCGATGAATTGCCCGTTTCATTGCCATATCTACAAGAGCCGGATGCGCTCGTATCGCGATCTTCCGAAGCGATTTGCGGAGTGGGGGACGGTGTATCGCTTCGAGCGCAGCGGAACGTTACATGGTTTGACAAGAGTTCGCGGGTTTACCCAAGACGATGCGCATTTATTCTGCCGTATCGATCAAATGCCTAGTGAGATCGATCGTGTGCTGCATTTTAGCCTCGATCTTCTGCGAGATTTCGGATTCACCGATTTCAAACTTTATCTAAGCACTCGTCCGGAAAAGCGAGTTGGAAAAGAGGAGCAATGGGATGCAGCGGAGGCTGCTCTACGCGAAGCGTTAGAGCGCAGCAAGTTGCCGTTTTCGATTAATGCTGGCGACGGTGCGTTTTACGGCCCCAAGATCGATGTGTGCCTTAACGATGCTATTGGACGACAGTGGCAGTTAAGCACGATTCAGTTCGATTTTAATCTTCCAGAACGATTTGATCTTTCATACATCGGACAAGATGGCCAGGAGCATCGCCCGTACATGGTGCATCGAGCACTTCTTGGATCGCTTGAGAGATTCTTCGCGCTTTTAATCGAGCACCACGGCGGGGCGTTCCCAACGTGGCTAGCGCCGGTTCAAGTTCGGATCATTCCGATTACGGATGATCAGATGACGTATGCCAAGGAGCTGCAAGCAGAGCTTCAAACCCATCTGGTGCGTGTCGAGATCGATGACGCCGATGAAACTTTTAATAAGAAGATTAGAAACTCAGCTACTGAAAAAATCCCGAACGTAGCGGTAATTGGTGGTAAAGAAGTCACGGAGCAGAAGGTTTCGTGGCGTCGTTACGGTCAGAAAGAGCAATCGGTTCTTACTCGAGAGGAGTTCATTAAGGAGATTGTGACTCTTTCTAAGGTGCGCGGGCGAGCACTTGCCGCTGAAAAGTAATAATTTTTGAGGATCTGAATTGGTACTTAGTCCACAGACATTAAACGAGCGATACGCAAAGCTTGTTGTAGAGTGTGGTTGGGGCGGTGCGTCTGGAATCGCTGGAAAGCCGGTGCATATCTATCACAGTATGCCAGCGTACCAGCTTATGCTTGCGATTGCGGAGCAGGCGTATAAGACCGGTGCCGCGCGCGTAGATTGCACCACGTGGTCACCGCCGCTTGATGCGCTGCACTGCAAGTATGCGGACGACAACAATCTAGTCACGGTGCCTAAGACGTGGGCTGATCGTTGGAACGATCTCGTGGATGTTCAAGGAGCCACTCTTCGAATCGACGGTAGCGATGATCCGCTGGCGTTGGCGCGATGTGATCCGGCGCGAGTGAGCAAGTTTGAATCCGCCCGCATTAAGGCGCGCGATAAGTTCTACGACGAGGGTCTGCAAAAGAGCACAACACCGTGGAGTATCGTTCCGTATGCGACGGTTGATTGGGGTAAGCAGATTTTTCCGGAGCTCGATGGGGAATCAGCACGTAAGAAACTTGAAGAAGCGCTTGTTAAGGTTCTGGAATTAGAACATGAGGATTACGTTGCCAGATGGTGGAAGCGCGGTGAAAAAATAGCGTGGCGTTGTAAAAAACTAAACGAGCTTAAAATCGATTCATTTGAATTTATCAGCCCTGATACAAAATTGACGGTCGGGCTAAATGAGCGCGCCATCTTTGGCGGCGGGATGCATGACGGGTCGATTAAGTATTTTGCGAACTTGCCCACGTTTGAATCGTACACCACGCCAGACTTTCGGCGCACAAATGGGCACGTTTCGATGACTCGACCGATTTTGATTAACGGTCAGAACGTAGATGGATTGAAAGTTACCTTTACGGACGGAAAGGTTGTCGATTTCTCGGCGACCAAAGGCAAAGCCGCATTCGAAGCGATGTTGAACGAGGATGATGGAGCAAGATTTTTGGGCGAAGTTGCTCTAGTTGGTATCGATGATTCCCCTATCTATTCTACCGGCATAGTTTTTCAATCTATTTTGTTGGACGAAAATGCCGCGTGTCACATCGCCTTCGGTCGCGCCTATGCTTCCCAGATAGATGGGGGCGTCGATATGACCGACGAGCAGCGAAAGGTGGTTGGTTGCAACTATAGTAAGGTGCACCGTGATTGCATGATCTCAGATGATAGAACGTCGGTTATCGCGATTACGAAAGATGGTTCGCGGGTGCCTGTGATTGAGAAGGGAGCTTGGGCGGGTGCATTTAGATCTTGAGATAGATGAGAGTGTAACGTAATTCGTGTAATCGACATTACCTCAGGAATCCGACCGTTCTGATATTTACACAGGAGCTCTCGGAGAACGCGGAGATAACAATTTGATTTGCCTCCGCGCTCTCCGAGAGCTCCTGTGTAATAATTCCGTGTTCGATGAGTCATCATCGTTGGTCTTACACACTTCTTGTTACTGGCTCACTCACAGAATCCTCTAGGTCTAAGCCCAAATTCCAATTCTGTAACGCTGTCTCGCAAAAGATTGGTCCCGAAAGTGCAGAAAGTCCTTCGGGGAGTGGGGTATCGGGTCGATACTCATTTTAGCCATGGATATTACGCAACTTTTGCAGTTCGCATACCAACAGGATGCCTCCGACTTACACATAAGCGCGGGAGAGCCTCCGATGATCCGTCAGCACGGAGACGTAAAGCGAATTAAGGCTCCAGCGCTTACCCCAGAGCAAACGCACGCAATGCTTTATGACATCATGAATGATGCGCAGCGTCGAATGTTTGAAGAGAAAAGTGACCTAGATTTCTCGATGCAGGTTGGAGAGATCGCACGTTTTCGTGTGAACGTATTTCGGCAACATCGCGGTCTCGGTGCGGTGTTCAGAAAAATTCCGACTAAGATCCTAACTCTTGATGAACTCGGGGTCCCTGCGATTCTTAAGGAGCTATCGAGAAAGGAGAAGGGGCTTGTCTTAGTCACCGGTCCGACCGGTTCCGGTAAGTCTACAACTCTTGCAGGCATGGTTGATCTGATTAACTCAGAACTTGAGGGTCACATTTTGACCGTTGAGGATCCGATTGAGTTCGTTCATAAGCCGAAGAAATGTATCGTAAACCAGAGAGAAGTTGGCCCACATACCCATTCGTTTAACAACGCATTGCGGGCAGCTCTTCGAGAAGATCCGGATATCATCCTAGTCGGTGAAATGCGCGATTTGGAAACGATTCAGCTGGCTCTGACAGCGGCTGAAACCGGCCATTTGGTGTTCGGAACACTGCACACATCAAGTGCTCCAAAAACAGTTGATCGAATCATTGACGTGTTTCCGCCGAATCAACAAGCACAAGTCAGAGCGATGTTGTCTGAGTCGATTCAGGCGATCATCACGCAGACGCTATGTAAGAAAGTCGGTGGTGGCCGAGCAGCAGCATTGGAAATTCTAATCGGCACTACAGCGATTAGAAATCTAATTCGTGAGGGAAAGATTCACCAGATTCCAGGAACGATGCAGACG
>JBGSNS010000048.1:0-3598 GCA_041739515.1 Bdellovibrionota bacterium
ATATAATATCAAAAGCCGCTTTACTGAGGGATTGATGCCCATAGCGGGGCAAATAGCGAAGGGCCGCATGGGCGCTTCGCCTTCGGCCTACATCACTCGTGGACTCGGCGTGGTAGAGCTTCCTTTTCGACTAAACTGCTACCCTGAGATCACGGTTTTGACGATTCGGGCGGTTAGTTAGAAAATTTTTTACCCCCCCAATAATATTAATAAGTTCAAATCGTTATGGTCTCTGGTACCGTGTTGGTTCGTTGCCATATGCGTCATAACGCTAACCAATCTCGTTATTTTGCAATATAATCTCATTTGGGATACAAAGCGGTGCCTTAAATCATTCAATGATTAGGATGATTCGGTTTCGATTGATTCGATGGGATTTTATTAGGAGTTTCTTACGTGCAAACTGGTTCGATAGGTGACATGGGTGGTGATTCAAACAATAAAGCTTCGACTGCGGAAATTGGTGCTACAAAAGGCCAAGCTCACCTAGGCTCAAACGGTAGTGTAATCGTCCCGTTGGAAAAAAACGCTTCCACCATCGAAAAAGCTGACAAAATTTCATCAACGCGCGTTGAGCCGATTATCATCACGGTTGAGAACAATTTAGACAAAGCGATGAAGATCCTTAAGCGCAAGCTTATCAAGGAAGGACTCTTCAAAGAACTTAAAACCCGTCGCTACTTCGAGAAGCCTTCTGTGAAGAAGAAGCGCAAGCAGAAAGAGACGGTGAAGAAAAACCGTAAAGAAGAAGCTCGAATTAAGAAGAGCACGTTGCTGTCTTAATTCTGGCAATTGGTACCGATAAGATTGCATTTGGGCCGCAGGTAGGCTCGCCCTTCGTAGCCCTGTCAAAAGACAAGGATTTATCTAGAGCCTAGATTTGGGGAACTGACTCTGTGTCCCTATCTCTGTGGTTAAAATCTGATGCGGCAGAGCTAAAAACGTCTTGTTTCACCACAGAGAGCACAGAGGTACACAGAGGGGGTACTCGTACAAGCTCTTTAGCTAAGTAGATCTGCCCGCGGTCCAAATCTGTAAAGCTAGATTGTCTTTGTCCGTCTCGTTCGATTCACTATTCGATGGTAAGAGTGCTTTGTGTTTGCTTCCTTTAGACTTCAGCGCTACGTCCTCTTCGACTGCGTTACGTTTTTCCTGTTAGCGCTATGCGCTTTCATCGGCGTTTTGTTGACCGTTCAACTCTTAAGACTCTCCGATTTAGTCGTAAATCGCGGAGTTGCCGGTGGCGACATCGTCATGATGTTCGTTGCGGTGGTGCCGACGTTTCTTGAATTAGCCATTCCTATGGCGGCCGTTGTTGGCGTAATGCTGGCTGTCAGCCGCTTGTCCGCGGATGCTGAGCTTGTAGTCATGCGCGCAAGTGGAGTCAGCCTTTATCAAATACTGCCGGCGGTGCTCGCTTTCGGTTTAATTCTTGCCTTCATCGGAGTATCCGTTGCCCAATATTTTAAGCCGTGGGGATACCGCACCGTCTCCGAACTATTGTTTAAGATAGCACGCGATCGTACCACCGCGGGGTTAGAGCCGGGGGTATTCAATAAACTCGGGATGATAACTCTCTATCCGGAGCAGATTAATTATCAAACCGGCGAGCTCACCAGGGTTTTGCTAGATCAGCGACAGTCAGGTGCTGGTCGTCGAATTTTCTTCGCCCAGAGTGGTTTGATGTCAAGTGATCCGGTGACCCGTTCACTGACGCTTGAACTTTACGACGGAGAGATTCACGAGGAGTCAGAGTCATCAGTAAATGTAACGCCCCCCGCCATTGATTCAAAACGTTCCAAACCGAACGCGGGTACCATTGCAATAGATCGAGCATATTCCATGACCCGCTTTGCATCGAACTCGATCGATATCGGGCCAGAGATGCTTGGGGCAAATGAGCGCGGGTCTGAGCCTTCGATTCGAACATTGACGGCAGCACAGCTAAAATCCGCCCGTGACTGGTATTTAAAATATCGCCCACAGATCTCGGGGGCGGGTCCAGATGGTATTCCGCTGATTGGAGACTTCCGTCAATTAATCGCTTTAAAGACCAAGAAAGAACTCGACAAACGCCAGAGTCGAATCGATACCGAGCTCGCCATTCGATGGTCGTTACCATTTTCAGCATTGATCCTTGCCCTCATTGCCTTTCCCCTTGGAGTACAACCTCCGCGCGGCCAGAGCTCCTGGGGAGCGAGCGCATCGCTTGGACTGGGAATCGGGATTTTTCTGCTTTACTATGGGCTTCTTTCAATCGGTCTCGCGCTGGCAGATAGCCGAACTATCTCTTCAGTGGTCGCGGTTTGGATTCCGAATTTTGCTGCCGCTATCGTCGCTGTGCTCCTCAATCGCGAGATCTGCTCTGAGCGTATTCAATCTGTCGGCGAAATTCTTGAGAAACTAATTCATGGTCCCCTAGCCACGGTGCTTAGGCGCTTGAATTTTTGGCGAGCTAGGTCTGCATGAACACGATTCAACGCTACCTTTTGCGAACTTTACTGTATTACCTCGCGGTGAGCATCGGGGTGATGACCGCGTTGTTTCTTGTATTCGACTTTCTAGATCGAATCGACAATCTTCTCGCTGCCAATGCCACATTCTGGTCCTCAGTCGCATACTTCGCGCTTAAAATTCCCCTGACTATAACGTTGATGCTGCCGGTCAGCATGCTGTCAGCAACGCTATTTGCATACGGTATTTTGGCGAAACAAGGCGAAATCACCGCGATGAGAGCTTCGGGCATGTCGCTGGCAGCGCTTTCAAAACCGGTGTTTTTAACCGGAATTGTTGTGAGCCTTGTCGCATTCGTCGTCAACGAGACGATCGTTCCGATCTCCACCCGCAAAGTGCGCGAAATTTACAACATCGATATCAGCCAAAAGGATAAATCTGGAACATACAGCAGCGGTGATATTTGGTGGCGTGAAGGGGGAAGGTTCTTTACCGTCGAGCGCTTTGACTCCAGAGATGGCTCATTAAATAACATCTCTTGGTTCGACATGGCGAATGATGGATTCGTGCCCGAACGCCGAACGGATGCAGATCTTGGGAACTTTGTCGGCGAAGATCTCGGCTGGGGATTTAGGGGGATGAAACAGTTCGAGTTTGCAGATGGAAAATTTCAATCACTGCCACAGCAGTTTCATTCTATCTCACTCCCACTTCGCAAAACTCCGCAGGATTTCTACGACGTACGAACGGACCGATACTCACTCGGATTTTGGGGGATGCGAAAGTTTATTAAAACCCAATCCCGTAACGGAATCGCGGTAAGTAGCTACTTGGCAGATTTGTATGAAAAGCTCGCATTCCCATGGGTCAGTCTATTGTGTGGTATGGTAGTACTCCCCTTCGCCATTCGACCTGGTCGCTCAAGCGGATTGGCGTCTACTATCTTGGTAGCGCTGTTAATCGGATTTTCGTATTACGCCGTGCACTACTTTAGCTTAGCGTTGGGAAGAGCCCTGATCTGGCCTCCCCTGCTCGCAGCATTCATGGCCAACATCGTGCTTGGGGCAGTGGCGGTGATTTTGAACCTAGGAGCTGAGGCGCCGAGGTAGGCCTCCGGATTAGCAAGCTCCCTGGGAACGCGAAG
>JBGSNS010000321.1:0-2778 GCA_041739515.1 Bdellovibrionota bacterium
GGAAAGGAACGCGCCAAGCTCGGCGCGCATTATACCCCGCGCGCCTATGTTGAACGATTGGTGATGCCCACAGTGATGGAGCCGTTACGGGCGGACTGGGCAGCAGTTCAAGCAGCGGCGGCGAGTTTGATCGAAGCCGACAAGGCCGATGAAGCCCGCGCGGTGGTTGAGACGTTCCACGGACAACTGGCGCAGACCAAAGTGCTTGATCCTGCCTGTGGCACTGGCAATTTCCTTTACGTTGCCTTGGCGCGGATGAAGGAGCTTGAAGGCGAGGTTGTCTCGTTCCTGACCGAACTTGGCGATATGGATTATGTTCTGGGCCTCAGTGGCCACACCATCACGCCCGAAAACTTCCTCGGTATCGAGATCAACCCGCGCGCGGCGGCGATTGCCCAGCTCGTGCTGTGGATCGGCTATCTGCAATGGCATTTCCGCGTGAACGGTGAAGGCAAGGTGCCGCCCGAACCCGTGCTGCGCGACGTGAAGACCATCGAGAACCGCGATGCCCTGATCACTTGGGACAAAAAGGTGTTGGAGCAGGACGAGCATGGCATGCCGCTCACCCGCTGGGACGGAGAGACCATGAAACAGCATCCGGTGACGGGCAAGAAAGTCCCCGATGAGGATGCTCGTTTGGAAGTCGAGCATTATGTGAATCCCAAAGCGGCAAAATGGCCCAAAGCCGATTTCATCGTCGGCAACCCCCCGTTTATTGGTAATAAACGTATGCGAAAGCGGTTGGGAGACGGCTACGTCACCGCCATTCGCAAGGCTTGCACTTCAGTTCCCGCCAACGTCGATTTGGTTATGTATTGGTGGGACAAGGCTGCGCTTTCCGTGCGGAAGGAGAAAGTCAGACGTTTCGGACTCGTCTCAACTAATAGTATTAAGCAAATCACAAACCGGAAAATTGTAAACAAGCATAAAGCTTCAAAGCCACCGCTTTTTGTCGCGTTTGCGATCCCTGACCATCCTTGGCGAGATAATGAAACCAATGCTGCCGTTCGAGTCGCGATGACCGTTTGCGATGCGGAAACAAAGATCGGAATGTTCAAGACTGTGACGTCTGAAATACGGCAATCCGATGGAAACGCGCTGATTAGTTTTCGCGAGGCTCGTGGCGTGATCAATGCTGATCTAAGCATTGGTTCCGATACCAGTGTAGCCGCTGACCTGAAATCAAATCGCCGCTTATCGTTTATGGGAGTCATTCCCGTTGGCGTTGGATTTCGAGTTGATCCGCAAGCCCAGTCTTCGTTGTTCAAAGAACTTCACGGAACGTCATACATTCGGCAATATCTCGGTGGAAGCGACCTAACAGACAACGTCAAGGCTTCGCACATTATCGACATTGGTGCCTTGGATGAAGCCAAACTTCGTTCTGATTATCCCGCAACCTACCAATTTCTCTGGGATGAAGTCCGACCTCATAGGCTTGGTGCTGAACGAGATAATCACCGGCAGTTTTGGTGGAGATTTGGTGAATCACGTGTTGACATGAGGGTCGCGTTTGAAGGTCTGTCGCGGTTCATCGCGACCACTGAAACCGCCAAATTTAGAGTGTTTTCCTTCCTAGATGTGAAGATATTACCTGATCAAAAGCTGCGCGTGATAGCCCTCGCGGAGGCATTTGACCTAGGTATCTTGAGTAGTCATTTTCACCTTGTTTGGGCTGCCGCGACGGGTGGACGCCAAGGTGTCGGAAATGATTTGATCTACAACCATACGACCTGCTTCGATAAATTCCCCTTTCCAGCAGACGTCCCCGAGACCCTTAAAGCCCGCATCCGTGACAAGGCCGAAGCGCTTGACGCCTTGCGCAAACAGGTGCTGGCTGCGCATGAAGACCTGACACTGACTGGTCTTTATAATGTGCTGGAGGCGTTGAAAGTAGGCCGCGCGTTGACCGAAAAGGAGCGCGACATTCATGATCGCGGATTGGTGACGCTGATCCGCCAGCATCACGACGCCATAGACGCCGCCGTCGCCGAAGCCTATGGCTGGCCCGCTGACCTGAGTGATGAAAACATCCTCACGCGATTGGTTGCACTCAACAAGACCCGTGCCGCCGAAGAGGCAAAGGGCGTGATCCGTTGGCTTCGCCCCGAATTCCAGTCCCCCGGTGCCACGGCCCCGCAAGTCAACGCCACGCTCGACCTTGGCGATGCTCCAGTTGCCGCGCCCGCAGCCATCATCCCCTGGCCCAAAACTTTGGCCGAACAAGTCAGCGCCGTCGCCGCCTTCCTTGCCGCAGCGCCTATCCCACAGCATCCCCGCGATATTGCCCGAGCCATTCAAGGCACAAATGCAAAAGGTGTTACCCCAGTGCTGGACGCGCTGACGGCCATTGGTCAGGCACGGAAGCTGGCAGACGGCCGCTACGCGGCGTGATGACTGAAATCCACCAATTGCACGAATTTACTTGACGGCGATAAGTTTTTCCACCACGATTGAGGTCGAAAATATTATCGAGGGGTTTCCGCATGGGTTTGGCGCGTATCTACAACGAGGAATGGACAGTTGACGCTCGCCTGAGCGAAACCTTTGGCGTTACGCGCGATCAGCTCATCCAAATCGTCAAAGAAGTCGTCGGCGCGCGGGCTGACGCTGTTGATAATGATCCCATTTCTGCTACGGGTCAATTCGCCTACATTCACGGCACACGGAATGTTCGTGCCCTTTTTCGCACTCGCGGCTGGAATCTTTGCCGCAAAGACAATATCGAACTTGTCCGGCATCCCGAGCGTGACCTTACTATCACCTACCAGAGCGTCG
>JBGSNS010000051.1:0-22569 GCA_041739515.1 Bdellovibrionota bacterium
CCCCAGTGCTCGCCCCCTCCCAACCCCGAGGGGGATACGCTAAAACATCGTAACCAATTTCAGAATTTTCCAGATACTGACAGCACCGTTTCAAAATTCTCGCCATAATTTTCGAGGACATCAATTATGAGGCAAGAGGGACATCTATTAGGCAGAAAGATCGGCTATTACTAAGATGGTATTGGAGGAGTTAGGTCTAGGGCCGTTTGACGACTCTATTAAGTTCCACAAACGACTTTTACTTATCAAGCCCATTTAACAACGTATTAATCAAACCCTCGACGTGTAGGCGCGAGACGGTGTCTTTCGCTATAAAAGCAGCTTTGTAGGCCATGACGTAACGCTGGAACAGAGCGCAAGTGTCGATTGCGGCAACTCCGATAGCAACATCAGAGCCCAGTTCATAGTATTCCCCGCGTTGCTTAAGACGCTCACAGTAAGCTCTGTCG
Organism: Bdellovibrionota bacterium; assembly: GCA_041739515.1. GTDB lineage: Bacteria > Bdellovibrionota_C > UBA2361 > UBA2361 > UBA2361 > JBGSNS01. The sequence continues at coordinate 450 of JBGSNS010000051.1, forward strand.
TAGGCTCTCCAGTATACGCCAGCTTCCTGCGGGCGTCCGCACACCTCGAGTTCGGCGCGCAACACGCCCGCATCCATTCTGCGAGTACGAACAAAATTCCCTGGGATCAGGTCTAGGTCCACAATAGCGATCTTGTCCTTGGGTAGCGCAACGATATTCTTAAGTTCTAAGTCGCAGTATCCAACAATCGGTTCACGTAACGCCGTCGCAGCTTCGGTAATTCTGTCTCGATGAAAAAGTAGGTGGCCATTTATGCGATCAAACCACCATCTCGCGGTGTCTGTCTCAAGGCCCTCAGCACTAAGATAATCGAATAGCGCTCTTCTCGTCTCGACAACGATTTTTTGTCGAAGCAGTTCACCCAAATTGGTCTGGGCAACGGGGCAGGCTACATCATGAAAATGAAATTCGGCGATTAACCTTGCCACTGCCCTTAGATCTGTGTCGCGAAGCGCTTCTCCTTTGACTATACGGCTATACAAAGACATCTCGCTGTCAGGACGAGAATACACCAATCCGACAACATCACCTTCAGGTAGCCGCACCGTTTCAAGCCGGGGTGACAAGGCTGCTGCCAGCACCCGCAAAATTGCAAGATGATGGGCCAGTTCACTGCTCTGATTCGGAGAGTTGTACACTATGCCCGATCGACTGCCTCCCAGATTAACTATACGGGGCTGCTGTGTATCGCTTCTTGGGAAGACAAAACTAGTTGATGCAAGACGCTCGTGGCCAGCCAATTGATCCGGTAGATCGGCCTTCAGTGGGTCGTGACGAAATGCAGGCAGCATAAGAAACATCTTAAAATTCGAAGACGTAAGTGTATCGGCTGCACCATCTCTACGCAAAGATTTCCCTGGGCAAGCCGTCTGCTAGCTGATTTAGGATATAGATAATACTTTCGACTTATTCGTTATAGCTCCAATTCTTGTGTTTTTTTAATGAGTTACACGTAGATTCTCAGGGTTTATGCGCCTATCGGTCTCTACGCTTATCAGAAGACTCATTCCATCGACGAACGAAAGGGCGTTTCAAGCTCAGCGTATAGAAAAAATCCGCAAATCGAAGATCCGTGCTTGGGCAACAGAACGCCGATCAGCGCGGCTTAGTTAGCTCCATGGAGCGCAACGAAAAGCAGGAAATTAACGTGATTAGGTAGAATGTTCTCACTTCTTAGGCGTTGTCCAGCTTTTAGATAATCGCCCATAATTATAGCGAACTCCTGCTGAACTTGCTCAGAGAGCTTCGGTGAGACGCTTTTGCTCACAGCTAAAAATGCGCAGCGATCTTGAAGACGTGGCGTAAACGTATCCACCGCTACTTCTCTGCCACCATCCGCTCGGCGAACAGTAAGCGTCACCGTCTTTGAGTACGGAGGTGTAGCGCAGAAAAAAACATCCCATTTATTCAGCGTTGGAAACTTCTTTAATATATCTCGTTTAATATTCTCAGCGAATCGATGGGAAGTTATCCAGTCATGATCCCTAACTTGATTCAGATCGCAAAATCCAACCGATTGATACCGCTCATCGATCGATGTTTTATTATCGGGTTCGAATAAATGGCGCGCACGCGGGAGAAAGCGCTGAATCGCCTCTCGATCGGTTAGCGTTCGAAAATCAACGCCATAAAACTTACCTTTTTCAAAGGCTTCTGTAAGAGCAAGTTCGAGCACCGTATTAATCATCAGTGCCTGAGGATGAAGCGAGTACTCCTGAAACAGGATCTGCCGTAACGCAAGAAATTTCCAATACGAAGGGCGCTCACCAGTAATCGGCTCGCCGTTCAAAATCGGCGTAAAATCTGATGGATTAAAGTTGAGAACATCTGTTCCCGGACGCATCTCAATCTTAGCCCCGAGGCAACACTCTGTTACTTCCTTTATGTCTGCTTTAACCGCTGGCGCAAATTTAGTGCCTGCGAAATCTCTAGCCAAATAGTCGAAGCGATCGCAAACTTCCTTAACCGCTGCGCCGAGCCCAACCTCGTCCTTTAAAATAGCGACAATGAGCTCTTTGGTTACTCCGTGTTTACCACCAAACTCATCAATCGCCTTCCCGATATCTCCGTGAAGTATTCGCTCAAACGCAAACTCATCGTGATCGAATGGTTTGCTATTAACGTTAAAACGAGGTTGCTTCTGAAGCAGATACTCACCTGAATGCGAAAATGGGACGTGTCCGATATCGTGAACAAGAGCCGCTATACGAAGCGCCGTTGCTACGTTTGATGGCAAATTATTCTCTTCCGCGAGAAAGGCCGCCACTTGGTGAACACCCATGCTGTGCATGCCACGTGAATGTCGAAAGGTCTGGGCTGAATTTTTAGGATCGCCCCTTGAGCCGCTCGCATAGCCGAAAGACATCTGCTGAACACCATACAGCCTCTGAAAACTTTCGGTCGCAATTACGGCCTGCTCTACGTCCTTTAGAAGAGGGGTGAACGTCGAAAATTTTTCAGCTAAACGACCGTTTGGTCTAGGAGGTCTACAGTGAGAGGGAAGATTATGACGACCGTCAGCAGCGATGCCGGTGTAATATGCCCCCACCTCAGTGGCAGAACGTCCGAGAGGTGGTTTTCCTCTTATTAATTCGGATTCCTGAGAATGCTGATTTCGCATCGACATCGGTACGCCAGGTCGATACTCCGGACCAATCAACTACCGTTTGTCAGCAGTTGCCGTCTCTGAAGTATCTAAAAGTCCGCTAACTAGCTAAAAACCTTACGGTTATCCATTGTCTTAAAACTCGTAACCTACAGCTAACACAGTCAAGATCCCTAATAAAGCCAATGGGCTCTGTTTAACAAGATTAAATCTGTATCTTGTCGAGAATTTTTTTGAGAGTCTCTTCGATCGGCTTTGTTCCGTCGCTTACGAGATCTGCAAACGAGAGGGTTGGGGCACAAATACTTTGGTACATCGGCTCGACGGTTTGGGCCCATTGTTGTGTCACGCTCTCCGCCGTTCGTCCTCGCTCCCGCACATCCCGCTCAAGTCTGCGGGCGAACCTGACATTTGGCGGTGCATCTACAAAGATTTTAAGATCTGACAGATTACGAATCTGTGATTCCCAAAGCGAAAGAATGCCTTCCACGACGATTACTGGGCGAGATTCAACCTTAATGGATGCTGATAAATCACGGGTATGTTGGCTAAAATTGTACACTGGCACGATAACCGCTTGCCCGGCCTTCAGTGCAATTAAATGCTGAATTAATAGAGAAAATTCGATTGATTCCGGGTGATCGTAATTAACTTTGATCCGCTCCGATACGGGGATGGCAGCTTGATCGCGATAATAGGAATCGAGGCATAGGGTTGAGGCACGCTCTCCGAGCTGTCCTAGAAGCTTCTCCGCTAAAGTCGTTTTCCCGCTCGCGGTTCCTCCCGCTATGGTAATTACATAAGGTCGAACCATGCGTGCAGCTTAGCGAAAATTGTGCGCAAGTCACCTATCACCTGCGTATCGTAGCTCAATTGCGAGACCGCTTATCCCATTCGATTGCTCGCGCCTTTACAAGTAATTCCCTGGCAAGTTCTACGTAGTCTTTTTCAGGAATTCCGAAATAATCATGCACAGAATCATTGCGGGCCAAGATGATGGCTATCCATCGTTCCGGCTCTGATATGAGTCCGATTGTGGCTGCCTGTCGAACAGCTTCCTTGGGGGATACGGCGAAAAGCCCTTCTGCTTCAACGCGCTGCTTAAACTCTTTCCATAGGTACTCCATTAGTACCTCAACGGTCTTACACAGCGCTAAAAACGGAAGTTCCTCCATTTTTTTCCTGTTATCATACATAAGCAGAGCATCTTTAAGGTTCGTAATCGCTTTGCCGATTTTTTCAATTCTTGCGGGCGCCATAAATTACTCCCAAAGCATACGAAAATGAGCTTTCGTTACCAGCTAAAAATACAGGTTCATAATCGATATCAGCGAGAAACTGTTGCGGCGCTTGATCGAAATTAATTACATCAACTTCGACGGGAAAGTTTTCAACCCCGTCTTCGACCGCTGATTTAATTCTCAGATACTCATCGGTTGGTAGCTTGGAACGTCCAGCAGAAACCGCGACGTCCCAATCTGAGAGATCTCGCTGCGTACCTTTGGCACGAGAGCCAAGCAGAAAAAAAGAAACCTCTGAATTTGATTGAGATATTCGCTCCAACAACTCTCTTAACACCTGGCCAGTTTTATCCGCCAGAAATATTCGTTCATGTCTAGAGAGCAATGCGAGTGGATCGCAATCTAAGACTCCGCAGATCTTACGTGTCACGGCGGAAAAGACGGATCTTCTTCCATCCATATAGTCATTAAGAGAATTACGATGCAGGGCTGCTGTTTTGAGAAGTTCTGCGAAGCTAGAAAACCCTTTCGCGGCAACGGCCGCTCGTAACTTTCGCTCGTCTATTCGGTAATCTTGATACACCAGCGGAGTATAACAGGGGGATGTACTACATGCAATTTATTGTGCATATCCCATACTAAATTGCATAAACTTGGTCTATGAATCCATCCCCTGGGAACTAGCTTCCAGTATTATCAGATAGTTAGGCGCTGGATGACGTTAGCGAAGAACGGGAGCAGGTGAGGAAGATTTATCGCAACAAACTAACGCGGTCGTCGATTACTAAGCGGCAAATACGCCAAGAACCAAGAGGATCAAAAAGATGAGAGCTCAAAACAGGACGATTGTGGCAAATTTCGATGGGGGAATAGTTTCTTGTGACGCAGGGCTTGTGAGTCACACAAAGCTGCGCGAAACTTTTGCGCTGGCATTCGATCATCGAGATGCAAGTAAATCCGGCGCGTATTTTATTCGCAGTAACGGAGAGATCGTGCGAGTGGGAGGCGCGAAGCTTCCGGCCATTGCGGCATTGCTTGCGCCGATATGTGCAGGTGTGACTCCTGGAGCGGGCCACTAAATCTCATTGATGACCTCAAATCCTTTGTACGATCCGACCACCGCATATCCCACCAGGTGCCGCTTCTCTGAGTACATTTTTCTAGCAATTTCGTTAAGGGTGGCACCACTTCCCACGGCATCGTCAATTATCAGTATTCTCTCGTAATCAATGGCGCTGGTTGATAAAAAGATTGTTTGTCGCGCGTTTTCTAGGCGTTCCGATAATTTGCTTAGGGATTTTTGTGCTATTGGGACGCCCCCACTAAAAGCTTTCGTCAGTTTAATCTCTGGCAAGTTGAGATTCAGAATTCCCTTATATTCCTTCAAGAATTGGACTTTTCTCGGAATCGAATGCGGCGCAAATGCTACGGCTTGGATTTTATGTTGCTGAATTATTGAGTTGATGTGGGCCCCGGTCTCTTTGGCGATCAATCTTATTAAATCTATGTTCTGTCCACTTTTTCCATGCAGAATGAATTGCCCCAAACGTGTTTTGCCGTATTTGGGGAGACTGTAGAAATCTGAATAATAAAGCTTGTCTAGAAAGCAACGGTCGAATGTATTAACGATTTTTTGGGTGCTATCGATAAGACCATGGCGACCACGAAATTGTTCGGCGGTATTTAGAATTTCAATATACTCGCGTGCCCGAGCGATGGGATCTTTATCCTGCTGGGTGCGCTCGAGAAAAGTTTGGAAAGCTCTTACTCCATTTAGTTCTTCCCCCGTTGGAGTGAAGTAGATGAAATGCTTTTCAATCTCACGAACATACTCTGCAGGTAATGAAGTAGGTGCAGGTATCGGAGTATTTGAGGCCAGGACATACAATACGCGAGGTGGCTTACCTCGCTTCTCCAGCACCCCTTGTCTTACCAATTCTCGCAAATGCTTATGAACAGCTACGTTTGAGATTCCAAGCGCACGAACTAGGTCGATCGGGGATATTCCAGCATTCTTAGTAGCCAGCTCTATTATCTTTGATTTGGTGCTAGTCATGGTTTATGGTTTACTATAAACCATAAATAGGGATATGCCATCACTAAATTCGGTAGTTCTTTTGTCCTGGCCAATTCAATCAAGAAGCGGACCAGCGGTCCGCGGTCCGGGGGGGTTGAGCGTCGTCCAGGTAAACTCAGAGACGTAATCGGATCCGTCATGAGGTTCGAGCAGGGCGCCGTTTGGCTTAAAGAGATTAAGAAACTGAGTGCGATCTAAATCGCTTTCCCAAACTGTCCGCCAGCGAACGATGCGTGTTCCGTGAGCACACTCAGTAAGGAGGACTCTATCTCCTGCCCAACCCGCTGCGGCTTGCGACACCAGCAATTTATCAGAGTTATCCTGACTCAAAAGTGCCGAGATAATAAATTCACCAATTGTATCGCGGTGAAGAATTTTACAGCCACGCGCTAATGTATTGTCGTCGATTTCCTTTACCTTATAGTTCGTATCGAAATATTTCTCCGGGTGTAGGATTTGAGTGGTTGATACAGGTGGATTCTTAAAAGCTGCGTCGATCGCTTTATATTTTCCGCGTCGCAAAAGCTCGTGAGCAAATCGAAGGCCGCTGGTATACGGAAAATAAAGCGTTAGCTGCAACGATTGCGGAAACTTAGAAACGGTTGGTGAAAACCCGCCACCGGCTAGATTTTGCAGAAGTATCGCTGAGACATCTTTTTCGTCAGCCAATGATTTTTGCCCGGAGCCCTTTCTGACAAAATCCATCATCGCGGCGGTAGCATCGCCTTCAATTAATGCGGAACGAGCAAGCAACGTATCGCCGTTATCTATAGTTGGGCTCGTAAACGTATTTAGATCGAAATACTGGTCTTGTAGGGCATGGGTTAATTCGTGGGCAGCTACCGGCACTTGAAATGCAGCTGGAATCCAACCAGCCATAACGAAATACCGGTGCGCTGGATCGTAGTATCCTCCTAGCTGGCTGACATAGAGTTCAATCAATCCCTTGGCGTAATCGAAGTCCGCTGGAATCAGACCGATTGCTTTGTAAACGGTGCCTTCGTATTCGAGACGATTCTCCGGAATCTTCTCCTTAACAAGCGCCTTTAGGCTTGTAGCGACTTCTTCCTTATTCTTCACGTAACAAGGAACCGGCCCCTTCGCAGTTAAACCTCTAATTTTGCCGACTTGAGCTACGATGCCGGGCACTATGGCGCATGGGCTTTGGTCGGTGCTTGTCTTCGCGCCTGGTGGCTCCGCGGTGACTTCTGTCATGACGAATAGCAGCGCAGCGATGAAGGCAAATATCCTGAAAAATCCGTTGCGACGAAATGACTTCGACATCCCGCAAGGTTAGATTCTGCAAGGTAATTTAGCTAGGGGCTCTGGTGAGCTATCAGGGAAAGTAAGGATAGTTTAGGGTGCTGGGACCGCGAAGGGTCCCTTCGCAGTCGCTTCAATCCCTTTGCAGTTTCAAATTTATGCAAAACAGGCAAGCAGCGTTGATTGTCGATTTCGGATTGAACAGAGTTTCCGCAAAGTATGCAAAATACTGCGAGGCGACGCCTCGCGGTCCCAGGGATCAGTGATGAACGAACATCTACAAGATAAGCCCCCAGTCGTTATCTATCTGCATGGGCTTGCGTCTTCTCCACAGTCTGCGAAGGCTGAGTTTTTTCGTCAACAATTCGAGAACGTAGACTGGACCTTCTTAGCACCGGACCTAAATCTGCCGGATTTTACCTCCGTGACGCTTAGTCGCGGGATAGCGGATGTGGTGCGCGAGTTGGCCAAGCTCGAACCCAAAAGGCGAGTAGTTCTAATGGGCAGTAGTTTTGGCGCACTAACCGCGCTGCATGCCTACGACCAACTGCGAGACAATTCACAGATAGTAGGACTAATTTTGCTGGCTCCCGCGTTTGACTTTCAGAAGAATAAGGAGATGTCGCTAAAAGACTTTGAAAAATGGAAGAGCGCGCGCGAAGCGGTTATCTGTCATAATAATTTGCCCCTTAGCTTTATGATTGTAGAGGACGCAGCCCGCTACGATAGTTACGCGGTCCCGATAGAAATTCCTTGTCTAGTTATCCATGGTCGTCACGATGCAAGCATCGGTGTCGAGCAGAGCGAGTTGTTTAAGGAGCGAAATCCTAACGCTGAACTTATGGTATTCGACGACGAGCATCAGCTACTGCGTTCGGTTGCTCAAATGTGGGACCAATCACCCGCGGATGGCTCACAAAGGGGGGTGGTCCCTGATTTTATAGCCCGTAAAATCTGTCCGCTATAACGCGCGCTAACGTGTTCTGTTTCCCGGTTTTGAGCTACAATTTTTCGTCGTGACGAATAAGCCGCTAAAGATAACAGGTGCTAGGGAAAACAACCTAAAGAACATCTCGTTTGAAGTGCCGCACGACGAATTAGTTGTTGTTACGGGGCTATCGGGCTCGGGAAAATCTTCGCTCGCCTTTGATACTGTGTACGCTGAAGGACAGCGTCGATACATCGAAACGTTTTCCCCTTACGTCAGACAATTTCTCGATAAAGTAAAGCGGCCGTTGATAGATAGCGCTGAAAGTGTTCGGCCAGCGATAGCGATCCAACAACGCACGAGAGTTTTAAGTTCGCGCTCGACGGTTGGTTCAATGACCAACGTAAATGATTACTTAAAACTCGTGTGGGCTGGATTCGGTGAGCCGATTTGTCCGGATTGCAAAACAAAGATCGTTATCTGGAAAGCTCCGGCGGTCGCGGCGATTGCGCTTGAGAGTTCGCAAAAAGATCAAACTGTACTAGTCGCAGCCAAGTTTGAATTTGCAAAACGTTCGTTTAGTGGAGAGAAGGAGCGGCTTAAAAGCCTTGGATACTCTCGTTTATACGACCAAAATACTAAATCTGTCGTTGCTCTTGAAGATGCTGAGCCTGCGCATCTAACAGCTGATAAGCGATTAATAATAGTGCTGGATCGTTTAAAGCCGGGGGCTGTTACATCAGCAGCGAAACGAATCGCTGAGTCAATTGAGCAGGCGTTTATTGTGTCCGGTTCATGCACTTTGATTTGTGGAGACGAGGTTGGCGACTATTCGAATACTCCGCTGTGTAGCGGTTGTGGCAAGAAAGTAGCGAAGCCGCGCCCTGCACTTTTTTCCTTTAATCATCCACTAGGAGCATGCGCTGATTGTCGAGGGTTTGGGAAAATACTCTCAATCGATCGCAATAAGGTCATTCCAAACCCGATGCTGACCATAAAAGAGGGGGCACTTCATTGCTGGACCGGAGAGGCAGCCAAAAAAGAGCGCACCAAATTGACGGCCTTTTGTGCCGAACACTCAATCTCGATGAACACTCCGTGGATCGAGCTCTCGAGCGAAGTACAAGATTTAATTTTCAATCATAAGGGCAAAGATTTTCGCGGTGTAAACGCGTGGTTTAAGATGATTGAGGGCAAAGCATACAAAATGCATGTCCGGGTATTTCTCGCTAAATACCGCACTCCCGTTGATTGTGCGGCATGCGCTGGAATGCGTTTTAACAAAGACGCTCTTGCTTACCTAGTTGACGGACACACGATCGCGTCTGCGATGCAGACGCCGGCTGGGGAACTTTACTCGTGGCTCAATCAGTACTTTGAAGAGCGAAAACGAAACCTTCCACGCCAAGTGCGCGACATGTTTCAGGCAACTCTAGCTAGGTTGAGATACTTAGTCGACTTAGGACTTGAATACCTAACGCTCGACCGGCAATCCCGAACACTCTCTGGGGGCGAGACGCAACGAGTAAATCTAAGCACCGCACTAGGATCTGAGTTAACGTCTACCCACTTCGTTTTGGATGAGCCGTCAGTTGGCTTGCACGCTAGGGATACTGAGCGGTTGATTAAGTCCGTTCAAGCGCTGCATCAGATCGGGAATTCCGTAATGCTCGTGGAGCACGATCTCGACGTAATTCGCAGCGGCACACAGGTCTTAGAAGTAGGTCCTGGGGCTGGAAAAGCTGGTGGCGAGGTGGTCTTTCTGGGCGCTACAGAACAGTGGGATGGCATCGACTTAAAAGTAGCGGTTCCGGCGCTGTTTGCGAAGAAAGTTAGTGAAAAATCGGATTCTACATCTAAGCTTACCTATGCGAATTCGCTCACGATCAAAAATGCGACCGCTAGAAATCTTAAAAATCTCTCGTTTAAAATTCCCCTGAAACAATTCGTGTGTCTTACAGGCGTATCCGGTTCAGGAAAGAGCACCTTCGTAAGTGAAGTGTTAATGCGCGCTGCGTATCAACATAAAATCGGGATGCCTCCGGATACCGATAACAATTTGGTTGAAGGACTAGATAAGCTGGATGAAGTGCTATTCGTTGATCAATCACCGTTAGCGAAAAGTCCGCGCGCTAACATCGCTACGTATACCGGCATGTGGGATAAGGTTAGAGATTTGCTGGCTGGGACCAATGCGGCGCAATCTCTGGCGCTTAGTAAATCTTCGTTTTCTTTTAACGTTGATGGTGGGCGGTGTAATAACTGCTCCGGAGCGGGATTTATTCGGGAAGACATGCAGTTTCTGTCTGATGTCTATATCCCGTGCGAACACTGCCTAGGGCAACGATTTCAAGCTCACGTGCTTTCCGTAAAATATCGAGATCGTAACGCTCACGAGCTTTTAGCTCTAACGGTTGATGAGGCAACGGATTTTTTCGAGCACGATACAGCTATCTCTGGCCCCGCAAGAACGCTTGGGCTCTTGGGGCTCGGTCATTTGACGTTGGGTCATTCTCTTAGCGAGCTTTCCGGTGGCGAAGCCCAGCGCCTAAAGTTGGTGCCGTATTTACAGAAACGCACCGGACACAATCTTTTTATCTTCGATGAGCCCACAACAGGACTTCATCCGTACGATATAAAGAAGTTAGTGGCGCTCTTTGAAACGGTTCGTGATCAGGGGCACTCAGTTCTCTGCATCGAACATAACTTACAACTTATTTTATCCGCTGATTGGCTAATCGACCTAGGGCCTGAGGGAGGAGAGGGCGGAGGTAGAATGATGCTTGAAGGGTCGGTTGCAGATTTTCTAAAAAAGGAGAGCGAGGTAAAATCTGAAACATCGCGGTTTCTTCGCCGATTCGTTAGCGATGCAACAACACCGGCAAAGCGCAAAGTCAGAACTCCAACTAAGCGAGGGAAAGACGCGGTCGGCGGGCAGAGCATCGATATTTACGGCGCACGACATCATAATCTAAAAAATATCGACGTCTCAGTTCCGCTTGAAAAACTCGTGGCTTTAACCGGTGTGTCTGGTTCCGGGAAATCGAGTATCGCTAAAGATATTATCTACGCAGAGGGGCAACGCCGGTACTTAGATTGTCTCTCTCCATACGCCAGGCAATTCGTTCAGGAGCTGACTCGCCCAGATATCGACCATATAGAAAACGTTAAACCAGCGATCTGTGTGTACCAACACACGTTTCAACCGGGTAAGTTATCGACGGTCGGCACGATGTCCGAGGCGTATAACTTTTTGCGCTTACTGTTTGCAAAAATTGGAGTCCAACACTGTCCGGACCATCCAAGCGAACGAATCGCACCATTATCAGCGCAAGAGATTGTAGCAGAGCTTAGGAAAATTAAAGCCTCTCAAGTGCGGCTTTTAGCGCCAATAGTTAAACAGAAGAAAGGAACCCACAGAGAGATTTTAGCGCGCGCTGTTGCAGCGGAGTTTTCTCAAGTTCGGGTCGACGGAGTGTTCTTGAATCCTCACACGATCTCGGTTGAAGGTGGGCTACAAAAAACGAAAGCACACTCCATCGATTACGTATTGGCGAAGTTTAATCCTGAAACGGTTCCGTCAGACTTGGCAGCTGAAGTTGTAGCTCAAGGATTAACACTTTCTGGTGGTACCCTAATTGCAATTCCGAACACCGGGTCAGAGATCATCTTTAGCACCGATCGAACGTGTCCTGTTTGTAAACGCGGGTTCTTTAAACCGGACCCAGAAGATCTCTCGTTTCATTCGACTCGTGGGCGGTGTGAGAAATGTGGTGGAACGGGAATTAACGCCAAAGGGAGTATTTGCGCTACCTGCGAGGGGTCTAGGCTAAATTCCTCAGGACGAAACGTGCGTCTAGGCGGAGAGACGATCGCTGCGCTCGCAAATCTGACCTCTGAGGATCTTTGCCGTCGTATAGCGCTATACAAGTGGTCAGCCCAGGAATCAGCTGTTGCAACTCCGATTCTGCGAGAGCTAACCAGTCGACTTCAAACCGTTAGCTCCGTAGGTCTTGAATATCTCCCTTTAAATAGAGACTGCGCCACGTTGTCCGGTGGAGAGTTTCAGCGATTGCGCCTGGCAGCTGCGATGGGAAGTCCGCTAACCGGCGCGATCTATATCTTTGATGAGCCGAGTGCTGGACTACATCCGCTCGATAACGAAAAGGTGATGAAACGAATCAGCTCCGTGTGCGAAAAGGGGAATTCCGTCATCATCATCGAGCACGACCCGGAGACGATCGAACAATGCGAGCACGTTATCGAGATCGGCCCTGGAGGCGGCAAGGATGGCGGAGAAGTTGTATTCTCCAATGCAGTTTCAAGCATGATCTCGGAAGGCCAGACCCCTACCGCTGAAGCGTTGCGAAAGAAATACACTCCTAAGGCAACATCGAGCTCGATGTTAATCAGCGATGAACACGTAACGGTAACCTCCCCTGGCCTGCATTGTGTCAAACCACTCTCGCTAACCATACCGTTAAAATCATTCGTTACGGTGTGCGGAGTTTCCGGTGCAGGAAAGAGCACATTTGTTAATTCTATTCTCGCTCAAACCGCAATTAATGGGAGTGAATCACGCGGAGTCGTTACTTTAGGAGAGCACGCTCTGAAGTCTACGCTGCCGCTTGAGCGTGTGATCTACGTGGATCAACAGCCGATAGGAGCTAATTCTCGCTCAACTCCAGCGTCGTACTTAGGAATCTTTGACGAGATCAGAAAAGTATTCGCTCTGTCATTGGAAGCTAAAGCGCGCGGCTACGAACCAAGCCACTTTAGTTACAATACCGGCAAAGGTCGCTGCCCGGAGTGTGGTGGTCTAGGTGCGATAAAGCTTGAAATGAATTTCCTGCCTGATGCCTCGGTAACTTGTGAAACGTGTCGCGGGAGGCGGTATCGAGACGAGGTCGAGTCAGTTCTGTATCAGGGAATCTCAATCGCTGATGCTCTCAAGCTTACGTTTGAAGAAGCAAAGAGTAAATTTGCGAATCATCGAAAGATTCTAGGCCCAGTACGATTAGCTTGCGATCTAGGGATTGGATATTTAGCCTTAGGCCAACCATCTACGACGCTCTCCGGCGGTGAATGCCAACGAATTAAATTAGTGACGGAGCTATGGGCGGAGCGCGCTGGTCATTCGCTATACGTGCTTGATGAACCAACCACCGGGTTGCACAAAGCCGATGTAGCGAAATTAATGAAGGCGCTGCGAGAATTAATCGTTCGCGGCAATTCCGTCATCGTTATCGAGCACGACCCGGAAGTGCTGCTAGGCTCAGATTACTTAATCGAATTCGGACCAGCTGCTGGTGGTGGAGAAGTTGTCTTCTCCGGAAGTCCTGCGGAACTAGCGCAACAGAGACCCGATACGCCGTGGGGTAGTATTATTGGGCGCTACGTTATTGAAAATGCCGTGGGCGACTCTGTAAGTCAGGCGGCTCCGCCTATCCCATTGTAACCAGAGGAACGGGTCCGCTCATTATTGGCGGCATACCAGGCGATTCGGAGCACTTTCACTCAGTACTTTTTCCGGCGATGTGCAAACGGCGTACAAATGCACATCGTGTATATCAACTCAGTTAACTATCTGAAAAATCAGCCTTTTGTTCCGATAATTCGGCACCGAGAAACAGGCTTACAATTTTTCGGTTTCTAGCCGTGGTTAAATTAACAATAATTGTCAGTTATTGACAATTATGGTACGATGTTTTTGTATTGAGTCTAAACTCTCGAGAAGGCCTTATGAATGTAAATCTTGGAGAAACCTTTGATCGTTTCATCGCTGAGCTACTAGAGGGCGGTCTTTATCAGTCTCAAAGCGAGGTTGTTCGAGAGGCCCTGCGGCTTCTCAAAGAGCGTGAAGAACTTCGCACTCACCGCCGTTCTCAACTTCGTACTGAGATAGACCAAGGCTTAAAAGATCTCGAAACTGGGCACTTTGAAACACATGATGAAAAATCCCTGAGCGCTGCCTTTGAAGACAGTAAGACCCGCGGACGCAAGAAGCTTGCCTCAAAGAAAGTCCGTGCTGCGTGAAGCAATTTCGCATCTCCTCCCAAGCTCAAATCGATCTTGATGAGATCTGGTTGTTCATCGCTGAAGACAATCCAGATGCTGCCGATCGCTTCCATGATATGCTTCTTTCAAAGTTTCTCTCTCTGGCTGAACAACCCTCGATCGGACGTTCCCGTGATAACCTCCAGCCAAACGTACGTGGCTTCTCAGTAGGAAACTACGTAATCTTTTATCGCGACACATCAGAGCACATCGAAATTGTCAGAATTCTTCACGGCGCCCGGGATATTCAGAACATACTATGATTAGTGGCTCGCCTTTAATCGTCTCGCACACCTCTTGTTGCAGATCGATTGAGCGCATTAGTTAAAAACCGTGTCAGGCAGCTTCGCTAAAGTCCGCTGACGCTCGGCCACTCGGACTGCAAGCTTCTTCACCTCTCGATTAGCTTCCCTCATCCCAGAAACAACCAACTTCTGAATTGGCGCAAAATCTCGTTGTAATGCTTTCGGATCAAGAGTTCCATCAACGACTCTCTTTGCGACGACTCGGTACGCTTCGCGAAACGGCTGTCCGAGCTTGACCTGTCGGTAAGCATCGTAGGTGGCGTAAAGATCGGTGTGCATCGCGGCTTCAAGACGTTTGCGATTGACGGTGAAGCCCTTGAGCGACAGTTTCATCATCTCTAGGATCTCGGAAAAATCCTTAAGTGCTTGCATCACAGGCCGTTTAGTAAGTTGTAGGTCTCGATGATAGCTGGTGGGAAGTTTGCCGATAATCCACGCAAGCTCCGTCTCGTAACCTCGCAGCCGTGCGCAGCGGCTGCGGGTCAGTTCAAGCAAATCCGGATTGCGCTTTTGAGGCATAATCGACGAGCCGGTAGTGAGTTTATTCGGGAGCGCAAAGAAGCCGAATTCGCGTGAGCAGTATAGCAGCATGTCCCATACAAACTTCTCCATCACGGCCCCAGCAGTTGTAATCCACTGCAACGCGTGAAGCTCCTCGCGCCCTCTAGAGTTATTGGCCTGAATCGGGCTTCTGTAATGCTGCTTAAATTTCAAAATATTTGCCACGAAAGCTGGGTCGGTTTTGATCGAAACTCCAAAACCCGCTGCTCCACCCAAAGGAGAGACGTCTAGATCCTCAAGCAACGAAAGTCCGCGCTGCACGATTACGAGTAGTTCCTCATACAGGGCGTGTAACCACATTCCCACGCTTGATGGCATCGCTGGCTGCATATGAGTGTATCCTGGCAGCGGAACATCCTTTAGCGCCTGGAATTTTACCTGCACGATATCTAGCAGTTCTAGTGTGCTAGCTAGTCTATTTAGGAGCTCAGTTCGTAAAAATAATCGCATCGCGAGCATTACTTGGTCGTTTCGTGAGCGAGCAGTATGAATCCGTAATCCGGCCTCTCCAAACTGTGACACGAGGCGAGTTTCGATCGCTGTGTGAACATCCTCAAGCGCTGCGGGAATATTGAATTTTCCGATTTTCCCTAACTTGAAGATTTTTCGAAGACCGATGAGAAGTTTTCTAAGCTCCGGTTTGGAAAGATGCCCACACTTTGCAAGCATCCGAGCATGCGCTGCGGATCCCACGCAGTCATGAACGACCAGTGCGGAATCGAGGATCGGGTCCTCTCCAACTGTTAGCCGCTGCATTACCTCATCGGTAACCTCTCCCGATTTTGCCCACAGACGCCTGCTTCTTTGCCTTTTTATTTTCATTTTAACAATTCTCTTCGGTATTACCTCGCCTGCCTAGATGGTGTATTCCACGGATGTTTGGTGGTAAAGAGGACTCTCCCCTTTTTGGACCCATTTCACCCTTACTGTTAACAGCGCACGTGCCAGGGGTCCAAAAAGGGGAGAGTGGAGGATAAACAATGAATATTTCAGAACTCAGCGGAAAAACAATCGCCTTCGCAGCTTCCGGTGGTCTAGATAGTTGCACCGCGACACGTTGGTTTACCGATCATAACGTCAAGGTCGTAGCGGTAACTGTTAATTTCGCTCAGCCTGATGAAAAGGATATGAGTGCAATCGGTGTGCGAATGCGCGCAGCGGGAGCGATTGAGCACGTGTTGCTTGATTGCCGAAACGAGCTAGCAGCCGCTGGGCTCTCCGTAATTCAAGCTCAGGCCTGGTATGAGGGAAGGTATTGGAATACGACAGGGATCGCTCGCTATGTCACTACTCACGCGATCTTAAAGGAGATGAAACAACGGGGAATTTCTATTTTGAGTCACGGATGCACTGGGCGGGGAAACGATCAGGTTCGGTTTCAACTCGCTGCCAACATGCTCGCTCCAAATGTTGAGGTTTATGCTCCATGGCGCGATCCGGAGTTTATTCAGCAATTTGGTGGTCGCGCCGAAATGATTGAGTTCTGCGAGAAGCATAAACTGCCGATTACAGCATCGAAAGAATCTCCGTATTCAACTGATGCAAATATGCTCGGACTTACTCATGAGGCCGGTAAGCTCGAATCACTCGAGACGCCCCCAAGTTTCATCACCCCGGGCATGGGTGTTCATGCGACCAATGCACCTGATTCTCCCGAAGAAATTTCAGTTAGATTTGAGAACGGAACTCCTGTTTCAATAAATGGCGAGAAGCTCTCCATTTTAGATATAATTCTTAAAGCCAATCAGATCGGGGGACGACACGGAGTTGGAATTGCGACACATTTAGTTGAGAACCGTTTTGTAGGAATTAAGAGCCGCGGTGTATATGAGGCACCTGGTATGGAAATTTTGGGCAGCGCATACGGATTCCTACTGGAGTTAGTTTTGGATCGCAGAGCCCGAGAACACTTTGATCAACTTTCTCGAACCGTCTCGAAGCAGATCTACCAAGGTTACTGGTACGACTTGTGTACACAGATGGCGCTTGCGGGAATTTCAGAGTCGAGTCGTTTGGTCACCGGAACGCTCAAGTTGTCGCTATATAAAGGCGCGGTGCGATTCGTAGCAGCGCTAGATGTTCCGCATTCCATCTACTCTGAAGCAAACGCTTCGATGGAAGCTATCGGAACGTACAATCACTCAGACTCTGAAGGCTTGCTAAGTATTCTTGGGGTCAGCGCACGAGTTCTATCTACATCGGGTCAAATTAAGGAAACGATTTAGGACTTCCTTATATGGATGGAAAAGCGATGAAGCATTTACGATCCGTAAGCGACTTATCACCTGAAGTGCTCGATGAGCTTATGTCTCTTGCGCACGATTTTAAGGTTCGTCGGGAGCGTGGCGAAAGGATACATACGGGCATTATTCCGCGCGGTGCTGTCGTTGCGATGATTTTTGAAAAACCTTCTCTACGCACCAAAGTAGCGTTTGAGGTAGCAACGAGCGCTCTTGAGGGCACGCCTGTTTTTCTTTCAAGTAATCAGATCCTAGCCAGCGGCGGAAATCAATCTGGACGGGAATCAATTCCTGACATCGGACGCAACTTAGAGCGATTTTCTGATATTATTCTAGCGCGCGTCTATAGCCACTCCGTCATTGAGCAAATTGCTAACTCCGTAAACGTTCCGGTGGTCAATTTACTTTGCGATAGACATCACCCAACCCAAAGTTTAGCTGATTTAATGGCTATTAAATGGCATTTTCCAAAAATCCTGCCAAAGAATCTTACGGTTAGCTTCGTTGGAGACGGCAACAACGTAGCTACTTCGTTGATGGGAATCTGCGCGTTGGCAGGAATAAATTTTCAAATCGCAAGCCCTACTGGATACGAGATTCCGCTTGAGGACAGAGAATACGCGCTAGCCATTTCTAAGCGGCTTGGTAGTTCGATTATTTTTACCAACGATCCAGGCGTTGCAGTAGCCGGCGCGGATGTTGTCTATACCGACACGTTTGTGTCGATGGGACAGGAAGATGAAACAGCAAAGCGCTTAAAAGCGTTCGAAAGATTTAAGATAACGGATCAATTGCTTAGACTGGCCAAACCAAACGCCAAATTCATGCACTGTTTGCCGGCTCATCGCGGAGAAGAGGTATCGGACTCCGTGATGGATTCGAAGAACTCAATAGTTTTTGATCAAGCAGAATGCAGACTCCATATTGCGAAAGCGCTGCTAACCTATTTTATGCGCTCGTAAAGCTTATTAATTGAGCCTTTTCGAATATTACCTGGCCGCCATAACCATACGCTGATACCTTGCCGTAGGTTAAATGGAGTCTTCCACTTCGATACAAAATCCTATTATCCCCTTCGCGCGGGTTTCTCCCGTGCAGATTATCATAGCGGCTCTTCTCGTCATTCTTGTGACTCTTGCTAGATTTTTACCTTGGATTCCCGTACCTGAAGAACAATATTTAGGTGGCATCGAAGGAGATAACGGCCTTTACGTCTGGTTGTTTCGGTATCACGTTCATCATCTATTTAGCGCTCCTTGGTTTGAAACCAACGGATTCTATCCGTATGTGGGAACGCTTGCTTGGAGCGATAACTTTATTCTTCCCGGAGCACTCGGGTATCTCCTAGTCTGGTGCGGGCTTTCTGAGCCTCTTGCTTACAACGTAATTATTCTTAGTGCTTACGCTGCTTCCGGTTTCTTCATTTGGCTCTCCGTCACTCGTATAAGCGGAGCTACATCCGCGGGAATGATATCGGCTGTTGCTTGGCTAAGTTGGTGCTACTGGGGATTACAGGTTGGGCATCCGCAGCTTCTGTTCCACGTTTTCCTCACAGCTGGACTGTATTTGTTTCTGTGTGCCCTTCATCGACCATCCGTGGTTACCGGCGCACTCGCTTCGCTGCTGGTAATCGGTGCATTCGCTACCACCGCGTACTACGCGATATTTTTAGTTATGATGTGGGCAGTTCTTAGCTTCGGCATCTTGGTTGTAAAGCCGTGGGCAATTTTAAGGCGCGCTAATTTTCGAACGCTGCTAGGCGGGGCGATCCTTTCACCACTCTTGGCTCCGTTCTTAATGCCGTACTTTAAAACCATCCAACTTTTCGGTGAGCGTGGATTGTATGAGTCGCATTATTTTTCAGCTAATGCTCGCTCGTGGCTCGGTGTTCCGGACAACTCTCTAATATTTGGTTTTTTAAGTAGATGGGGTACCGGTGAAGCATTTTTGTTTCCTGGATTCATAGTTATCGCATTGGCCGTATTGAGTGCGGGGCGAATCTCCCGTTCGAAAGGTTTGCGAGTCGCCTTGTGTGGTCTAGTCGCTACTTTCACTGCGGTAAGCGTATTATCGATAGCTTCTCTTTCAGCACCATCACCGTACGAATATCGACTCATGACAGCTGTTGGATGTTGGAGCCTACTTCTTGCGTCTATTGGTTTGGGTTTCGTCTTAAGGAAAGTTGAATCTAAGCGAGGTTTTGTAGGCGTTACCCATCGATCGTTATTGTTTGCGATCATCCTCTTAGCGGTCGTGTTTTGGACTTTGACCTTAGGCCCTTTAGGCAATCCGGAAAAAGGTCAGTTAGCACTTGGGCCGTGGGCTGCTGTTCATTCAGTCGTACCGGGAGCATCCGCGATAAGGGCAGTTTCGAGGTGCGCGATCGTTTGCGTGTTAGCACTCTGTACATTGGCTGGATTGGGCGTAGGGCTCAAACTTCCAAGCTCTCAGTATCTAGTTTTTCTCGTTCCGTTTTTGATTATTGGTATCTGGGTGGAAGGCTCCATGAGACTGCAGCCATCCCAAGCGCTTCCACCTGTACCAGAGGCGCTCAGAGAATTTGTCGCCTCCTCAGAACGAGCTGTAATTATCGCGCTCCCCTTCACCGATACCCTAGACCAGAAAGGTGCGCCTGCAAGCTGGACCGACTTTGCATCCCGCCAAGCACTTTTCTTAAACTGGCTAACCGGCAGTCCTCACGTAGCAATCAACGGCTATTCAGGCCAACAAACAAAAATCATGCGTGAGCTTCCTCGCGCCGTAAGAAGTTTTCCAAGTGAACCGGGTCTCGTATCGTTGTGTAAATTCCCTGAGCTATCACGAATCTTCGTCTCAGCGGAGCTCGTTCTGCCGCATCCACTCCCGGATGGATTATCGATCCTCGCAAAAGATACCGCAGGTAACAAACTCCTATCGCTAGACTGTAGCAAGCTTCCGTTTCTTGAGCGTGAGTTGATTGTGCCGCCAGAAACCAGAACGATTTCATGCTACGCGGACGGAACGGAGAGTCTGCGCTTAGACCCAGCCTCATCGACCGAATGGCAGCTTGAATTTAAGGAGAAGACTATTACGATTTCTCAGCGTTACAAATCTGGCCGACTTCATCTCACTCGAATCAAGCTGTCCGCTTCAAGCCAAGCGCGTATCGGAAGTTGCGTCTTGCAATACGAATCTAAAACTCTATAGGCGGGTTTCACCGCAAAGCTAGCGAGTCGCCCAACGCCTGCCGCAATGCTTTAAAACACGTAAGCTTGTCGTCAGACGACGCTTCGGTTAGGCCTTCATCATTGAATTCTAAATGTAGCACTCCTATCTTGTCGTTCGATCCGAACTTACCGGTAATGTGTGAAACAATTTCCCCGTTTAGAATCACTCGCTCTTGCCTAAATGGAAACGAGCAGTGAAACGCTTCTGAAACAGGATGAGCCTTCTCGCCACCACACGAGCAGCTTACAGGTTTATAGGCCGTTAGATTGTTCTCGCCTATTTTTAACCGCGGAACCAAAATCATTTTTTTCGAGTCTAACAAATAGATGCAACCATTAATAAACCCGGTTTTGGGAATTACGTTCGCAACAAGATCAGATACCGCAGCCATTGAAGCTTCGTGTTGCAACACTTTCTCATAAACTGAGGCGAAGAGTTTCTTGAGCTCGGGCTTACACTTATTAATATACTGATTCTCGTTCAATAACTTTCTGCAAAATTCAAGATTACTTTGCTTTGCGAGCTTCTCTGGGGAGATGTCCTTGTTAAATAGTTGAGGAGCGAGATCAACATAGTGCGGAAAAAGCTGATCTATTCGTGATTTGATTAACTCGGGTCCCCGTGCACCTAATACTCGATCGAGATCTTTTCCGACTACCAACCAATCGCGCATCGCGTTTGGATAAAGATCTGGTTCCGATACTTTGGCGAGGCTTTCTCCAATCTTGCAAAATTTAAGTACTTCCCGTCCTTGCGTGAGCGCCTCACCGTGCATCGGCAGTCCTTCTGCCATCGCTTTTAATCCAATTCCTTGCAAGAAGGCCGGGCTCTTGCACCAAGATGTGATCAATTCAAATCCGAGCGCCTCCGGAGTAAAGCCAAGCAGCTTTTGAAGCTCTGCATCAAACGTAGTAGCTCCGGACTCACTCGCTTGTTGTGCTCGAATAACACTGCTTTGATAATTCCAGGCCACAAGTAGCGGGCCTAACTGACGGGCTATAGCACAGCCAAACGCCAAGTCTGGGTCGATTTCGGTCTTGGAGGCTAAAATCTCCGCCGTGCTGCAAGAGATTAAGGTCCTTCGAACCTGACTAAGCTGCACATTTTTGACATTCGCCAAATCGTGCACTGAGAATTCAGACTGTTGAACGGAAAATAGATCGAGACACTGCTCGGCTGAAAGGCGCAGAAAGATCTCATGCGGAGGAAGCGCTTCCCATTCTCCTTCCGCACTCAAGCCGCCGAGTCGTTTAAGTAAAAATGAATACAGCGCTAAATCGGTTTTTATTTCGTTTAGAACGTTCTGACGATCGACGCCCTCACCTTTAAGCATCGAAATCGCATGCTTTAGCGTTACTTGATTAACTGGCAGCCAAGCGCGAGAAACGTACTTCACCGCTTCGCGCAAACGTCGCGAGGATAAGTCAGAGATCGTGGAAGGCCCGTCCATCAGAGTATATTTCGGCAGAAGTTTGAAATAGTTGGAGTAATTTTTAGGGCTAGATACTCGGGATTTGAGTAGGGGAATTGCGTAGGGATGATGTCCCTTTCTTGGACCGCTGGTCCGCACGATCGCATGGTAGAACTCGATCAAGCGGACCATCCTCCTACGCCAAGGCTACGAAGGACAAGCCGG